>WLEA01000015.1 GCA_009704535.1 Actinomycetota bacterium
AGGCGTCCGTGAGCTTTTTAGGGAGTTGCTCGACGCTGATATTCCCTGTGCTCTGGTCACCATGTCTCTGCGAATGAATGCTGAAGCCCTCGCGCACGCCGTAGCTCGGGAAATGGGACAGCCCGTTTTCCGTGCGATTGTGGCTGGCGATGATGTCAGCGAGCCCAAGCCAAACCCCGAGGCGTATTTGAAGGGTGCTCTCGCACTGGGCGTGGCCATTGGCGACTGCGTCGCGCTCGAGGACTCCAGCTACGGCGCAGCCAGTGCGTTCTCCGCCGGTGCCGTCACCATCGGGATCCCACTTCACGTGGAGATTGCCAGAGATTACGCCCATGAACTCTGGGATTCTCTGGAAGGCCGGGGCTTGGAGAGCTTGGCCGAGACGTGGCGCTCCCATAGAAGAGAAACCGCCCCGTGAAAGTTCGCCGGGGCCCCTTTGTCCTGGGTGATCATGTGCAACTGCGCGGCCCCAAGGGCAAGCTCCACACCATCACCCTGGAGGCTGGGGGTCACTACCACACCCATAAAGGCCCCCTCGCCCACGATGATGTGCTTGGCAAACCAGAAGGTTCCGTAATTACCACGAGCAATGGTGTGCCCTACTTGGCGCTTCGACCACTGCTTGGAGACTTTGTTCTCTCCATGGCGCGTGGTGCCGCCATCATTTACCCCAAAGACTCCGCGCATATTGTGGCCGTTGCCGACGTGGCACCCGGGCACCGCGTGTTGGAGGCAGGAGTGGGCTCGGGTGCGTTGACGCTGTCATTACTCAGAGCCGTGGGAGAGTCGGGCACAGTGCTCTCTGTTGAACGCAGAGAAGAGTTCGCTGAGATTGCAGCAGCCAACATCACGACCTTCTTTGGCGGTGCGCCATCCCACTGGGACTGCCGGGTGGGTGATGTGCAGGACGTTGCGATGTCACTGCCGGCGATGAGTGTTGACCGCGTGATTCTTGACATGTTGGCACCGTGGGAGTGCGTCGATGCTGTTGCCCATGTGCTCGAGCCCGGGGGAGTACTAGCCGTCTATGTGGCCACAGCAACACAACTCTCTAGGGTTGTCGAAGCCCTCCGCGATAACGGACGTTTCACACCGTGCGTCTCGGAGGAAGTTCTCGTGCGCCCCTGGCATGTGGAAGGGCTTGCGGTTCGTCCCGAACACCGAATGATTGGCCACACCGGGTTTGTCATGACCACCAGAATCGTGGCGCCGGGAGTAGAAATTCCCCCCACAAAACGCCACCACACCAAGCCCGAGTATTCCGTGGACGATATCGAAGCGTGGACACCGGGTGCGACCGGGCAGCGATCAGCAAACGACAAAACCATTCGGAAAACTCTGCGCCAGGCGAAGCAACGGGCGGACCGCTCTGAATCACCCTAAGCACAGGAGGGCTCGATAGACTGGGGGCACTATGTCTAAAGTTTCTGTGGCCGTTGCCTCCATCGTTGTCCTTGCCGCCGGTGTAGCTATCGTTGGCGGCGTTGCCGCCTCGTTTCCCGAGCAGTGCGAGTCTCCCTACCAGCCCGGCAGAGCGTCGGCTCTGGTGGACGTTGCCACGACCGATGATGGCGTGGCCGAGGCGTCCTTCCCCACACCGCTCAAGACCACCGGTCGGGAACTAAACGTCGTCCACCCCGGCCAGGGAGAACCCGCCCGGGTCGCCGGATTCGTCGACTTTGATCTCAGGATCTTCCTAGGCTCCACTGGCGAGTACCTGACTGGCTCGGACTACCAGCCAGGAAACCCCGTTCGTCGCGTCATCGACGCCGCGTCCGAGGACGTTTTCTCCGCCGTCTTGGAGTGCCAGAAACCAGGCTCTCAGGTTGTTGTGACCACGACCGTGGAGGACGTTTTCGGTCCGATTGAGGGCGATGAGCTCATCACCAATGACTCCACCATCGTTCTAGTCGTTGATGTCCACCAGACATACCCCACCAAGGCCAATGGCAGTGCACGCCTTCCGCAGTCGGGATTACCCACCGTGGTTCAGACCGACGAGGGTGTCCACGGCCTGAGCTTCCCGAACGCGCCCATTCCCACGGAGTTGCGAGTTTCGGTTCTTAAGCAAGGCGATGGAGTCGCCATCCAGGAAGGCGACTTCGTCACCACGCACTTCACGGGGGCCGTATGGAACACCCGCGAGATCTTCAACACGAGCTTCGAGCAGGGTATTCCTTTGACACTGGTCGCTCGCGACACGTTTACCGCTGGGGATGGTGTTGGTGTCATCCCGGGGCTTGCCCAGGCCCTGATTGGCCAGACCGTGGGCTCCCAGGTTTTGGTGTCTGTCCCACCAAGTCTTGGTTATCCCGCAGGCCAGGCTCCAGCTGGTGTGCCTGATGGCTCGACTCTGGTGTATGTCTTCGACATTCTGGGCATTGGCAAGTAATACTGCTCTTGGGCCTGGCGCCCTAGGATGAGCCCGTGGCCAGCTCGCTCAGCACTGTCAACCCCGAGGATCGACTTTTCCACCTCATTCTTGCTCTGATGGCTACTAGTCAGGGGCTCACGAAAGATCAGATTCTGACGACGGTGCGTGGCTACCGTGAAGACACCGAAGCCGGTATGGCGCGAGAGACCATAGAGCGCCGGTTTGAGCGTGATAAAGACTCGCTCCGGGAGCTTGGTATACCCCTGGAAGCGCTCATTCCTCCGGAGGAGGATGGCAACAACAAGAGCACGATCTATCGAATCCCTAAGGGCGACTACGACCTTCCCGAGGACGTCGTCTTTAGCGCGAGAGATGTCGCACTGCTCAACCTTGCAGCGGCAGTGTGGCGAGAAGGTAGCCTCTCGCGCGATGCGAAGACCGCGCAGATCAAGCTCGCGTCACTCGGCGCGCTCGTTGATGAAGCGTTGCTGGGCTTCGCTCCAATTCTCAGCACCCGGGAACCCGCTTTGGCCACGCTGCGTGAAGCAATTGATACTTCTATCCAGGTGAGTTTCTCCTATCTCAAACCCGGCGAGAGCGCTCCGACCAGCCGAACCATATCGCCCTGGGCACTGGTCAACCACGAGGGCCGCTGGCACGTCATGGGACATGATTCCCAGAGCAATCAGGAGCGGACATTCCTACTACGGCGCATAGTCTCGACGGTGCGCCCGCTGCCCTCGGCCTCTGGGCTCCCGGGACCCGCTGGCATCGCCGATCGGGCGCTCCAGGAATTGCACGAGCTCTACGAAAAAAACACCGCCACCCTGCAGGTGAAGCCTGGAACCGATGCAGCGAGCGCTCTGCGCGCCCGTGTGGGGACCCAGAGTTCTGAGGACCTTCTGTTAGTGCACTTCACCGACGGCGACGTTTTTGCCCATGAGCTAACGTCCTGGGGTTCGGATGTTGTGGTGCTCGACCCACCGGAGCTTCGCAACCGAGTCATAGCGAATCTTGAAGTGCTGGTGAGAACGCATGGCTAAACGCCCTCGCCCGAGAGCGACCGACAACCTGATGCTGTTTCTGGCGTTAGTGCCCTATGTGTTGGACAAGGGCGAAGTGAGCGTTGCTGAGGCGGCCCGCCAGTTTTCGCGCAGCGAGGATGACATTGTTGCAGCAGTCCACCTCATCGCCTGTGCCGGAATACCGGGAGAGAACCTCGCATATTCTCACCTCGATCTCTTCGATATCGACTGGGACCTCTTTGAGGAACAACGCGTCATCACCTTTTGGAACACTGTGGCGATTGATCACGCTCCGCGATTCACGGCCCGCGAAGCGTCGGCACTGATTGCAGGACTCCAGTATCTGGCTGCACACCCGGCCTATTCGGGCCGGGGTGACATCGATGAGGTGCTTGGCAAAATCAGGCGGGGGAGCTCCCAAGGCTATTCAGATCGAATCGCGATTGCCCAACCGGTCGCTGAGGGTCACCTCCAGATTCTCAATAACGCTATAGACACCAAGGTCTCGGTCTCCATCGTGTATCACAACAAAGCCGGGGAAACAGGGACCAGAATCATTGACCCCCTCGTCCTCGAGTCCAGGGACGCAGCCTGGTATGTCAGGGCATGGTGCCACCATCGGCAGGCTCTTCGCACCTTCCGGGTTGATCACATGGAAAGCGTGGAAGCCACCGAGAACGCGCAGGGCGACCATGAGTCCCTCATTGACGATATTTCGCCAGAGCTCTTCCAGCCCTCGAATGATGACATCACCGTAGTCGTCGACACCACGGTGGGTGCCCTACCGGTCATTGCCGACTATCTTCCCCGGGGATTCAGCCACCCCGCCGGCGAGGGGGCACTGCGGGTGGAGATTCCCTTCGCCCACTACAGGTCCCTGGCCCGCTTCGCTGCCGCCCACCCCACACTTGTGAGGGTCGTCTCACCAGGCTCCGCGGTGGCGGCCGTCAAGGAGTTTGCTAAGGACGCTCTTCTGGCCTACCAACCCAGAGGGTAATCAGCGCCTCGGTGCTAGAGTGACTACCGCATCAACTGAAAGGGAACATTATGTCTGGAAACCTGGGTGGCTGGACTGGCCTGATTGTGCTCGTCGTCGTTTTGCTCCTCTTTGGTGCCCCAAAACTTCCCGGTTTGGCTAAAAGCCTCGGTCAATCACTCAAAATCTTCAAGACCGAAGTTCGCGGCGGCGAAGACCCCAAAGGCTCAACCACCGGTGGCAAGGGGTCTGACGGGCCAGACGCCCCCACCCGGTAATCGTGGCGGAGTCTCGCCGCCGTTTCAAGTCTCCCGAGGGCCGGATGACCCTGGGAGAGCATCTTCTTGAGCTTCGCCGGCGACTTGGCATCGTCGGCTTGTCTATCGTTCTGGCAGCTGTTGGAGGCTGGTTTCTGGCTGACCCTGTCTGGGCCGCCCTGAGCGAACCCGTCATGGAAATCGCCCGCGAGACCAATAGAGACGCCGATATCAACTACACCTCCGTAACTGAGGCGTTTGATACCAAGGTCGCTATATCTTTGGTCCTTGGCATTGTGATGGCAGCACCAGTGTGGCTTTACCAGGTATGGGCATTTTTTGTCCCGGCGCTGAAACGACGGGAGCGGCGCTATGCCGTCGGGTTCCTCGCAGCCTCAGTGCCCCTGTTTTTCGCCGGAGTGACTGCCGGATGGTTGGTGTTGCCAAACATTGTTGTCCTGCTCACGAGTTTCGCACCGGTCCAGTCCTCGACCCTGCTCAGTGCCAAGATTTATCTCGATTTTGCCCTCAAACTTGTCGTGGCCGTGGGAATCGGGTTCGTGCTCCCGGTGTTTCTTGTCCTCCTCAACGTCATCGGCGTTCTGAGCGCCAAGGCCATCATCCAGGGGTGGCGGTGGGCGATTGTCACCATCGCACTGTTTACGGCTCTCGCCACCCCTGCCGCGGACGTGGTTTCCATGGTTCTCTTGGCGATTCCGATGATCATTCTGTATTTTGTGGCAGCCGGGATCGCGGGGATTAACGATGCTCGCGCGGCCAAGAAGGCGGCGAAACTTCTCAGGGGAGCAGACACCGGTTCTGATGGTTGAGGCAAGCCCCGCAGAGCGATACCGGGCAGCGGCGGCCAGGCGCACCTCTCCGCGCCTGGATGAGTTTCGCAACAGTCTCAGTTTCGATTTAGACCCGTTCCAGATCTACGCCTGCGAATCCGTGGAGTCGGGTAAGGGCGTCTTAGTAGCAGCACCTACCGGAGCCGGAAAAACCATCGTCGCCGAGTTCGCCATCCACGTGGCCCTGCAACAGCCCCAGGTTAAGGTGTTTTACACAGCACCCATGAAAGCGCTCTCCAACCAGAAGTATCAGGAGTTGGTTGAGCGCTACGGGTATTCAGAAATCGGTCTCCTCACCGGCGATACAAGCATTAATCCTGGCGCCCGGGTTGTCATCATGACCACGGAAGTACTGCGCAACATGCTCTATGCCGATAGCGCTCTCTTGGAGAACCTCGGTTATGTCGTGATGGACGAAGTCCACTACCTCGCAGACCGCTTCCGCGGCGCGGTGTGGGAAGAAGTCATCATCCACTTACCCTCCTGGGTTCAACTGATTTCTTTGAGTGCCACTGTCTCCAACGCTGAGGAATTCGGCGACTGGTTGCACACCGTCCGCGGGCACACCGATGTGATCGTGTCGGAAGATCGCCCCGTACCCCTCCACCAACACATGATGTTTGCCCACAAGCTGCTCCCTCTTTTTGCTAAGAAAAAGAGCTCTCTCGAAGTGAATCCGGAGGTCGTCAGCATGGCCCACATGCTGGGTCGTCACTCAACAGGCCGAGGGCGCACCAGAGGAGCCCCTCGATACACCCGCTACGGGGAGACGAATCACAAGGTTTATCGCTCTGATGTCATCCGCATGCTCGATGGGGATGACCTACTACCGGCCATCTTCTTTATCTTCTCGAGGGCCGGGTGCGATCAGGCGGTGACGCAGGTCTTGCGAGGATCAGTGAAGCTGACAAGCCACGAGGAGCAAGCTCAGATTCTTGATTTTGTCGAAGAGAGTTGCCAACGCCTCGACGATGATGACAAAGGCGTGCTTGGTTACCATACGTGGCTTGATGGCGTGGTCCGCGGCGTTGCCGCTCACCACGCCGGTATGTTGCCGATTTTCAAAGAAACCGTCGAGGAGCTTTTCCGCCGCAAATTGCTCAAGGTTGTGTTCGCCACAGAGACACTGGCCCTTGGCATCAACATGCCAGCTCGCACGGTCGTTCTCGAGAAGCTCGAGAAATTCAATGGCGAGGCGCGAGTGCCAATCACCGCGGGGGAATACACCCAGCTCACCGGTCGTGCCGGAAGGAGGGGGATTGACGACGAGGGACACTCGGTCATCATTTGGCAGCCAGGAATCAACCCCGAAGCTGTTGCGGCACTGGCCTCCAGGCGTTCCTATCCCCTCAAGTCGAGTTTTAGCCCCACCTACAACATGGCGGTCAATCTAATTGCCCAGTTCGGTGTTGAGCGCACCAGGGGGGTATTGGAGTCATCCTTTGCCCAGTTCCAAGCAGATAGGCACGTCGTCGAGCTCGCCCGGACCGTACGAAAGAACGAGGTGTCCCTCGCCGGCTATGCGCAATCGCTCGAGTGCCATCTCGGGGATTTCCGTGAATACGCAGGACTGCGCCGAGAGCTCAGCGACCTCGAGAGGGAACACGGCGAACGCAAATCCCAGAAGGCCGGCGGCGAGATCGGGAAAGACCTCAGTCGCTTGCGCGCAGTCATGAAACGCCACAGCTGCCACGGCTGTCCTGAGCGCGAAGCGCACGCTCGCTGGGCTGAGCGGTGGTGGAAACTCGAGCGCGACACTGACCGCATCAGGCGCCAAATCAAGAGCAGGACGGCAGCTATCTCGGTGGTCTTCGATCGTATTCTTGAGGTTCTCATCGAGACCGGCTATTTGGCAGGCGAGGAAGAACAACTCCGTCTGACCCCGCACGGCGAAACCCTCCGGCGCATCTATGGTGAGCGCGATTTGCTTGTTGCGGAGTGCTTGAGACGTCAGGTCTGGAGCGAGCTCAGCGGAGCGGAACTTGTCGCTGTGGTGGCAACGCTGGTGTATGAACCACGCCGTGATGACACTGCCGTCCATCCCAAAGACATGCCTGGTGGCCAATTCCCTCATGCCTTTGCAGAAACGAGGAGGCAACGCTCCAAACTTGCTGCCGTGGAGCGCGAGCACCAGCTCCCCGAGGGCACCGACCTGCAGGCACAACTGGCTCTACCGCTCTATCGCTGGGCTTCCGGCGAGCGCCTCGAGGATGTCCTCGAGGAGGGCGAGCTCACCGCCGGGGACTTCGTTCGCTGGTGCAAACAAGTCATCGATGTCCTCGACCAGATCGCTTCGAGCGGTGAGGGACCAGTGCAGCGTGTGGCACAGTCCTCCAGGGCAATTGTGTTTCGTGGCATCGTGGCTCTCAGCAGCGTGATTTAGGCTCTCCGGGTGATGAACGACAGGAATCTAATCGAGCGCCACAGCCGCGCATACTTGGGTCTTGTGCCGACTCTTCCGGTTGCGCTCACCCTGGCAGTGTTGGCCGGGTGGCTCATGGATCTCGGGTTCCCGGATCGGGATTGGTGGCCCCTCACACTGCTGGGAACGGCTGTGATGATGACTTCCGTGCGCGGTGTGGGTTTCGGGAAAGCACTGATTATTGGTGCCATCGGCGGCTTCAGCTTCTACGGAATCATGATTTGGTGGCTCACCGTGTATTTGGGCCTAGTTCCCTGGATTGCTCTCACCCTCCTCCAAGTATTGTTCTTTGCCCTGGGGATGGCGTTGATTGCCCTGATCTGGCGCTACGGTTCACGCCACTGGGACACCATTGCCGGGCGACTGGGCATTGTTCCCGCTCTCGTCGGTGGCGCATGGATGCTCCGAGAGGCGCTCGCTTCAGTATTCCCGTTTGGCGGTTTTGCGTGGGGTCGCATCTCCCAAAGCCAATCCGAAGGCCCTCTGGCCTCGCTGGTGGCGTGGGTGGGTACGAGTGGCATGAGCTTTCTCCTCGCGTGGGCCGCAGCACTGGTGGTGGCACTGGTGGCCGAGACACGTCTGCCCCTGGAATCCAGAGCGAGCCTGGGGGTAGCTGTGGCTCTCGCGCTCCTGGTCTGGCCCGCCTATCCGGTGACGACCTCAGGTTCGTTGCGAGTTCTTGCCGTGCAGGGCAACGCCGATGCCGGATTGTTTGCCCAGTATGAGCGTGGTGACAATCTGCGCGATCACTACCTGGTCACGAAAGAGCTCTATGGACTCGATGTGGACGTGGTGGTGTGGCCTGAGAACGCCTCCGACATTGACCCTTTGCGTTTCCCGGAAGCCGCGGCAATCGCGACAGAAGTGTCCAGGGAAATGGGCGCTCCGTTGATTGTCGGAACAATCACCAAATCAGAGGAAGAAACGTTCAACACAATTTTGTTGTGGGACTTCGATGACGAGCTTGGGCAATCCGTTGTTCGCGATCAGTACGACAAGATTCACCCCGTTCCCTTCGCCGAATATCTCCCCGCGCGTGACTTCTTCTATCCTTTGGCGCCGCCACTCTTCGACATGATCCCGAGGGATTACTCGTTTGGGGAGCGCGACGCGGTCTTCGATGTTGCCGGAGCGGTTGGGGGAGTGGCGATCTGTTACGACATCGTCGATGACGAGATTCTCTGGTCCATGATGGACGGGGGAGCGGACATCATTTTTGCTCCCACCAACAACGCTGATTTTGGCCAAACAGACCAGAGCGTTCAACAGTTAGCAATTGCGAAGATGCGCGCAATCGAAACGGGTCGCAGCGTGGTGAACATCTCTACGGTGGGAACCAGCGCGATCATGGATCCCACAGGAGTTGAGCTCGATCGATTGCCCACCTACACCGAGGGTTACATGGTGATGGATGTCCCGCTGGCCACCTATCAAACCCCGGCCACCCTGATAGGCAGAAACATTGAGCTAGGGGTGGTCGGCTTTACGCTGGCCGGCCTGATTGTTGCGGGAACCGGCCACTTCGGTCGCTACCGCCGGGGGCAACTAAGGGTTGCTGGCTAGAGAAGCGCGCGTCGCTTAGCCACCACCTTCACAGCAATATCAGAACGGTCGGTGATGATGCCATCCACGCCCATGTCGAGCAGACGGTCCATGTCTTTGGCGTCATTGATGGTCCAGACATGGATTTCACGATCTTTCGAGTGGACCATTCTCACAAAGCTTGGGGTGACCAGAGCCATTCCCCAGTGGGTTGGTGGCACCTGAACCGCTCGGATTTCAGGTGGGATGCTCCAGGTTGCCCCAGAGAGACCCAACCACGACCGCAAGCGCCCCTCGATGACCTGCGTGGAATTGGTGCTACTCACTACACCGGGCAACCGGGAAACAGCCCTCGATCGTGACCCCTCGTCAAAGGACGCCACCAGGACGCGGTCGTGCGCCCGCAGCTGGGAGACAACATCAACAAAAGGGTCGACCACCTCGGGAGCTTTGAGGTCGATGTTGAATTTCGCTCCAGGAAAAGTCTCAAGGACCTCCACCAGCGTGGGGAAACCCTGCCCAAACCCCAAATCAATACTCGCGAGTTCAGCCGCGGTGAGCTCGGAGACCAGGCCCGGCCGCCCCGCGACTCGGGACAGATCAGTATCGTGCGCGACGATAACCTGGCCGTCTTTGCTGATGTGAACGTCGGTTTCCAGAAGGTCTGCTCCGACGTCCAAGGCTGCCTGGAAGGCACCGATAGTGTTCTCGGCATGTCCAGCGCAGAAGCCACGGTGGGCAATAACCCTGGGGGTGCGGCCGTCGAAATAGGACACAAATCACCACCTCCGGTTGGCGTGTTGTCGGCAAGTATAGGTCGGGAAGGTAAACAGCGGAGGGTACGATTTGGGGATGACGAATCCTTTGCTTCCTGGCCAACTCAGCGGCGCCCGAGCACTTGTGACTGGCTCCTCCCGGGGAATTGGCGCCCAAACAGCCCTGTATTTGGCGGAAGCAGGTGCTTCGGTGGCGATCAACTACCGCAACAAAGCCTCCCGAGCAGAAAAGCTTGTCGCCGACATTGAAGCAGCTGGTGGTAGCGCTATGGCTATAGGCGCCGACCTCACTGATCCAATCGGCGTAACTCACATGATTGCCAAGATTAAAGACCACTGGGGTGGCCTCGACATTCTGGTGCTAAACGCCTCTGGTGGCATGGAAGCAGGCATGGGCGAGGACTACGCCATGAGGCTCAACCGCGACGCCCAAGTGGGGCTTCTGAGCGCAGCGCTCTCCATCATGGAGAGCAGATCCAGGGTTGTCTTTGTCACCAGTCACCAGGCGCACTTCATTCGCGACGTGGAGACCATGCCCGAGTACCTGCCAGTTGCACTGTCTAAACGCGCTGGGGAAGACGCGCTCCGCGACATGATTGAGGGGATGAGCGCTCAGGGTGTGGACTTTGTGGTGGTCTCCGGAGACATGATTGAAGGAACAGCAACAGCGACTCTTCTGAATCGGGTTAATCCAGGCGTCATTGAGTTGCGTAAAGAGCAGGTCGGCAAGCTCTACAACGTCGAAGAATTCGCCGCCGAGGTGGCCTCCGCAATCGTCGATGATATCCCGCCCGACCACACCCGGTTGGTTGGCGACGTTTCTACGTTCCTGCCCAACAACTAACACCAGGACACGCCATGGCAGCGCTTCCTGGCCTTCGAAAGACCAGTCGTATCCTTTTGATGGACCCCACCGGTGCTGTGTTGCTGTTCAAGACCATGGCACCCGATTCCTCGGGGTTCTCCCGGTGGATAACCCCCGGTGGCGGTGTTGATCCCGGTGAAACCCACTCTGAAGCCGCTCTGAGGGAGCTTTTTGAGGAAACTGGGCGCGCATTCCCGGATGCGGGGCAACCCGTCTGGCTCTACGACTTCGAGGTCTCCTGGGACCAGGCGGACCACGATAGGGGACACGCCGAATACTTCCTCGTTCGCACTGAACGCTTTGAACCCTCCAGCGAGTTTTGGACGCCCGAAGAGCGCCACGACGTCACTGACTGGGGTTGGTTTTCCGCGACAGAGATTCCCACCGCTGCAACGCCGTTCGAACCGGCATTCCTTCCGGAACTGGTCTCGCGCCTCAGTCTTTAGTTGTTCTATCCGATAATCTATATTATGTCAGATTAGCGAAGTTGGCCGGGGCGAATCGTCTCCCCGCTCAGACCGACTGGGTCGCCTCGGCCCAATCCCTAAGCTTCTGAGCTGCGGCACCGGAGTCGATAGTCAAGTAGGCGAGCTCAAGTTTCTCTGCAAGACGCTCCAGCAAACTACGTTCTCTCTGAGACGGATCCTCGGCCAAGGCAAACGCGACCAAGCCGGCCGCGGCGTTGAGCGCCACAATGTCGCGCACTGGCCCTGCGTTGCCGGCCAACACGCCGCGGGCTAGTTCAGCATTGTGCTCTGGCCCGTCGCCGAGTAGGTCCTCGACCTTAGCCTGGGCAATCCCCAGCTCAGCGGAGTTAATGTCGTGCTCACGAATCTGACCCATCGACACCTCCCACACGTGGGTGTGACCGGTAGTCGTCATCTTGTCGATGCCGTCGTCGCCGCGATAGACGAGGGCGGTTGCTCCCCTGGTCCTGAACACACCGGCCATCTGTGGGACGCGTGCCAGATTGGAGACGCCGACAGCGCTGGCCTCTGGCCTGGCAGGATTACACAGCGGGCCAAGAATATTGAACACCGTGGGAATACCAATCTCCCGACGGGCGGTAGCTGCGTGGCGGAAGCCCGGATGGAACTTGGCCGCATTTACGTAGGTGATTCCCACATTGTTGAAGATCTCCGCGACCCGCTCCGGCTCGACGTCGATGTTGATTCCCAACACTCCCAGAACGTCGCTAGCGCCCGAAGAAGAGCTGGCAGCCCGATTGCCATGCTTTGCGACTGGCACGCCTGCCGCAGCCGCCACGATGGAGGCGATTGACGAAACGTTGACTACTGCTCCGTAAGGGTCTCCCCCGGTGCCCACAATGTCCAGAACCATCGGATCAATCGGCAATGCAACGGCGTGACGCAAGGCAGCATCACGAAAACCCACAACTTCATCAACCGTTTCTGGCTTGGCCCGCAGGGCGACAAGGAACGCTGCAATCTGAGAATCAGTGGCCTCCCCCGCCACGACGGCCTCCATGGCCCTACCCGCCTCGGCAATCGAGAGATCTTTTCGCTCGAGCAGGCTGTTCAGGGTGGCGGGCCAGGAGAAGACGGATGTCATAAAACCATGCTATCCCCAGGCTTTCCGGTATGTCGCTCGACAAAATCCCAGAGAGACATCAGGCATAATGGGAGGGTGACGAGCGCATCGATGACTTCCTCCTTCTCAGCGCCCGTGGTGAACCGACCTAACGTCGTCGCCGTGGGCACAATTGTGTGGCTGGGAAGTGAGGTCATGTTCTTTGCGGGACTTTTCGCCATCTACTTCACACTCCGGTCCACATCCCCTGAGCTGTGGGAAGCGAACACCGCGCTTCTCGACGTCCCCTTCGCACTGTTCAACACCACAATCTTGGTGCTCTCCAGTGTGACTGCGCAGTTTGGTGTCTTCGCAGCGGAGCGTCTGCAGCCACGTGCCACCGGTTGGAAGCCCACCCAGTGGGGCATGATCGAGTGGTTTTTTCTCACCTACGCGATGGGCGCTGTCTTCGTCGCCGGCCAGGTGTATGAGTATGCGATTTTGATTTCTGAGGGTGTAGCTCTCAACTCTGATGCCTATGGCTCAGCGTTCTACCTGACGACTGGTTTCCACGGCCTCCACGTCACCGGTGGGCTCATCGCATTCCTCCTTGTCATTGGGCGCGCTTATGCCGTGCGGGTCTTCACCCACCGGGAAGCAACCAGTGCGATTGTCGTGTCGTACTACTGGCACTTTGTCGACGTGGTCTGGATTGGCCTGTTCCTCGTCATCTACGTTTTGCGATAACCCACGAACAAGAAAGAAAACCCGGACATGTCCCCCCAGTCACGTCGTATCGGTCGCCGTCACCCCTTTGCCGGAGCCCTGCTCTTGGCAATTGCGCTCTTTGTGACCGGTGGGGCCTACGCCGCCACAACCGCGGGCATCGCCTACGCAGAAACTCCCCCGGTATCACAGGCATCTCTGGTCGAAGAGGGCGAGAAGCTCTTCTTGGCGAACTGCGCCAGTTGCCATGGACTCTTTGGTGAGGGCACCGCCGCAGGTCCATCTGTCATTGGTGTGGGGGCTCTCTCGGTTGACTTCCAAGTAGGAACTGGTCGGATGCCGATGGCTGCCTCTGGCCCCCAGGCCGAAGTCAAACCCGTTCAATTCACTCAACCCCAGATTGACGCGATGGGAGCGTGGGTTGCCACTTTGGCGCCCGGGCCCGCAATGCCAGACCCTCGGTACTACGCCGGCGACGGTGATGCGGCCAATGGTGCCGAGCTGTTCCGTATCAACTGCGCAATGTGTCACAACGTTGCTGGTGCTGGTGGGGCCCTGACGGAGGGCAAATACGCGCCTCACCTCAACGATCTCGAGCCGGTTCACGTCTACGGAGCAATGGTGACTGGCCCTCAGAACATGCCGGTGTTTAGTGACATGAACCTGACCCCCGAGCAGAAGAACGACATCATCACCTACCTGCGGTATCTGGATGAGACACCCTCTGTTGGTGGCTTCGCACTCGGCAGCCTTGGACCCGTCTCTGAGGGCCTGTTTATTTGGCTGATTGGCCTTGGCGGTCTGATTGCCGTTGCGATCTGGCTCACCGCGCGATCTAACTGACACTCACGACGAAGGGAAACACCACAGTCATGGCCACTACGCCACCGGGAACGGACCTGCAGGCTGCGCCACAGGATGAGAACGACCCCGGGACTGCTGTTGTGTCTTCTAACACCCCCGCGAACCCAGGGCTTGCTCCTGAACATCAGCGGGTTACAGACCTCGACCCCAAGGAAGAGAAGAAGGCCGAGCGCCTCATAGCAACCTTCTTCGCGCTCTCCATTGTTGGTAGCGTTTTTGCCGCAGTGGCGTATTCTCTGTTTCCGATTATCCCCGGTGACATGCAGTCTGTGCGCAATAACAACCTTTTCGTGGGGCTTGGAATCACCGTGGCGTTGCTGGGAGTCGGCATCGGCGCCGTGCACTGGGCGAAGTCGCTCATGCACGGTCACGAGCTGGTCGAAGAGCGTCACCCCACACGCGGCGACGATGAAACCCGCGATGCAGCCGTCGAGATTTTCAGCCAAGCAAACAAGGAGTCGGGCTTCACTAGGCGCTCGCTTGTGCGCAACACTCTGATCGGTGCCCTTCTTGCCGCTCCAATCCCCGCAGTGGCGCTGTTTAGGGACCTCGCTCCAGCGGCAGACCCCATCAAGAAAATGAAGAACACCATGTGGGAGCCAGGCGTCCGCCTTGCCCGCGACCCCAGTGGTTTGCCCATTAAGGCATCTGAAATCACTATCGGCTCAGCCTTCCATGTCATCCCCGAGGGACTTGCGGAGCTCGAGCACCACAAGATTGAGGAAAAAGCGAAGGCCGCTGTCTTGCTGATGCGTCTTCCCGTCGAGGTCCTCAACGAAGCCCCGGAGCGTGCATCTTGGTCGTATCAGGGAATTGTTGCCTACTCAAAGATTTGTACTCACGTGGGTTGCCCTGTGGCCCTCTACGAGCAGCAAACCCATCACCTTCTGTGCCCGTGCCACCAATCCGAGTTCGACGTGGCTAACCACTGTGAAGTGATCTTCGGGCCCGCTGCACGTCCTCTTCCACAGCTTCCTATCACCATTGATGATGAAGGATATCTAGTAGCACAAAGTGATTTCACTGAACCTGTAGGACCGAGCTTCTGGGAGCGTGAGCTGTGAGCCAAACAGTGCAAGACAAGACTGCTGCGCCTGGGCGGGGCATGAAGTTCACCGGTTGGGCTGCCAACTACGTGGATGAGCGCACCAGTGCCTCTGTTGCTGTTAAGGCCCTCGGCCGCAAGATTTTCCCCGACCACTGGTCGTTCATGCTGGGTGAAGTTGCCTTGTACAGCTTCATCGTCATTCTCATCAGTGGAACCTTCCTGACGTTCTTCTTTGACCCTTCGATGACCATGGTCGAATACGACGGCTCCTACCTGCCGCTCAAGGGCATCGAGATGTCGGTTGCGTACCACACGTCCTTGGACCTCTCGTTCGATATTCGCGGCGGGCTGCTCATGCGTCAAGTCCACCACTGGGCGGCACTGCTGTTCATTGCTTCAATTGGCCTCCACATGCTCCGCGTGTTCTTCACGGGTGCTTTCCGCAAGCCCCGCGAGCTTAACTGGGTTGTCGGCTTCCTACTCTTCGTCCTCGCGATGGCCGAGGGCTTCACCGGGTACAGCCTCCCCGACGACCTGCTCTCCGGAAACGGTTTGCGCATCATCGACGGGATGATCAAGGCGTTCCCTGTGGTCGGGGTGTGGATGTCGTATCTGTTCTTTGGCGATGAGTTCCCCGGCACCGTTGTGATACCGAGGCTCTATGTGCTTCACATCATGCTCTTGCCTGCCATTCTGATCGCGACGCTCGCGATACACATGGTTCTCCTCGTGGTCAACAAGCACACTCAGTTCGCTGGACCCGGTCGCACCAACGACAACGTCGTGGGCTCGCCCGTCATGCCGGTGTTTGCCGCCAAGGCCGGTGGGTTCTTCTTCCTGGTCTTTGGTGTGCTGATGCTGATTGGGTCGCTCTTCACGATTAACCCCATTTGGAACTACGGGCCCTATGACCCCTCCCCTGTCTCTGCCGGAACACAACCAGACTGGTACATCGGCTTTGCCGATGGCGCACTGCGCCTTGTCCCACCGGGCTGGGAGTTTGTGCTCTTTGGCTACACGTGGTCGTGGAATATTCTCGCCCCGACCGTTCTCCTCATCGTCTTCATCGGATTGGTAGCGGTCTACCCCTTCATCGAGGCGTGGATTACCGGTGACAAACGCGAACACCACATTGCTGACCGCCCCAGGAACGCCCCGACTCGCACCGGTATTGGTGCTGCTGGCGTAGTTTTCTACGCGGTGCTCTGGGCAGCTGCTAGCTCCGACCTGATTGCCACCCACTTTAGGCTCACTATTGAAGGCGTCATTACGACGCTGCAGGTGCTGTTGATTGTCGGGCCAATTGCGGCCTTCCTGATTGCCAAGCGCACGTGTTTAGCACTCCAGCGTAAGGATCGCGAGATTGCCCTTCACGGCTATGAGAGTGGTCGTATTGTCCGCCTCCCTGGTGGCGAATACGTCGAGGTTCACGAGCAGCTAGACGACTACGAGCGCTGGCGCCTGCTCGACTTCGAAGAGTACAAGCCACTCACCGTGCGCCCCAACGACAAGGGTCGCATCACTGCGGGCACCAGACTTCGGGCCGGGCTTTCCAGGTGGTTCTTTGAAGATCGGGTCATGCCTGTCTCCCGCAAAGAACTAGAGGACGCCTCGCGTCACTAGGCAGGCTGTTGCCGAACTGCTCGTGAGGCGTTGAGAGGCCCTAGAACAGGCGTCTCATGTATTCGGCTTGCTGGGTGTAGCCGAGGCGATCATAGAAGCCACCCGCGCGCCTGGAAGCGACTGTGAGCTGTGTCACGCCGTGTTTCTGGCAGTCGGCCTCCACAGCACGAACCAGCGCGGTTCCGACGCCCCGCGTTTGCAGCGAGTCGTCCACAGCTATTTCTTGGAGCTGAGCTGAGGCTCCGTTGGTGTAGAGCAGGGTGGAGATTGTGGTGAGCGCGTACCCGACGACCTGACCATCCACCTCCGCCACGTGAATCAGCGTGCGCGGAAAGTCTGCGAGCGCCCGGGCCAAAGAATCGGAAAAGACGGAAGAGTCGGGCGGGACTGCGTGCCCCAGAGTGCCGACCAGACCCAGCAGGGCCGCTTCGTCCTCTGCGCTGGCATAGCGCACCGTGACGGGACTAGCGGGCAAAATATCCTCGGTAATACTCAAAGCTCCAGCCCACCAGGGCAATCAACACCACAGGAATGGCGTAAAAAGCGACCCAGGTTCCCACGGCGAAACCAAGCATGGCGATAGCGGCTCCGGCAGCCAACATCATGGGCCACCAGCTCCAGGGGCTATAGAAGCCAAGCTCTGGATCGCCGTCATCGATATCGGCATCGAGCCTGTCTTCTGGCAAGACGCCACCCTGGTTTCGCAGTTGCACCTGAAGATAGAAAGCAATGAAAGTTGCGAGGATACCGCTCAGGCCAATGGCAATGGTGCCAATCCATTCCACCACACCAGTGTCGATAATCGCCCACACCGTGTAGACAGCAGTGAGAACGAAGAAATAGAGAGCCATCACCCACAGCACAACAACGTTGGTCTTCATGCCTAGCCTTTCGCCTTAGCGGGCGACTTGGACGGGTCAATGGCAATCGGCAAGTCAACTTCCGGGTGGTTCAAGTCGAAAGCAGGAGACTCGGAGCGAATCCGAGGAATCGACGTGAAGTTGTGCCGAGGAGGCGGACAGCTCGTCGCCCACTCGAGCGAGCGACCGTAACCCCAAGGGTCGTTCACAGTCACCTTCTGACCATTTCGTGCCGTGAGATACACGTTCAGGAAGAACGGAATCATCGACAGCGCCAGGAGAACAGATCCCACGGTAGAAAGCTGGTTCATCCAGGTGAAGCCATCCTCGGGGAGGTAGGTGGCGTAACGCCTGGGCATTCCCATAACGCCAAGCCAGTGCTGGATGAGGAAGGTCATGTGGAAGCCAACGAAGAGCAGCCAGAACTGAATGTGGCCAAGAGATTCGTTGAGCATCTTGCCGGTGAACTTTGGCCACCAGAAGAAGAATCCCGCAAACATCGCAAACACCACGGTCCCAAAGACCACGTAGTGGAAGTGGGCCACCACGAAGTAGGAGTCCGAGACGTGGAAGTCCAGAGGAGGTGACGCCAGGATTACCCCGGTAAGACCACCGAACACGAAGGAAATCAGGAAGCCGAGAGCGTAAACAATCGGCGTCTCAAAAGTCACAGAACCGCGCCACATCGTCCCAATCCAGTTGAAAATCTTCACCCCTGTCGGCACCGCAATGAGCATTGTCATCAGGGCGAAGAAGGGCAACAGGACGGAGCCCGTGACGTACATATGGTGGGCCCACACCGTCATGGATAGCGCCGCAATCGCAATCGTCGCGTAGACCAGAGTTTTGTAGCCGAAGACGGGCTTGCGGCTGAAGACGGGGAAAATTTCGGAGACGATACCAAAGAACGGAAGCGCAATGATGTACACCTCGGGGTGGCCAAAGAACCAGAACAAGTGCTGCCACAAAATGGCGCCGCCATTGGACGCGTCGTAGACGTGCGAGCCAAATACCCGGTCACTGCCAAGCGCCAACATGGCTGCAGCCAGGACGGGGAAGGCAAGAATCACCAGAATCGAAGTAACCAGAGTGTTCCAGGTGAAGATCGGCATGCGCCACATAGTCATGCCGGGTACGCGCATGGTGATGATTGTCGTGATGAAGTTCACAGCGCCAAGAATCGTTCCAAAACCGCTGAGACCCAGGCCAAAGACCCACATATTCCCGCCGATACCCGGCGAGAAAGTTTGGCTGGAGAGGGGCGTGTAAGCGAACCAGCCGAAGGATGCGGCACCTTGAGGGGTCAGGAAGCCGGCCACTGCAATCAGAGAGCCGAAGTTGAAGAACCAAAAAGCCAGGGCGTTAAGCCGGGGGAAGGCAACGTCCGGAGCACCGATTTGCAGTGGCATCAGCACGTTGGCGAACCCAGCAAAGAGAGGGGTTGCGAACATCAGCAACATGATGGTTCCGTGCATGGTGAAGAGCTGGTTGTACTGCTCTTTGGTCGCCACAATCTCAAGGCCTGGCGCAAACAGCTGAGCGCGGATGACCAGCGCCATCACACCAGCAATGAGGAAGTACACGAACGACGTAATCAGGTAGAGATACCCGATCTTCTTGTGGTCGGTGGTTGTCAACCAGTCGACGAAGACGTTTCCCTTACGGGCGACACGAGAATTGGAGAGTCCCTGCGGGGTCTCCGTTACCGAAGGCCTGGGCGCTGTGGTGGTCATCTCTTATTCCCTTTCGCTCGCCGGTGTGGTACCTGGAAGGTTTTGCAAAACGTTCAGTTCGGGACCAAGGCGTCCCACGTTGCCAGCGCCACGGAGGGCACCAATCTGGCGTTGGTACTCGGCTTCAGAGACAACATGGACCTCGAAGAGCATCAGCGAGTGGTACTCGCCACAGAGTTCAGCGCACTTACCGCGGAAAACGCCCTCCTGCTGAGGAATGAAGTACCAGTAGTTGGTTCTGGCGGGAATCATGTCCTTCTTGTAGAGAAAATCGATGACCCAGAACGAGTGAATAACATCGCGGGACTCGATCTTGATTTCCACAGACTTGTTCACTGGCAGGTACAGCCTGGGCAACAGCTCAGAGTCAACCCCGCCGCCAGGAAGCTCCTGCGCCTGAATGCCCGCGGAATAGACGTTCTCGGTGAGATAGTTGAAGTCCCAGGCCCAGCGCTTGCCGTAGACCTCGATGGACACATCGGGTTCGGGCAAAGGGGCCTCGATGACGGTTTGGTCACGGGCCGTGAATGCAAAGAAACCCAGCACCAAAATCAGCGGGACAATCGTATAAAACGTTTCGATGGGCATGTTGTAGCGAAGCTGTTGGGGTAGGCCCGTCTGGCCCTTGCGCCTGCGGTAGACAACAGCTGCCCAAATAATGAGCAACCAGGTGGTAACGCCGACAGCCAGCAACACAATCCACGACACAACCCACAGGTCAATGACTCGGTCAACCTGGTTCGTGAGACCGCGCTCGGTCGGTAACCACCCGAGCATGGACTGTTGGGTGCACCCACTAAGAAGAAGGGCAAGAATGGCTACGAAGGATGCGCCTGTGAGGCCGCGTTTGAGGTCGTGACGCACAACTTCCCTTTCACCCATAACTCACCGTAATTTTCCCCCACTCTACGCCATCACACTTAGGGGTTCAGGCTGAACGCTGCCGTGTGGGCTGGGTATTTGCGGTGCGTTAGCTGAAACTGTCCCCGCACGCACAGCTTCCCTGAGCGTTGGGGTTGTCGATAGTAAAGCCCTGTTTTTGGATTGTGTCTTCGAAGTCGACCGACGCGCCATCCAAATACGGAGAACTCATCTTGTCGACGACCAACTCCACCCCCGAGAAATCTCTCACGAGGTCGTCATCCATCAAACGCTCGTCAAAAAACAGCTGATAAATAAGACCAGAACAACCCCCCGGCTGCACCGCAACCCGCAGACGCAGGTCATCGCGGCCTTCTTGCTCGAGCAGGCTTTTCACTTTTTCAGCCGCACGATCGGTCAGGCCGACCGTGTGTGCGTCTTTGACAATATCTGACATGTCGTGTCCTTCCAACGGCCCTAGTCTAGAGCGCGAATCCCGGCCAAGTCTGAGATTTCCCGGCGATTCAGCTCGGAGAGAAGTACCGCTTCCGAGAGTATCGCTCGCCAGAGCACGCGAAGGTCGAGGGACTCATTGGGGCTGTGCGCCCTGGTGTCCGGATCTTCAATTCCGGTAACGAGTATCTGGGCCTGGGGGAAAACCTCCGCCAACTGCGAAATAAATGGGATGGACCCTCCCACGCCCTGATACACGGCCTCGGAGCCAAACCCCTTGGCCAAGGCTGTGGCTGCAAGCCCGACAACTGGCCCCGACGGGTCGAGCGAGAACGGCTCACCCAATGAAACATCCTGGAGCTCCCAGGTGGCCCCAAACCGAATCTGCCTGGTGATGTGGTCCTTCAGAAGTGCGAGTGCTGAGCCTGCCGACATTCCCGGAGGAACCCGAAGTGAAAGCTTGGCGGAAACCTCAGGCAGCAGGGTATTCGATGCGTGTGCGACGCTCGGAATATCCATCCCCGTAATCGTGAGCGCGGCTGATCGCCACAGACGCTGGGGAACCGAACCACGGCCAACTTCGCTGACACCCTGGGCAAGGGGCGCCTCGTGACCGACTGTGTGGGCTTCGCCTGACTTGCTCTGCTCTACGCCCTCGAGGCCACCGATGGCGAGTCCGCCCTGCGCGTCATAAAACGACGCGGCAAGAGCCACAAACGCCATCATGGCATCGGGCACCACGCCACCGAACATGCCCGAGTGCACCGCATGGTTCAGGGTTCGCACTCGCAACGTGGCGGTCACGTTACCCCGGAGACTCACCGTCA
>WLEA01000016.1 GCA_009704535.1 Actinomycetota bacterium
CATCTTGACCAACTGGTATGTCCGCCGCTCCCGCGAGCGATTCTGGGATGGCTCAGACCACGATGCACTGGACACCCTCTACACGGTGCTCGAGACGCTCTCCCGTTTAGCGGCACCGCTCGCACCGCTGGTTACGGAGGAAGTATGGAGGGGTATCACCGGCGGTGAGAGCGTTCACCTCACCGACTGGCCGGATCACGAGGCATTCCCCTCTGTTCGAGAACTCGTCTCTGCGATGGACGCCATTCGCGAGGTGGCCTCTGCAGGGCTTGCCCTGCGCAAAGCCCACGGTCTGCGGGTGCGCTTGCCGCTTTCGACATTGACTGTGGTCACGACCGGCGTTGAAGCACTTGCGGACTTTGTGGACATCATCGCCAGCGAGCTCAACGTGAAGCGCGTCGACATGGTGGCCTTTGATGATCGCCAGGCCGAGCGATTGGGGATTGGCCGGAAGCTCTCTCCGAACGCCAGGACCCTCGGTCCTCGGGTTGGCCCTCAGGTCCAAGAGATTATTCGTGAGGCCAAAGCAGGCAACTGGCGCGAGGTTGACGGAGTTGTGACGGTGGGTGGTCTCGAGCTAGTGCCTGGTGAATATGAGCTGGAATTGAGCGCTCCAAGCGACGACATCGCGGTCGCGTTTCTCAGCTCAGGTGGCTTTGTTCTCCTCGAGACCGCTGTGACACCAGAGCTTGCGCGTGAGGGGCTCGCCAGAGACACGATTCGATGGATTCAACAAGCGCGCAAGAACGCGGGCTTTGAGGTATCGGATCGCATTGACCTGGTCATTGCTGCTGACGAGTTGGCGCTTCCAGCCCTCGAGGAACACCGCGATGTCATCGCCGCAGAAACCTTAGCTCTGCAGTGCGACATTGTTCCCCTCGAGTCGGGGGGGTCGGGCCTTGCCGTGGGAGATGATTCCCAGATAACCGTGAAAGTCTCGCGTCGTGGGAACTGAGGAATCGACTGCGGATCGGCGGGACGCTGATGTGGTCTTTAGTGCTCTCCTCGGTCGCCTGGGAGAGCGGCGCCCTGTTCGCAGGCTTGGGGCGACGAGGCGTGCTCTTGAGCTTCTTGGGGACCCTCAACGAATGTATGGCGTGATTCATATTGCGGGCACTAATGGAAAAACCTCGACGGCTCGCATCACCGAAAGCCTGCTTCGCGCCCACGGATTGCGCACCGGTCTGATGACCTCACCCCATCTGCATCGGGTAAATGAACGCATTGTGATCGATGGCGAGCACATCTCCGATCGCGTGCTGGCTGATAACTGGGCCGATGTGGAGCCCTTCATTGCGATGGTGGACGCGGAACTCATCGCCAATAGTGAGCCGCCCCTGTCCTACTTCGAAGCACTCACAGTGTTGACTTTTGCCTGCTTTGCCGATGCTCCAGTCGATGTCGCAGTGGTGGAGGCCGGCATGGGCGGGGAATGGGATTCCACCAACGTCGCAGATGGCGACGTTGCCGTGCTCACCCCCATCGCGATGGACCACGTCGAACACCTGGGCCCCACACTGCGCGACATCGCTCGCACTAAGTCCGGCATCATCAAGCCGGCAAGTCGGGTCGTCTCGGCCATTCAGTCAGATGAGGCATGGGATGAAATTGTCACTGCCTGCACCCGATTTGAGGCCCCGCTGGCGGTCTTCGACCGGGACTTCTTCCTCACCGGTGCTGAGCCTGCAGTGGGCGGCCAACTGCTCTCCGTGTCGGGGCTTGCCGGTCAGTATCGGGACTTGTTTTTGCCATTGCTTGGTGACCACCAAGCGTCGAATGCCGCCCTAGCTATTGCTGCCGTGGAGTCGTTCCTCGGCAATGGAACCTTGCCCATGGGCGCCGAAGTGGTGGAAGAGGGAATTGCGCTGGCCAGTAGTCCGGGCCGTCTTCAAATTATTGGGTCGCACCCCACCATCCTTGTTGACGCTGCACACAATCCTCACGGGGCAGAGTCACTCACCAGGGCCTTGATGACGTCGTTTAGTTTCGACCGGGTTGTCTGTGTTCTAGGAATTCTGCAGGAAAAAGACGTAGCCGGCATTGTTGAGGCCCTCGACCCCGTGGTCGATCACTTTGTTGTCACGCAGTCGCAGTCTGATCGGGCGCTGTCGGTGGCCGATCTTGCCGACATCGTCGCCGAAATCGCTGGGCCTGACCGTGTTGATGCAAGACCCACCTCGGATGATGCGATGGCCAGGGCTCTTGATATTGCTGGCACCGAAGGCGGTGTCGTCGTGACAGGCTCCATCACGCTGGTGGCAGAAGTCGTCGAGAGGAGCGCTTAGATGGCTGGGCCTCGAAGGGACAAGTCGGCGACCGAGTCACTGCTGCAGATTTCGGTCGGGCTAGAGATTGCCCTGGTGTTCTTTGGTGCCCTCGCCCTCAACGGCCTCAGGCTTTACCCGGGTGTCGTTGTGTTGGTGGGGTCCTTGGCCGCCGTCGCGGTGCTGCTCGTTCTCTATCGAGTTGTTGCCTACCCCGCAGGTCGAATCTTTGGCCATGTGGTTCAGGTGGCTCTGCTCGCAACATTCTTCTGGGATGTGGTGATGGGAATCTCTGCGCTGGTGATGGTGGGTTTCTGGGTATTTGGCGCCGTCCGTGGCCCTCAATTGGATCGACTTGCTTCGGACTAAACTCGAGTGACCACGGTGTGAGGGAGAAACGATGTCAGCGCTCGAAGAGACGCTTGTTCTAATAAAGCCAGATGGGGTTGCGCGCAACTTGACAGGTGAGATTCTTGCCCGCATTGAGGCTAAGGGTTATCAGCTGGTTGATATCCGCATGGTGGAACCCAACCGCGATCTGCTCAGCGCCCACTACGCAGAACACCAGGGCAAGCCGTTTTATGAGCCACTCGTGAGCTTCATGGAATCAGGCCCGGTGGTGGCACTGAGAATCTCGGGTCACCGCGTCATTGAAGGGATTCGTTCGCTCTGCGGTCAGACCGATCCCACTACCGCAGTGCCTGGGACAATCCGTGGTGACTTAGGTCGCGACTGGGGATTGTCGGTGCAACAAAACCTCATCCACGCCAGTGATTCCCCGGAGACCGCTGCCCGTGAACTGGGGCTGTGGTTTGGGTCGCTCTAGATCAGACTGAGAACAACAGCGGGAACTGAATCAACACCGACAAGCCGATGACCGCGTAGTTGATGACGACCATGATCCAGCTGTAGGGAAGCCACGAGCTACCAAAACTTCGAAGCTTTGCTGATGAGCCGAGCATTCCCTGCTTGAGTGCCCAGGGCAGGAATATCCACCACAGTGGGATGTGGAGCGCCCACACGACCATGCAGTAGAGACACAGGAAGCCGATGGCAAATACTGCCTGGTAGAACATCCACATGAGCCAGACATAGGCAGCAAGAATTCCGAGGGTGAAGAACACCCAGAACCAGCGACGCATCGTTGCTCCAGCGAGTAGTGCTGCGCCCACGGTCGCGACAATCATGAACCCTGCCACCCCGTAGAGCTGGTTAGGGGCGTCAAAGAACAGCGTGGCCTGCCAGCTCTGCATTACATTTCCGCAGGAGAAGAAGGGGTTAATGTCACAACTGGGTGGCGCTCCCGTCAGGGCCAACTGGTATCCCTCGCGGGCCAGTGTGAACGCCGCTAACCAGGAACCAAGCCCGGTGAACACAAGGTAGAGGGCCATGCCGGTTTGTCGCTTCGTAGGGTAGTTCACACGCTGATTATGACAGCACACCGAGACTAAAAGCTGACGATGTGCGATACTGGGGGACGGCAGCGCGCTCCCAAGGGAACGCAGGCCACCACAAAGATTTCTTGGGTCACCGACCCGATGAGGGCACAAGCCCAACACCGGAGTTTTGAATGCACATCGCGTGGTGTGCGGCGAAAGCGTAATGAGTCCCCCTCCCGATTACGGGTGGGGACTGTGAGGAGTACACCAGAAATGGTGCAGAAAAAAGACACACCCCCGACCGAGACTGCCAAGAAGCCGACGCGGGCCAAAGCCGCCCCGGTAGCCAAGACAGAAACAGGAGCGGCTGACAAGTCACAGGCCACTCGCAAGGCATCGCCCGCGGCAAAAAAAGTTGCCGCCCCCAAGGCAGCCAAGGACGTGCCGGCACTGTCCACTCTGGCGCCTGTGTCCACCAAAGACCTCATCTTCCAGGCCCCCGATCCTGCACTGTTTCCGACCTGGAGCCCAGGTGATGGCGAGCCGGTGGAGGGCGAAAAGGTCATCCGCCGTCGCTCTCGGCAGGGGCGTGTGAGTGTTGAACCTGAAGCGAAAGACACCAAGGCAACCACGCGGGAGAGCTCGTCCCCTCAGCGCGTGCGCGGCTCGACGAGGCTTGAAGCGAAGCGGCAACGTCGCCGCGATGGCCGTGACGGCGGTCGCCGGCGGCAGAGCGTTACGGAGTCAGAATTCCAGGCCAGGCGCGAGAGCGTTGACCGTGTCATGGTTGTTCGAGAAACCGCCGATCGCACCCAAATAGCTGTTGTGGAGGACGGCGTCGTTGTCGAGCACTACGTGGCACGCTCCGAAGAGTCGAGCCTGATTGGCAACGTGTATCTCGGTCGAGTTCAGAACGTGCTGCCCAGCATGGAGGCTGCCTTCGTCGATATCGGACGCGGTCGTAATGCAGTTCTCTACTCCGGCGAGGTTGACTGGGAGGCGGCGTCTGAGGGCGCGGCATCCGGCCCTCGTCGTATTGAGCTCGCTCTCAAGACCGGTGACAGTGTTCTCGTTCAAGTTACGAAGGACCCCATTGGCCACAAGGGCGCCCGGCTGACAAGCCAGGTCAGCCTGCCCGGTCGATACCTGGTGTACGTTCCAGGCGGCTCCATGAACGGAATCTCCAGGAAACTCCCAGACACAGAGCGCACCCGCCTGAAGACCATTCTCAAGGAAATTCTCCCCGAGAGTGCCGGCGTGATTGTTCGCACCGCTGCTGAGGGCGCCACCGAAGAGCAGCTCACTACCGACGTGCAGAGGCTTCAGGCACAGTGGGACGCTCTCAGCACGCAGGTTGAGGGTGCGCAGGCCCCAGAGCTGCTGCACTCCGAGCCCGACCTTTTGGTCAAGATTGTGCGGGATGTCTTCAACGAGGACTTCCACAAGCTCATCATCGCCGGAGGAAACGCCAAGACGACGATTGAAAAGTATCTCGAGCAGGTTGCACCGGATCTGATTGCTCGAATCGAGGAATACCCGAGTGATAACGACCCGTTCGTTGAGTACCGCGTCAACGAGGGAATTGCCAAGGCTCTCGACCGCAAGGTGTGGCTACCAAGCGGGGGCTCGCTCGTCATTGACCGCACAGAGGCGATGACCGTTGTCGATGTGAACACGGGAAAGTTCGTGGGGTCTGGTGGCAACCTCGAAGAGACCGTCACCAAGAACAACCTCGAGGCAGCGGAAGAAATCGTTCGCCAGCTTCGTTTGCGAGACATTGGCGGCATTATCGTCGTCGACTTCATCGACATGGTGCTGGAGTCCAATCGCGACATGGTTCTGCAGCGCCTGATGGAATGCCTCAGCCGTGACCGCACCAAGCACCAGGTTGCTGAGGTCACCAGTCTCGGGCTCGTTCAAATGACCAGAAAGAAGCTTGGTCTTGGGCTCCTCGAAACCTTCAGTGAGGCCTGTGATGTCTGCCAGGGCAGGGGATTGATTGTTCATCACGAGCCCGTCGCTCGTTCTCGCTCTAGTGAGGCGCCGTCCTCGCGCAAGAAGAAGACCTCTGGCCAGTCAGCTCCCGCGGCAGTGACCCACCAAATCACCGAGGACGCTCGACAGGCGATCGCCCAAATCGCAAAAAGCACGGTCGGAGTTGGGGCGAAGAGTAGCAAGGACTCAGAACCCGTAGCGAAGAAGCCCCGGCGCTCCCGCGCGGGCTCGGTGGACACGGCCGAGGTTCCCAAGATTCTTGACACCGTTCTCGCGGCACTTCCTGAACCTCCTGCCCCCGGCAAGTCCAAGCGTCGGCGCCGAGCAACCAGTCAGGATGTGTAGAGCCCACATTCTGGCGGGCACCGGTAGCCTCGAGCCATGAGACTCTGGGCGCCAGTGGCGGTGCTGGCGGCATTAGTTGCCGTCATTGCGTTTCGTGTCTGGACTAATGAGAACCTGCAACCGCTCGGCGGTCAGCTTCAAGACGTCTTTACCCTCAGCATTAGCCTGTTGGTGGAGTCCCTGCCCTTTATCGTGCTCGGCATAGGGCTCTCGATTCTGGTCCAGGTTTTTGTCCCCACTTCATGGCTGGTCAGTTGGCTCCCGCGGAACCCCTTCGCTAGGCGCGCGATTGTGTCGCTCTTTGGAATGTTTTTGCCGGTGTGTGAGTGCGGGAATGTTCCACTGGCCAGAGGCCTGATGGGTCGCGGCTATAGTGTCGGAGACTCCGTAACGTTTTTGTTGGCAGCGCCGATTGTTAATCCGATTACCATCATCACGACTCACCAGGCCTTTGGTTTCGATGATGGAATCCTGGTGGCGAGGCTCGCTGCAGGCTTTGCCATTGCCAACATGGTGGGGTGGTTGCTCTCCTTGCACCCCGCGCCAGAGACGCTGCTGACCACGCGTTTCGCCAAGGAATGCCGAATGCCCTCAACGGCTACTCCGCAGACCCGCCTCCAGAGGGTGGGGTCTCTGTTTGTGTCAGAATCGACCACTCTGATGCCCGCGCTGATGGTGGGGGCTTTCATCGCTGGCGCGCTGCAGGTTGGCGTTTCTCGCGATGTCCTGGTGGCGCTTGGAACAGACCCCATCATCAGCGTTGTCGCGATGCTGGCCCTAGCGTTTGTCATTTCTGTGTGCGCCAACGTTGACGCGTTCTTTATTTTGCCGTTCGCGCAGACGTTCCTGCCAGGGTCAATTGTTGCCTTCCTGGTCTTTGGCCCCCTGATTGATATCAAGATGGTGGCTCTTTTGCGCACCACCTACACCACCCGGACTATCGCGACAATCGCAGGGGTGGTCGGTCTGTCGGCTCTAGCACTCGGGACGGTGATGAACAGTGTGGCGTAGGTTTTTGGAGTGGCGTGGGGTAATCGCTATCGCGGTGTTGGCCTCGGTGTCTCTGTGGTTGGGCGTTGAGGGCCGCCTCGGCTTCTATATTCACCCGCGCTACAACCTCTTCACGATGGTGATGGCGTCGATTGCCATTGTGCTCTTGATGATTGCGGTGGCGACGCGTCGAGATCGTCACCATGGTCACGAGCACACTCAGTCACAGGGTCGGCGCCGCTCGCGCGAGCGGCGCCTGGCCCGGGGCGAGACCATGTCGCTGGGATTCATCGCGTGTGTTGTTGCGACCGTGCTGGTTTTACCCCCGGCAACGCTCAGCAGTGCGACTGCGGATAATCGCTCCTCTAACGCAGTTGATGCTCTGGGGTCACCGGAGGGTCTCGATGGGGAGGGTGGCCTAGAAATATATGAAACCCTGACCGTTCGAGACTGGGCTAGTTTGCTCTCTCAAAATCAAAACCCCTCCTACTACCGGAGTAAGCCCGTGAATACCGTGGGGGTTGTCACCGCGAGCGAAGATTCGCCGGATGTGTTTTTACTCACCCGCTTTGTCGTGACCTGCTGCGCGGTGGACGCCCAGCCTGTGAGTATCCCGGTGTATATGCCTGACTGGCAGGGAGAGGTTCAACTCGATAGCTGGGTTCGGATCGAGGGCGGCTTTCAGCCCGCTCCGTCTGGGGTCACGAACTCTCCCGTAGTGATTGTGCCGCTCTCGATTACCGACGAGGAGGTGCCTAATGAGCCTTACCTTTTCTGATCCGGGTTCACCGTCGTCTCCTCAGCGCTATCGATGGGGTCTTCTCGGAATCGTGCTCGTTACCTCGCTGGTTGCGCTGGTGGCCGTGGTGGGAACGCTGGCGGAAGGGCCGCGTCTGCGCAGCGCGACCATTGACGAAGCCACGGCGATTCAGGCCTCCGGTGTTAGCTTGGCTTTGCGCAGTGATCGCGCCGTGGCTGCGGTGTCAGAGTCCCAAGTCACCATCACTCCAGAAACCCCATTTAGCGTGGAGACGACAGAGCTTGATGTTGCAGTGATTTTTGATCAACCTCTGCTCGCCGCGACGACCTACCGGGTGAGTGTGAATTCAGTAGTACCGAGGGGTTTTGGTGCCAGTGGAACCTGGGAGACAAGTTTCCAGACACCCCCCGAAGAGTTGTTGTATCTGCGATCCGCCGGAGCGCTGGACGAACTTGTGCGGGTTGTTCTCGATGGGTCAGCACCCGAGCTCGTCTACAAGGCAGAGGGGATTCTGAGCTTTGCCCGGGTCGGCGTCGTCTACGCCGTTCTGCGAAGCGTTGGCGGGGAGACGTTCCTGGAGCTGGTCGAACCTAACTCCGGCGCCGTCGATCGAATTCCTGATACTCCCGGAATAACTCTTGCTGGCATGGCCCGCTCGGCGTGGGGCACAACGCTAGTGCTCACCGTGGATGCCGAATTGCGAGGGAAAGCGGGGACCTTCCGCGCGCTCGCCCTGCTCGATACGTTGGGTTCAAGAACTCCAGAGATGGTCGAGGGAGCCGATGGTAACCCCCTCGGGGTTACCAAGGTTGCAGTCTCTGATGCGTCGGGCAACATCGTTGTGTGGCTGCGAAACCAGAGCCTGGTCCGCTTCGATCCGCTGACGGGAATTGTGGTGCCACTGGGAACAGCCGCTGAATTGTGGGGGTTTGACGCTTTGGGTGAGTCCGCGCTGTATGTGGACTCTCTGGGGACGCTGGCGAGAAGTTTGGCCGATGGTTCCGAGAACCGCATTCCTGCTGGCGCGTTGGAGGGCTTCCCGGTATTCCACGAATTCACCGTGCTTGGTCCGGATGGCACAGCGTTTCAGCGTGTCGTCGTTCCGGGCGTTGCCGATGGCCCGCCCTTTACCGTGGTCACCGAGGAAACCTCTGATGCTGTGCACACGAGGCTTATTGGGAGCCTTCAAACGCCGCAGAGCATCGGCGCAATTGGCCTCTCACCTAATGGCCAATACCTGGTGGCAGAGGTTAATCCGGCACCGAGCCTCACCGGATTTGTGGGGCTTGACCCCGAGATTATTCGACGTGACACTACGTTGGTGATTTATGACACCCGTGCCCAAGCGATCTTTGCCGAAATTCCAGGGTATGCATTTACCTGGTAACCCCGCGTAGTTGCCGGGGAGGGGCCAATGGTCTATTCTTGAGCCCTGGTGCAGTTTATTCAGGGTTTCCTCGCGCACCATCATCGATATCAGTAACAAGGCAGGTTTCATCGTGGTCTATGCAGTTGTGCGCGCTGGCGGGCGTCAAGAAAAGGTCGAGGTGGGTTCGATCATTACGGTCGACCGCATCGCTGCCGACGCCAAGAACTCCGTGACCCTTGCACCTGTCCTCTATGTGGACGGCGCGAGTGTGACCCACGACAAGAAGGAACTCGACAAAATCACGGTCACCGCCGAGGTTCTCCAAGACCTCCGTGGCCCCAAGATTGTCATCCAGAAATACAAGAACAAGACTGGCTATAAGAAGCGCCAGGGCTTCCGTTCTGAATTGACCAAGCTCAAGATCACCGGAATTACCAAGAAGTAAGGGACGAGGACATGGCACATAAGAAGGGCGCATCGTCGACCAGGAACGGTCGCGACTCCAACCCCCAGTACCTAGGCGTAAAGCGGTTCGGCGGTCAGGTTGTCAAGGCTGGCGAAATCTTGATTCGCCAGCGTGGCACTCACTTCCACCCCGGTGACAACGTTGGTCGCGGTAACGATGACACGCTGTTCGCTCTGGCAGCCGGCGCAGTGAAGTTCGGCACCAAAGGTGGCCGCAAGGTTATCGCGGTAGTCGAGGCCACGTCCTAGAGTCTCGGTTTTATGCAGGATGAGGGCGAGCTGTGGCTCGCCCTTTCCGCTTTTTAGCAACCATCAGAACCTGATTCCCGAAGGAGGGCGACCATGACGACCTTTGTCGACGATGTTGTTGTTCACCTTCGCGCCGGCCACGGCGGACACGGTTGCGTGTCTGTCCGCCGGGAAAAGTTCAAGCCCCTCGGTGGCCCCGACGGTGGCAATGGTGGCCACGGTGGCGACATCATTCTTGTCGCAGACCCGCAGGTCACGACTCTGTTGGATTACCACCACCGCCCCCACCGCACGAGTACTAACGGCTCTCCGGGGATGGGCGACTCCCGTCACGGCAAGAGTGGCGAAGATGTGACCCTTCCTGTTCCGGTGGGGACCGTTGTGAAAAGCGCTGACGGACACCTCCTTGCCGATCTTGATCGCCCGGGGATGACGCTCTGCATCGCACCCGGTGGCCGAGGGGGGCTGGGGAACGAGGCTCTCGCCTCCACAGCCCGCAAGGCTCCGGGTTTTGCGCTGCTGGGGACTCATGGCTTTGAAGGTGATGTCCACTTAGAGCTCAAGATTGTCGCCGATGTTGCCCTTGTGGGGTTCCCCAGTGCCGGCAAATCTAGCCTTATTGCCGCGGTTTCTGCTGCGACCCCGAAGATCGCCGACTATCCCTTTACTACCCTGCACCCCAACCTTGGGGTGGTGGACGCCGGTGGCGTCCGCTTCACTATGGCTGATGTGCCAGGACTGATTCCCGGTGCGAGCATTGGCAAGGGTTTAGGCCTTGAGTTCCTCCGGCATGTGGAGCGTTGCACAGTGCTTGTCCACGTCATCGACTGCGCAACGTTAGAGCCCGACCGTGATCCACTGGGTGACTTAGATCAAATCCTCACCGAGCTCTCTAACTATCCCTTGGAAGCGGACCAAGTACAGCTGCAGGACCGCCCGGCGTTGGTGGTGCTCAACAAGGTGGATGTTCCAGACGCTCTGGATCTTGCTGCAATGGTAACCCCGGATTTTGAGGCCCGAGGGTTGAGAGTGTTCTCGATTAGCACCGTGAGTAAGGCTGGTCTTGAGCCCTTCCTGTACGCCCTTGGGGACTTGGTGAAAGAGCACCGTGCGCGGTTGGCCAAAGCCGCAGAAACGCCCCCGCGCATTGTGGTGCGACCCAAAGCTGTCAATGAGGCACCGTTTGTGGTGGTCATGGAGGGCACAAGTGAGGGTAACCTCTATCGCATCATCGGTGAAAAGCCAGAGCGCTGGGTAGAGCAGACAGACTTCACCAATGACGAAGCCGTCGGGTTCTTGGCGGATCGACTGATGAAAATCGGCATTGATGAGGCGCTATTCAAAGCCGGTGCAACACCCGGAGCGCCGGTGATTATTGGAGCGGGACAGGGTCAAGTGTTTGACTGGGAGCCAACCCTCTCCAGTGCAGCAGAATTGATGGCAGCTCCGCGTGGAACAGACCCCCGTCTCCTGGAGGAGGGGCGCCCCACACGGGCTAAACGCAAGGCGACTTATCACGAGCGAATGGATGCCAAAGCCCGTGCTCGAGCGGAACTTGATGATGAACGACAGGCAGGAATGTTCTCCGATGACGATGAGTGAGACGCTCGGCACCGCCAAGCGCATTGTTGTGAAGGTCGGCTCGTCTTCCATCAGTGGGCAGCGTGAACACCAAATCACGGGACTCGTTGACGCTCTGGGGGCTTGGCGAGCGGGGGGACGCGAGGTTGTTGTGGTCTCTTCCGGAGCCATCGCAATTGGTGCGCCCTTTCTCCAACTAAGTGACCGTCCCCAAGACCTCGCGACACAGCAGGCTGCCGCGGCGGTGGGCCAAGCACTTCTGATGGCCAGGTATCAGGGACTCTTTGAGAAGTATTCGATGATTACCGGTCAGGTGTTGCTCACAGTGGGGGACATGGAAAACGAGACTCACCGCACGAACGCGCTGCGCACAATGGAGCGCCTGTTGGGGCTGGGAATTATCCCCATTGTCAATGAGAACGACACAGTGGCCACCCAGGAGATTCGATTTGGCGATAACGATCGCTTGGCCGCCATGGTCGCCGAGCTTGTCCAGGCTGACCTGCTGGTTCTCCTGAGTGATGTTGATGGCCTGTACACGAAGCCCCCGAGCGAACCGGGCGCCACTAAAATTGACGTTGTTCCCTTTGGCATGGACTTGGAGGGGATTGAACTGGGAGCCGCACTAGTCAACAGTGTGGGCACCGGTGGAGCCGTGACCAAGGTGAGTGCTGCGAAAATGGCGACGTCCGTAGGTATTCCCACGGTGCTCGCCGCGACAGAGTCTCTGGCACGCGTTGTTGCTGGCGAGGTGACCGGTACCTGGTTTCAGGCAGCCGACTTACACTAGAGATGTGCCTGAATCCACCGAAACTTCCCGTCTCCTAGACGCGAGACTGCGCGCCACCAAGGCGGCCTCTCGACTTGTCTCCAGCGCTTCAGCGGCTACCCGGGACCGGGCTTTAGCTGCCGTGCAGGAGGGTCTAGTCGCCCAGAGCGATGCGATCCTTGCTGCTAATGCAGAAGATTTGCGCCGCGGTGAAGCCGAAGGCATGAGCACTGCTCTGCAGGATCGCCTGCGCCTTACCCCCGAGCGTATTCAGGGTCTTGTTGAGGCGGTCGGAGCTATTCGCGCCCTACCTGACCCTGTCGGTAATGTGTTGCGCGGGATGACGTTGCCCAATGGTCTCCAGGTGTCGCAGGTTCGGGTGCCCTTTGGGGTCGTGGGCGCCATTTATGAGGCGAGGCCCAATGTGACGATTGACATCACGGCCTTGGCACTCAAGAGCGGAAATGCGGTGGTGCTGCGCGGTGGTTCGGCGGCTGAGGCCACCAACAGCGTGGTTGTTGCCATGATGAATCGCGCCCTCGAGACGGTGGGCCTTCCGGGTGCCGCCATCGCGAGCGTTGACGACGTGGGACGCGAAGGTGCCGAAGCAATGATGGCAGCACGGGGACTTATCGATGTGCTTATTCCCCGCGGGTCAGCGGCACTCATTGAGGCAGTGGTCTCGCAATCACACGTTCCCGTGATTGAAACGGGGTCTGGTGTCGTGCACATCTTCGTCGACGAAACCGCAGATCTCGACAACGCGGTAGAGATCATCGTCAACGCCAAAGTCCAGCGCCCGAGTGTATGTAATTCGCTGGAGACTCTGCTCGTGCACCGCAGCGTCGCCGATCGTGTCCTCCCCGCAATTGCTGTGGCGCTCGCCAAACACTCTGTTGTGTTGCACGGGTGCGAGGCAACGAGAGTGCTGATTCCAGAGGCCAGTGTGGCGACGGAGGCTGACTGGGCGACTGAGTATTTGGCCCTGGAGCTTGCCATCAAGGTCGTCGACTCACTCGATGAAGCCCTCCTCCACATAGCCACCTACTCGACCCAACACACGGAATCGATTCTGACCAACGATATGGGTAACGCCGATCGTTTCCTGGCTGAGGTTGATTCCGCAGTAGTGATGGTCAACGCGTCCACGAGGTTTACTGACGGGGGAGAGTTTGGCTTCGGCGCTGAGGTGGGTATCTCCACTCAGAAACTGCATGCCCGCGGTCCGATGGGGCTTCCCGAACTGACCAGCACCAAGTGGCTGGTTCGCGGTTCTGGCCAAGTCCGCGCGTAGGTGGGCACTAACCTGCTGAAGCCGGTAGATTAGGGCTTAGTCAGCCCATGAAAGGATTTTCGCTGTGAGTATTGCAGACGTCGTTATGGCCTCCGGAGAAGTGGTCAATGAACTTCCATTCCCCACCTGGGTCTATGGCGTGGTGTTCCTTGTGGGTTTCTTTGCGTTGGCCATGGTGACCTATAGCTATCGAAATGTTGCCAATCGTCACCGCCACAAATCAGGCGGTGCTGACCACTCTCACGCTGGTCACCACTAAGACACGATGAGTTCCAGACGTCGCCCTCGTATTGGGATTATGGGTGGCACGTTCGACCCCATTCACCATGGCCACTTGGTGGCCGCTAGTGAAGCCCAGGGCGCACTCGACCTTGATGAGGTGATTTTCGTGCCCACCGGGCAACCTGCCGATAAAGCGGCAGTCTCGCCCGGAGAGCACCGCTATCTGATGACTGTCATCGCAACTGCCTCAAACCCGCGTTTTCGGGTGAGTCGAGTGGACATTGATCGACCCGGGATTACCTACACAGTCGACACCCTTGATGACATGCGACGGGATTTTCCGGGCGCTGACCTTTTCTTCATTACGGGCGCAGATGCCCTGCAAACGTTCCTCTCCTGGAAAGACGCCGAGAACTTGATGGCAAAGGCTCACTTCGTTGGCGTGTCTCGGCCTGGCCATGAACTCTCGACTGCGGGTTTGCCGGCCGGTGGAGTGACCGTGATGGAGGTCCCGGCGCTCGCAATTTCTTCCACTGACTGCAGAACCCGCGTGAAGGCCGGGCGCCCGGTGTGGTATTTGCTCCCAGATGGTGTAGTCCAGTACATTGCCAAGCATGGTCTGTACCGGGGTGACCAGTGACTAACCCGCCAATTGGGCAAGAAATGTCCCGGCGGCAACGTCGGGCGTTGCAAGAACAAAGCTTCCAGCCAGCCGCTGGGTCGATTACGCCTACTCCCTACTACACCCTTGTGGACCCCCCGGTAGTTCCCCAAGCTCCGATTGTCCAACCTCCTCCTCCACCACCACCAGCGCCGCCGTCTCGCCGAGAGCGTCGACAGCAGCAGAGCCCTGAGGGTTTCAACTATTCTCCTGCGCCCGTTGCACCGGTAGACCCGTTTGCCCCGTTTGCAGCGCCGGCTCCACCGGCAGACCCGTTTGCAGCGCCGGCTCCACCGGCAGACCCGCTACCACCGGTGTTTTCTGCTCCGGCGACACTGGCGACCGATGTGTCCCAGCTCATCGAACCAGCCCCGATTGTCTCACCGTCGCGGATTGTCGGAGACATGACGTCCATGACCAATTCGTTGGTTCTTCCCACAATGCCGATCAGCGACCTTGCTGGGCCGGTCAGCACCACCGGGGAGGTGGTGTTCACAGGCCAAATTCGACTGCCCCAGACCGTTTCGGAGAGGGGGTCTTTCCCGTCCGTGGAACGCGAGGACGGTGAGGTAATGGACGCCTATGTCACCGGGGCGATTCCTGCGAACATCAAGCCGCTGCGCGCCTCGCAGGCCGTCTCCGGCAAGACTGGCTCCTCGGAGCTTCTGATGGTCAAGCGCACTCGTTGGGGAACCGCGGTGGTTGTGACATCACTGGGCGCAGCGGTCTTGGGCTTAGCCGCCGTGGCGCTGGTGATTTTGGCTGTCATGACCGAAATGTTGGGCTAAATGACAGTGACGTGCCAGCTGTGACGGCGAGCACGGATGCTCTCTCGGCTGTGGCGCTCGCAGCGCACGCTGCGCTCAACAAACTGGCGACCGACCTTGTTGCACTGGATGTGTCAGAGCATATGCCGCTGACTGACATCTTCTTCATTTGCAGCGCGCGCAACGAACGTATGGCGATGTCGATTGCCGATGCCATCGAAGAAGCGCTTGGTGAAAAGGGCGTCCGGAAACTACGTCAAGAAGGTCGTAGCGAGGGGCGATGGATTCTTCTGGATTTCGGAGACGTAATCATGCACGTTTTCCACGAGGAGGAAAGGCTCTACTACCAGCTTGAGCGACTCTGGCGCGATTGTCCGGTCGTCTCGCTGCCGAGCCACGACCAGGATGGTGCCGGCGCGAAGTCATCCATTTCGCTGTAGTAAGCTGGCGCTCGCTTGCAAAACGGGCCTGTGGCGCAGCTGGTAGCGCACCTGCATGGCATGCAGGGGGTCAGGGGTTCGAGTCCCCTCAGGTCCACCAAATGAGTGCGGGGGTAGAACATGAATGGTTCCGCCCCCGACGCGCTGTCCAAGCGCAAAGACTATGGGTCCATTGCTCTTGAAGAAGGCTCGTTGTCTTCAGACCCCATCGAACAGCTGGCGACATGGGTTGCTGAGGCTGATGGCGCGGGCGTCTATGAGCCAAACGCAATGGTGCTCTCGACCATTGACCCGGGTGGCGCGCCTTCTTCTCGCACAGTCTTGTTGCGTGGCATTGATGAGCACGGCCTCTATTTCTATACCGATTACGGCTCACGGAAGGGGCTGGCACTGCTGGCTAACCCCGAGGTGTCGGTGGTGTTTCCTTGGTATGCCCAGCACCGGCAGGTACTGATCTACGGTCACGCGAGTCCCGTGGACTCGGAAGTTTCTGACGCTTATTTTGCTACACGCCCACGGGGCTCTCAGATTGGCGCCTGGTCCAGCGAGCAGTCGCGACCCATTGAATCCAGGGAGGCGCTGGAGACACGGGTGCTTGAGATGGAAAGACGCTTCGCCGATAATCCCGATATCCCTCGCCCAGAGTCCTGGGGTGGGTTTGTCATTGAACCGCAACGCATTGAATTCTGGGCGGGTCGAAGCTCACGCCTGCACGATCGTGTGAGCTTCGACCGCGAGTCCACGGGTTGGTCGGTTACCAGGTTGCAGCCCTAGAGCCGGGAATACACTGGCGCTCGTTGGGGTTATCAGTGGTGAACGCGCGGAGTGAGAGGACACTATGGAGTCTCTGCAGCTAGGCCTGGACACCTTTGGCGATGTCAGTCATGACGCCAGGGGCGTGCCGCTCCCATACGCCCAGGTGATTCGCAACGTTGTCGACGAAGCCGTCCTCGCTGATGAGGTCGGAGTTGACGCAATTACGCTCGGCGAACATCACCGCGATGATTTTGCAATTTCCACGCCCGAAACGGTCCTGGCCGGCATTGCGATGAGAACCCAGCGCATTATCGTGAGCTCCGGGGTTACGGTGTTGAGCTCGGATGACCCGATTAGGGTCTTCCAGCGCTTCGCCACCCTTGATGCCCTCTCCCACGGCCGGGCAGAGATCATTATGGGCCGGGGTTCGTTCACGGAGTCCTTCCCCCTCTTTGGCTATGAGTTGGGCGACTATCAGGTTCTCTTCGAGGAGAAGCTCAACCTGTTTGCGGAGTTACTGAAAGAAGGTCCGGTCACCTGGTCTGGCACGACCAGGAAGCCACTTGTCGACCAAGAGGTTTATCCCAAATCCCACTCTGGCAAGATCCGAACCTGGGTGGGTGTTGGCGGTAGTCCCGAATCTGTTGTCCGGGCAGCCGGCTATGGATTCCCCCTGATGCTGGCGATTATTGGTGGCGCGCCTGAGCGATTTGGCCCCTATGTTGATCTCTATCACCGGGCACTCGATCAGCTTGGCAAGCCATGGCAACCTATTGGCGTTCACTCGCCCGGCCACATTGCCCGCACTGACGAGCAGGCCATTGAAGAAATGTGGCCGCACTATGAGGCAATGTTTGGCCGGATTGGCCGGGAGCGTGGATGGGCTCCCACAACGAAGGAGCACTACCTCTCTGAGGTTCACCAAGGAGCGCTATTCGTGGGCTCACCAGAGACGGTCGCCACCAAGATCGCCCGCACGGTCTCCGCACTCGGAATTCAGCGCTTTGACCTCAAGTACTCCACTGGGCCTATGCCCCACGAGGTGCTGATGGAGAGCATCCAGATGTATGGGACTCAGGTGATTCCGATGGTGCGCGACATGCTCGCCAGCGGGGTTACCGCTAGCGAGCATGTCGCACTCTAGTTTTTGACTACCGGGATGCCACTGGTGGCAGAGGCTTCGTCGACGCTGCCGCCGTTGGTCATGTCGCCAAAGCCCATGTTTGCCATTTGGGACATGGCCTGACCTGAGCGGTTTCCTGAGCGACAGTAAATGAAGTAGGTCGCCTCGGGATCCAGCTGGCTGACTTGCGCGGCAAAGTCAGGGGATTGCACATCGATATTGAGCGCGCCGTCAAGGTGACCAGTGGCGTACTCTTCCGGAGTGCGGACGTCAATCACAATGGTGTCGGCCTCGAGTCCCACTGGTCCTGCGGGAGCGCAGGCGCTAACGCCCACGGTGATGCCAAAGATTAGGGCTAGTGCGGTGAGGAGTTTTTTCACAACGAACCTTTCGGGGTGACCTTAGACAGCACTATAGCAAATACCCTAGGGGGTATGTAAATCGAAGGCTTACGCGTGTCGGCCCAACCACTTCTTGAACGTGGGGGCGTCGGGGACCCTCGCAATCAGTGGTCCGACGACCACAGTGATCAGGACGTAGGCAGTGGCTAGGGGGGCGATGAGGGGCTCTACCCCAGCGCCCACAGCAAGCCCGGCAATGACGATGGAGAATTCACCACGGGAGGTCAAGGTGAAGCCACTGCGCCAGCGACCGGGAACTCCAATTCCAGCCCACTTGGCAGCCAGATAACCCGACCATACTTTCGTGCTCATCGTGACGATCGCCAATGCAAGGGCAGGCAGCAGCATCGGGATGACCAGGCCTGCGTCCGTGGACAGACCAAAAAACAGGAAGAACGCCGCTGCGAACAGATCTCGTAGCGGCGAGAGCAACGTCCCGGCACTGTGTGCGACTTGTCCGGAGAGTGCGATGCCCACCAAGAATGCACCAACCGCAGAGCTGACATTGACCTGCTGGGCAAAGCCCGCGACGAGGAGCGTAAGTCCCAAAACGCCGAGCAATAGAGACTCTGGGTGGCCAGCGCTAAAGAGACTCGAGAGCCGATCGCCGTGTCGAAGGGCGAGATACAAAATGACCACGACCGCAACCACCGAAATTGCCAGGGTGATTCCCCCCTCAAGAACACCTGCGCCAATCAAGAGGACTGAGAGCACCGGCAGATAGAAGGCCATCACCAGGTCCTCAATGACAAGAATCGAGAGAATCGTCGGGGTCTCCCGGTTTCCGAGTCGCCCAAGATCGCTCAGAACCTTGGCGATCACACCGGAGGAAGAAATATACGTGATTCCCGCCAGAGCGAACGCAGCGATCGGTGACCATCCGAGGAGCAGACCCATTGCGAAACCGGGGGCTCCGTTGGCGACGAGGTCGAGGAGTCCAGCCGCGCGGGATTGTTTGAGATTGGTGACCAGTTCGGACGCTGAGTACTCAATGCCAAGCATCACCAACAACAGGATGATGCCGAGCTCGCTACCGATCGCTATGAACTCACTGCTCTCGCCCTCGGAGAGTAGCCCTGAACTTCCTACAATCAGCCCCAACACCAGATACAGCGGAATAGGGGATATTCCGAAGCGAATGGCCAGCCGGGAGAGAAGCCCCAGGAGAAGCAAAAGCGCTCCAACCTCAATCAAGAGGGACGCTAGCGAATGCATGCTCTAGAGGTGGCCGTTGGTGAGCAAAGAGCTCAGTTGCTCAAGGCCCTTCTGGGTTCCCACAGCCACAACAATGTCGCCGGCTTCGAGGAGATCCGTAGGGGTGGGGGAGGGCGTTACTGCGGCACCGCGCAAAATCGCGACAATCGATGACTTTGTCAGGGTCCGTGCTTTGGTGTCGCCGAGATTTTTTCCAGCAAAGGGCGAGCTGGCAGAGAGTACGAATTGTTCGGTGTAGAGGCCGGTTGCCTTGTCGCCAAGACTTGCCAGTTGGCCGAGGATGAGCGATGTGCCAAGAACTTCTGAGAGGGCCATCGCTTCGTCATCGCTGAGCGGGATTGCGTCACTGCAGGCATCGGGATCCGCTGGATCAAACACAGCGAGTTCACGCTCTCCATCGCGGTGGGTGACAACCCCTAGACGGCGTCCCGACTTAGTGATGACATCGTGCCGAGTTCCGATACCGGGGAGGTCAACTTTCTCAATGCGCACGCTCACGTTTCACAGGCTAGCAGGTGGCACTGGGGGTACCAGCGTGAACTAGCGCCGTCCTTGAATCACACCAAGCGCTGAGAGCGCCTCGGCAAGCCCGGCCCCGTTGGGTGCTGAGACCCAGGGAGTGCTCCGTGGATACCGGGTCTTATCGAGGTGGTGGCGGCCACCAGCGAGAAGCGCTTCGGGAGCGAGAAGCTCTCGGATAGCAATCGCGCGGACACTCTTCGGGTGGGTGGCGGCAAATTCGCTATAAATCGCCTCGTCGTGCTGGCCATCATCGCCAATCAGAATCCAGCGAATTTCCGGAAACTCTGTGGCCAGCCGCTGGAGGTTGTTTGCTTTGTGCTCCCGACCGCTTCGAAACCAGCGGTCGGGGGTGGGCCCCCAATCGGTGAGCAACAATGGACCGATCGGGAATAGGTGACGGGTCAGGAAGCGATGCAGGGTCGGAGCGACGTTCCAAGCGCCAGTCGAGAGATAGATGACTGGCGCTCCGGGGTTGTCTCTCACCAACCTTTCCATCAGAACCGCCATTCCTGGGACAGCGCTTCTCGCGTGCTCGTCGCGCACGAAGGAATTCCAGGCGGCCAGTAGTGGCCGAGGAAGCGCTGTCACCATGACGGTGTCATCGATGTCACAAATGACACCGACTGTGGCTTTCGGTGAGACTACGTTGACCCTCGCGCTTGCCGTTTCAGAGTTGTCGGTGTGAAGGGTCAGCGCGTGCCAGCCGGGCGAGAGTGTGACTGGAATCACATGGTCGATAACGCCACCGCGGTCGGCATCGAGAGTGAGAGAGAAGCCATTAATCGTGACGTGAACGCGGGCGTTCGCAACCGGGACGCTGGTAAAACTGCGCCACCCACGAATCTTTTTGAGCTTTCCCCGGCGTGTGGTTCTGGTCTTAGTGAGAAGCACTCGGCAGAAAACCCGAACCTGTGTGGGTGAGCCGTATCCGGTGAAGGGCACAATTTGTTCGCGGTGGCCGAGCGCTCGCGCCCAGCGAGCACGCTTGGTGAGATACCAGTCTTCGAATCGTGAGGCCCTATGGGGCCTCACTCCAGGTGGCTTGGGGGGCGCAGCTTCGGTCTCTTCCACAGTTGTAGTGTCTCAGACATTGCCCCTAACATGCTCTGCCAGATCTGGACTCAACGAATAAGCGACACGGCCGAATGCCTAGCTACATGAAGGGTGTTCAGGTCGAATCGTATATAGTTTCGCTGTTGTGGTTCAGTGTTCGTAAACAGGCTCCCGTGGGCGAGCCAGAAAGCCGTTTCCCATGAACAGCGTCGACTTTAGCGCCTCCCGTCTCACTTCCTCAGCTTCCATCCGGGTTGAACCCGTTCAAGCCAGAAGCACCGCGCGCGTGAACGCTCTTCTTGACGCGGCCAGTGAGATTGTCCACGAGGTCGGCTACGAATTGCTGACTACGGCCATGGTGGCGGAGCGAGCTGGTGCGTCCATTGGAACCGTCTACAGGTATTTTCCGGACCGCGTGGCGTTGTTGCAAGCCCTCGCCTCACGGAATCTCGATCGTGTCACCGAGGCCTTGCGGACTCGGTTAAGCACGGACAAGCCTGGCGGCATTGCCGAGGAGATAGATTCCGTTGTCGACACCTTTGCCCAGATTTTCCGGAGCGAAAAAGGCTTCCGATCTCTTCGAGTCGGAGACGTGTTGGACATTCGCCCGGTGGCCTCACCCCGCACCGGCAATTCAGATATTGCTCGGCTGGTTGGCGACGATATTCGGGAGCGCATGGGCCAGCGATTGGATTCGCAGGGTCGCCTAGCATTGGAGACTGCCATCGATGTGATTGATGCCCTGTTGGGACGCGCCTTTCTCAACTCTGACCGCGGGGAGGGGACCCTGATTGACG
>WLEA01000017.1 GCA_009704535.1 Actinomycetota bacterium
CGCTGGGAGCTGTCTTCATCTCCTCCACTGCCGGATTGCGGGGAGAGCCCGGGGGATCGGTCTATGTCGCCTCGAAATTTGGTCTCCGAGGCTTGGTGGAATCCTTCGCGGGGGAAATTGCCCCCTTTGGTGGTCGCGCCAATACGGTGTGTCCCGGAAACGTGGAGAGCGTCATGCTCACTCGCCTCGCCGAAAAATTCGCCGAGCGCCAGGGCACAACAGCGGAGAAGGTGATGGAGCAACTGGCGGCGTCCAGCGCGTTCAATCGACTGATCACGCCCTCGGAGGTGGCGCACACTTGCGTGTGGCTGTGCTCGACCGGGGCAAGCGGCATCAGCGGTCAAACGATTGTGGTGGACGGGGCGCCAGTATGACTGTGGTGAGCGCAGAGACACCCTTTGAGGTGCTCTTCGAAGACCACGAGAAGGGGAAGCCTGATTCCCGTTCACTGATTTCTGCCGTTCGTGACATCTACGGAGGCGACTGGGTTCTTCCGGAGTCAGGGAATAGACCTCATTGTTACTCGAATTTTGTGATGTCCCATGATGGCCGAATTTCCTTTGCCGTTCCCGGTCACGATGGCGGTGGCGATGTCAGTGGCTTCAACGCCCACGATCAGTGGCTCATGGGCTTGTTGCGCAGCCGGGCCGATGCGGTAATGGTCGGGGCGAACACTCTGCGCTCCGAGCCCGAGCACGTGTGGACGCCGGAGTTCATCGCACCGGATCATGCACCGCTGTTCGAGCAACAGCGCCAGGCCGACGGGCGGACTCTGCCGCCACTCCAGGTGTTCGTCACCTCTTCGGGTCAAATTTTTCGGGATGCCACTGTCTTTGAGCGGCCCGACGTGAAGGTTGTCATTGTGACGACCGAGCGGGCCCAGCCCGCACTCGAGGCCCTCGAGCTTCCGCGAACAGAGGTTCTGGTGGCAGGAGCGACGGAAGTCGACCTTCCTCGAGCGCTGGCGATCCTGTCCTCCCAGTGGGGAGTGAGCTCCGTCTTGTGTGAAGGTGGCCCTCGTCTCTACGGATCTCTCGTGAACGCGGGGTGCCTCGACGAGGAATTCCTGACCCTCTCCCCACTGGTCATAGGCTCCAGCGCCGACGCTCCACGACCTGGCCTCATCGAGGGATACAGTTTTCCGCCCGGTGGCGCGCCAAGAGCGCACCCGCTCAGTCTTCGACGAGCGGGAGATCATCTGTTCTTGCGCACCGCGTGGACGGGTTCGTGGGGCGATTAGTCCCCTACGTTGCCTGGAGAGCCGCCTGCCCGTTGGGCGCCGCGCTCACTGCTCACTCCACAGTTTGGCTGCAACCAACTCGGCAAATGTTGTCTCGGTGAGCAGGGCCACGAGCTCATCGTCCTCGTGGGGGTAGTGCAGAGAGACATCAACTCGATCTGAGTGGCCACCAATCAATACGACACGACGTTTTCTCTCGGTAGTCCAATCCAACACTTGGTCTTGCCAGGGCGACCCGGCAAAAAGAACCACGCGCAGGTCGTGGTTCTTTGTCAAATACACGTCGATGTGAGCCCAGTCTCCGGCCTCCGAGGCTTCTGCTCGAATCCTCGGACACTCACGCATCATCAACGCACTCTGCTGGGCTGAACTCAGCCGCTCCAGGGGAGCCACAAACTGGGCGCCCTCACCCCCTGTCACCTGCTCGAGGATTTCTTTATGCCAGTCAGCCTGGGTCTCGATAATCCAGCTCGTTGCTTCGGCGGCTTTGATGAAAGGACTATCGGGGACTATCTGCCCAGTGAGGCGCTGTTCCAGGTCTAGAAGGGCAGCGATTGTCGCCTGGTAGGTGAGGCTGGCCACACCTCCTGTTTCTGGGAGACTGTGCAGGCTGACCACGTGGTGTTGCGAGTGGATGGGTGGCTCTGGATTATTCGTCAAGAAAATGACAGGTCGCTCGACCCGGTCGACAAATGCCGCCGTCTCTGCCGACTGGCCAGTGGCCGAAATGGCAACGACGACATCCGAGTCTGCTAACACCGGAATATCCCGCGAACTGGCTAACAGCGCAAAAGCGTTGATTCCCACCATCTGGAGGCGACGGGAGAACCACTGGCCAAGGAAATACGACGAACCCATGCCGACAATCACCACGCGCCGGCTGGGAAGATCGGGCCAGTCGAATTGGTGGCCAGATAGGTGCAGGAGGTTGTCCGCTTTTTTCTGCAGGTCGTCGCTGAATTTACTGGCTTTCACCAATGAGCCTCTCTACAAAAGCGTGACCATACTCGGCTGCGTATGTCCACTCGGGAAGATACGTGGTGGCATAGAGCATTTCTGCCACTTCCTTGTGGGCCATTAACGCCAGCAGCTGGTCTCGTGGTGGAAGGCTCACCCCCGACCGAGTGGCGAGGTAGGTCTCGAGAAACCGGTCGGAAACAATCCTCACCCACTCGGAGAAGTCGTGCGGAGCGTGGTATTTGACCTCGGCGACAGCTGCCACGTGAATAAACGAGCACAACATGCCCACCACGTCCTGGAGCCACGACTCGGGGGTGTGACCGAGGGGATCACCATCAAAGTCGATGATGTAGTAAGAATCACCTTGGTTGAGAATTTGGCCGACGTGCAAGTCCCCGTGAGCGAGCGTGGTGCCATCAAAGGCGTTGTGCATGAGGGCAACGATTTCGCCAAGGGCTCCCGGCCAGGTGTCGCACTGGTTCTCCATGGCGCGCGCGACACACCAGGTCCAGCCGTCTACTGAACCAGGGAGAAATTCTTGAACTCCTGCCAGTACGTGTTCAGAATTGTCTGGAGACGTCCAGGAGATGTGACCGAAGTGCGCTGGGGTGTGCGGGTACTGGTGCTCGCTGAGGCGGCGCTCCTTGGTGAGAGTTCGGTGTGACCCCACCGTCATATTCCACTTGATAATCCAGGTGTTGTTGAGCACAAACGACTCGTTTGTTTGGTCGACCTCTATTCGTTCTTCGCTGACAACTGGGGCATTGAGCGTGATTGTCGAGGAAAAACTGCCGTGATGGCCTCTCGGCACGGCCGTGATGAAGTAATCCCCGGCCCGAGCACGTCGCAATTCACCCTCGTCAATGACCGGCAGGGCAAAGGTTGTGGCCAACTGGTCGACGATGTAGATGCCTCTGTTGTCATCCACTGGCCAACAATCCACAACGACACCAGCCTGGTCACCGACTGCGCCGACTCTATGCGGTGGCACGAGCCGGCGCAGAAGGTCGGCTTCGATTGCACTACCGATTTTTATGGGCCAACCCCACTGACTCGATGACGTTTGCTCCAACCGACAACCCGTCGCGGGCGCGGATGTGCTCGCCCTGCGTGGCAAGTTTTTGTCGCAGATCGTGGTCTCCCAGCAGAGTGTCCAGGGCACCGAGCATCTCTTTGTCGGTGAAGGAGTAGGTGTCTAGTCGAATACCGAAGCCCAGCTCGTGAATTCGTTGGGCGTTGTCGTACTGGTCCCAGAACAGGGGCAACACAATCATCGGCTTGCCGAAGTGCAGAGACTCGGTCGTGGTGTTGTTCCCACCGTGAGTGATCACCAGGTCAACCTGGTTAATGATGGTGGTTTGGGGGAGGAACTCTGCGCCCACCATATTGTCCGCCAACTCGAACTCGTCGTGCTGGGGTCCTTTGCTCACGATAAATCGGTGCGGGGTTTTTCCCAGGACATCCACGAGTCGCTTCATGAGGGCCACATCGGCACTGCCCAGAGAGCCAAGCGACAAGTAGATGAGGGCTGAGCCCTCTGGGCGGTTGCGCACCTTCTCTGGGAGTTGGTAGTTGTCGTCTGTTTCCCGAACGCTTGAATCCATACGGTGCCAGGTGTCATTGAGTGGCCGAACATCTGTGTAATCAGCTTCTTTGGGGTAGACATAGAGGTTTGCCGCCTCAGACTCGTGGATGAATTCGAGCTCGGGCAGAGCTGGGGCGCCCTGCTGCTGCACCCACTCGTTGAAGGCGCTCCACATCTCGAAGTGGGTGCTGCGGTACTGGTCGATAAACGCTGGCCATGGCCCCTTGTTATCCTGCGCATACCCCGAGAACGTCGGGGCGATGCTTGGTCCCCTCATTTCCAGGGGATTACAGGAGACAACCCGAACAAATGGTGCTCCTGAGGTCATCAGGGCTGGGAAACACAGAACGTTGTCTTCGACGACTACGTCGGGCTTGACCCGCTCCACGATGGCCTTCAGCTGTGGTTCGCAATACATTGCTCCGTCGATGAGGGCCTGCCAGGTGGGCTTGACGAAAGTTTCCAACTGTTCGATGGTGGGCTTTCGGAATTCCGGGGCCGTCTCGCGGATGAAGTCTTTCCAAAACTGTCCCGCATCCTGGTCGTCACCGTCGGCTGGAGGGGGTGCCAAGTCGACCAAATCTTCGACAAAGCCCAAAGCTTCGAGCTTTCCCTTCCAGGACGATTCTGCGGCGAACACCACACGGTGGCCGCGCTGCAACAGCTTGTGCCCGAGGCCAATGCACTGGTTTGTTGGCCCGTAGGCGGATTCGGGAAGAAAAAGAACGGTCAACTGCTCGGCCATGGGGGTGCTCCCGTCTTGTCACGTCATCGTGGATTACGGCCCACCTGTCCGACGATTCGGTGGGCTTGGTCGTGGCCTCTATCATGCCAAAGAAAAGCCACACCTCGCTACGTTCTTCATGGGTCAGGGTGAACGGAACGTGGCCAGATGTTGTGCCGGACTTTAGTTGCTAGTGGCCTGGAAAGTCCATAGATTTAGCTACACGATTCGGACAACACACGATCCGAACTGATTGGAGCAGGTATATGAGCAGGACAACTATTAGTCTCTCCGTTCTTGTGGGATCCACACTGGTTCTGGGAGCCTGCGCCGGGGGTGGCGGGAGCGATCCACTCGACCCCAACGCAGACCTGAGCGCACAAAATCTCGTTGTCAGCAACTGGGCAGGTTACTACCCGGAAGATCTCGCGACGGCATTTGAAGAGGCAGTGGGGTCGTCGACGACGATTACCAACCACGCCACCAACGAAGAGATTATGGCCAAACTGACCGCGGGAGGCGACTCCGGTATTGACGTCGCCTTCGTCTCTGGCCAGTTTGCCCAGGCACTAGCCGACCAAGATCTCATCTACGAACTGGACAAGTCGTTGATTCCGAACCTGGCCAACCTTGCCCCAGAAGCCGACGATCTCGCCTACGACCCGGGCAACAAGTTCTCTGTGCCCTACGCGTGGGGAACCACGGGAATCTGCTATCGGAGTGACTTGATGGCAGGCAACGAGCCCACCAGTTGGATGGACCTGTTGCGTCCGGCCGACATGTACAAGGGCAAGGTGACAGCGCTCGCCACCGAGCGTTGGCTGATGCTTCCCGCGCAGAAGGCGCTGGGTTACTCGGCAAACACTCAAGATGAGGGCGAGATGAGCGAGGTCAAAGACCTTCTCCTCGAAGCGAAGGGCAACCTCCTCGCCTACGATGACACCACCTTCTATAGCCGCCTTGTCAGCGGTGAAGCGGTGATGGTTGTTGCTTGGGACGGATGGTGCAACTACGGCACTATTGAGAACCCCGACATCAAGTTCGTGGTCCCCTCTGAGGGAAGCGACCTGTGGGTAGACACGATGGTGGTGTTGAAGTCGTCGAAGAACAAGGAAGCAGCTCACGCCTTCATTAACTTCATCCTCGAACCGACAAACCACGCCTGGGTGGCGGAAAACATCCTCTACAAGGTTCCTAACCAGGCCGCCATGGATGCGGTCTTGCCGGGTCTTGTGGGGGACTTCCCGAACATGGGCTTCACCCCTGAGCAACTGCTCGGCGGTGAAGGTTTGGTTGACCTGGGAGACGCCGCTGCGCTGTACACCCGGTTGGCAACCGAAATCACTTCCGGCTAATTGGTCTCAACGGCCACTAGTGCGAGCGGGCGTGACGTGATGACGCGTCACGCCCGTTTCGCGCGGGCAATTTTTCTCTACCCCGCGATGGGGTATGTCATTGCATTCATGGTGCTACCCATCACCCTCATCGCGACCTATTCGTTTTTCCAACGTGGCCAGTCCGGCGGGATCGTCTATTCCCTGACCCTCGACAACTTCGCTCGTGCCTTCGACAGCCTCTACGTCGGAATCCTCGGCACTTCAGTTGCCCTTTCTTCCACGGTTACCCTGCTAGCTCTTCTGATTGGCTTCCCCACTGCGCTGGCCATCACGAAACTTCACCCGCAGCATCAAAACATCGCGCTGGTGCTTGTTATTCTTCCGTTTTGGACAAACTTCCTGATCCGGACCTATGCCTGGATTGTCCTGCTGAGCTCCGAAGGTCTTCTGAACCAGGGATTACTGGGGCTTGGCATCATCTCCGACCCGCTGGCGTTGCTCTACACGCCTGGTGCCGTGGTCATGGGCTTGCTCTACGCCTACCTGCCTCTCATGGTGTTGCCCATCTACGCAGCGCTCTCGCGCATCGACCCGAGTCTTCGCGAGGCCGCTATTGACCTCGGCGCGAGCAGGTTCACTGCTCTCCGGCAGGTAGTTTTTCCCCTGGCCATTCCCGGAACTCTGGTGGGGTGCATCTTTGTGTTCGTGCCCAGTGTCGGCAACTTCATTGTTCCTGAGCTGCTTGGTGGGGGAAAGACGGTCATGGTGGGGAACCTCATTCGAGACCAGTTCTTGAAAGCTCGAGATTGGCCGTTTGGGTCGGTTCTGGCAATGGCCATGGTGCTGATGTTGGTCCTGTTGTTTGCTCTGCAGGCGCGCATCACTAAACGAGTTCTCGGGCAGGCCTGACGATGACGGGTGTCGGCAAGCTTGGCTGGGTCCTTGGAGCCGTGTGTTTCTTTCTGTATGCCCCCATCGCCATCGTCATTGTGATGTCGTTCAACGCCTCCAAGATTCCGTTCCAGTGGACCGGGTTTAGCACTCAGTGGTACTCGGAACTGTTCACCAACGACAGTGTGCTTGAGGGCCTTCGAAATTCCCTCATCGTTGGCGTGTCGACGATGATTCTCTCCGTTGTCCTCGGGGTCCTGTTGGCCATTGGCATTACCCGACACTCGACCTCGCCCGCGGTCCAGGCGCTTGCGCTGGCGCCAGCGATTGTTCCCGACCTCGCCCTGGCCATCGGCCTGCTGGCACTCTTTAGCGCGATCAGCTTTCCACTTGGCCTGACGACGGTCATCCTCAGCCACACGATTTTTTGCATGGCATTTGTCGCAGCGATTGCTCGCGGACGCATCCTCCAAATTGATCCCGCCCTCGAGGAGGCCGCCCTCGATTTGGGGGATACCCCACGAGGGGTGTTCTTCCGTGTGACGGTGCCCAGTCTGATGCCGGCCATTGTCGCGGGGGCGCTGTTGTCATTCACCCTGTCCTTCGATGAGTTTGTGATTACGTTCTTCACCAACGGCCCAAGCACACCGACCCTTCCGATTGTGATTTACTCGATGGTGCGCTTTGGTGTGACGCCGGAAATCAACGCCCTCGCCAGCCTTGTCTTGTTGTTCAGCGTCGTCATCGTCCTCATTAGCCAACGTTCTGTGAAGTTGAGTCAATCGATATGACAGTCCTGCTTGATATCCGAAATGTGTCCAAGGCTTTCGACCAGCTTGCGGCTCTAGACAACGTCAGTCTCCAAATCCACACCAACGAGTTTTTTGCAATCCTCGGACCATCGGGCAGTGGCAAGACCACTCTTCTGCGCGCTCTCGCCGGATTTGAATCTCTCGATTCGGGGCAGATTGTCCTCGATGGCCAGGATGTCGCAGACGTCCCCCCCAATGAGAGGCCTGTGAACTTGATGTTCCAGTCCTACGCGCTCTTTCCCCACATGAGCGTCTTTGACAATGTCGCCTACGGGTTGCGCAGAGAAAAACGCCCGCAGACCGAGATTGCACAGAGGGTGACCTCGCTGCTGGCGACGGTAGGTCTGGGGGACATGGCAACACGTCGGCCTCACCAACTCTCCGGCGGGCAAAAACAACGGGTTGCTCTCGCTCGGGCCATTGTGAAGCGGCCCAAAATTCTTCTCCTCGACGAACCCCTGTCGGCACTGGATCGCAAGGTGCGCGAGGACATGCAGTTGGAACTCAAGCGCCTCCAGCACGAGGTGGGAATCACTTTCGTAGTGGTCACCCACGACCAGGAAGAAGCGATGTCAATGGCAGACCGTATCGCCGTCATGGATCAGGGGCGAGTCGAGCAGGTAGCAACTCCCGTGGAGTTGTACAAAAACCCGGGCAACCCGTTCGTCGCCGACTTCATTGGCACGAGCACTCTGCTCCGCGGCCACCTCTCTTCTGGCCGCCTCCACCTGACCAACGGCGTGAAGGTGCCCTGCTCACTTCCCGCCGAAGAAGGCGCCGAGATCTGGTTGATGCTTCGCCCGGAAGACATCTCACAAAACACTGGCGGGGCAATCACGGGAACGGTGATCAGTACCAATTTCTATGGGCCAAACTGTTTGGTCGTTGCCGAGTGCGGCCTGGAAGTGCCGGTGAAGTATCTGGTGGGAAATTCTGAGGTTCCCCGTGTTGGCGAGGCCACAAAAATTTCTTGGGCAGGCGACACGGGAGTGGTAGTTCGTGCCTCCTGAGGTGGGAAAATCCCTGGCCGATGCCACGCGCCAGTCTGTCTGGGCTCCTGCGTTTCCCACGGACTGGGATTTCCCTACACTCACGGGTCAGCAAAAAACTGACCTGGCCGTTGTTGGCTCGGGTTTCACCGGGCTATGGACGGCGATACTGGCCAAAACACGACAGCCCGAGCGCGACGTGGTCGTTGTCGAGAAAGACACCCTCGGCCACGCCGCCTCGTCCCGAAACGGCGGCTTCATTTCTGAAAGCCTGACCCATGGGCACGCCCACGGTCAGGCCATGTGGCCGGATGAAATGGCAACTCTTGTCGAACTCGGGCGAGAAAACATGCGCCAAATACGCGCGTTCATCTCCGACTACGGCATCGATGCAGAGTGGTCTGATTGCGGTAAGACTGCTATCGCGGTCACTCCTGTCCAAGCGGAGCATTTGAAAGCCGTCCACGAGATCAATGCCCGTTTTGGGGAAGAGGCGCAGTTACTCGACGCCGAGCAAATGCAAGAAGACGTTGCCTCTCCGACATACCTGGGAGGTGTTCGGGTGAGAACCGGGAGTGGACTGTTTCATCCGGTAAAAATGCTGGTGGGCATGGTCCGAGTTGCGCACGACCTCGGAGTGCGCTTCTACCAGCACTCCCCAATTACGGCTCTTCGGGCACGTCGGACCGGGCTTGACTTGGTCGCACCACAGGGGAGCCTCCGGGCTCACAAGGCTGTCCTTGCCACCAGCGTCTTTTCCCCGCTGGTCGGGGGAGTAAAGGCGCGCGTGTTGCCGCTGTTTGACCATGTGCTCGCCACCGAACCGCTATCTGCCGGTCACCTGGACTCACTTCGCTGGCGAGAATCCCAGGGGCTTACCGACCTCGGAAACCAGTTCCACTACTACCGGAAGACTGCCGACAACCGGATTGTGTGGGGCGGGTATGACGCAAACTACTATTTCGGCGATGACTCTTCACCGCGTCGCGAAGTGCGAGACGCGTCACACACCCTCCTCGCCGAGCATTTCTTCGACACCTTCCCCCAGCTGGAGGGGGTCAGGTTCGAATACCAGTGGGCCGGTGTCATTGACTCGACATCCCGCTTCACCCCCTACTTTTCCACAGCCCTTGGGGGACGGGTGGCATCGGCACTTGGCTTCACTGGCCTTGGCACAGGATCGTCCAGGTTCGGCGCGACAGTCGCACTTGATCTCTTGGATGACTCGTCGTCGCCCCTGAGAAGGCTGGAGATGGTGGCAAAGAAGCCACTACCGTTCCCGCCTGAGCCCTTCCGTTATCCGCTTGTGCAGTTCACCAGGTGGTCACTGGTCAAAGAGGACGAGTCGGGACGACGAAACCTATGGCTGAGGCTTCTCGATTCCCTGAAAGTTGGGTTCAACAGCTAGTGAAGGATTATTCCATCGACTTTCAGGCTCTCATTGCCGGCACCCGAGTAGCGGGAGCCGGAGAAGAGATTGTGCGAATCAACCCTGCACGATCTGGCGACGTCTTTCCCTATCGAGCAACCTCGTTGAGTCAAGTCAACGACGCGGTTGCTGCCGCCCAGGCCGCCTTCCCCGAGTGGAAGGATCGAACCCCGGGGCAGCGCTCTGGGGTGCTTCTTCGGTTTGCGGATCTCATAGAGGCAGACAGCGAGACGCTCACCCGGTGTGAGGTCCGTGAAACAGGTAAGCCCGTCTCGGTGGTGCGCGATGGCGAAATCCCGTTTGGAGTCGATAACCTCCGATTTTTTGCCGGAGCTGCGCGCTCGCTCGAGGGGACGGGTGCGGCAACCCTCACCAAGGGTTACACCTCACTCCTGATTCGGCGGCCGCTCGGCGTTGTTGCTGGGATTGCTCCCTGGAATTTTCCTTTGATTATGGCCATTTGGAAGTTTGGCCCTGCTCTTGCGGCGGGCAACACTGTTGTTCTCAAACCCGCTCCGCAAACTCCTTCGACAACACTGCGCCTCGCTGAGCTCGCGCTCGAGGCCGGTTTGCCTGCGGGAGTGCTCAATATTGTGACCGGCGGCGGTGATGTCGGTGAGCTACTCGCCAGTCACCCTGCCGTTTCGATGGTGTCGGTCACCGGTTCGAGCACCACAGGCTCGCGCGTCATGGAGTTGGCCTCGAAGACCACAAAGCGAGTCCACCTCGAACTGGGCGGAAAAGCTCCGGCCATTGTGTTTGACGACGCGAACCTTGCCGATATGGCCCGAGCGCTCGCGCTCGGCGCAACGTATAACAGTGGCCAAGACTGCACCGCCGCGACCCGCTGTTACATCGACCAGAGCGTTTTTGATGACGCTGTTGCTGAGCTTGCTGCAGTCATGACCGCGATCAAGGTCGGTTCCCCAGAGGACGAGTCCACCGACATAGGGCCCCTCATTTCCGAAGCCCATCGGGCGCGTGTCCAGGCGTTCGTGGACGGGGCTCGTTCCCGTGGCGCGACAATTCACGCGGGGGGAAGGTCTCTGCCGAAAGATGGTTATTACTTTGAGCCGACTCTGATCACTGGACTTCCGCAAACGGATGAGCTGGTTCACCAAGAAATATTCGGACCGGTCTTGGTGGCTATTCCCTTTAGCACCGAGGACGAGGCCATTGCCTTAGCCAACGATTCTGCCTACGGTCTTGCCTCGTCCGTATGGACGGCAGACGTGGGTCGGGCATTACGGGTGTCGGGCTCCATTGACGCCGGCGTGACGTGGGTCAACGACCACCTACCCATCGCTTCCGAAGCACCACACGGTGGTGTCAAAGGAAGTGGCTTTGGCAAGGACATGAGCGCGGAAGCACTCCACGAGTATTCAGTTCTCCACCATGTGATGCTCAAGCACTCACAATCCGAGGCCCACGACTCGTTTAGGCCCACCTAGAGGCTGCGACATTGCGCTCGAACCCTGACTCAGGTCGAACCAGTTATCGGCGTAGCGGACCGGTCGTTGGCGATTGCTCACGGGTGAAGTGACTCACGCAGTCACTGGGCCAGCCTTCTTGGCTTCCCTGCGTTGGTGAGGCCGTGGGCCAGTCGAAGAGTTCTGATTCCTCTTGGTCTGATTCTCCCTACGCCTGACTACGGCTGCGCATGAACTGCGCATACCTTACCCACGCACGCCCCGCCAACAGCAAAAATCCCTTTAGCCTCTCAACAGCACCTCGACAGCTTCAAGTTCGGGAGCTAAGAATCGGTCTGGACCAAGGCCCTCAATAACGCCACGAACACGTCGAACCATGTCAGCTGTTACGGGGGCTGGGTTGAGGGGGGCTCTCATCTCCAACGCCCGAGTGGCCGTGACAAGCTCTATAGCCAAAACCCTCCGCAGATTATCGACGACTGTTCTCAGCTTGCGGCCTGCGTGCCAGCCCATCGACACGTGATCCTCCTGCATCGCTGAGGACGGTATCGAATCGACGCTGGCCGGAGCGGCAAGTCTCTTGTTCTCAGACACCAGTGCCGCCTGCGTGTATTGGGCAATCATCAAGCCCGAGTCCACCCCGGCGTCCTCCGCGAGGAAAGGGGAGAGTCCGTCAGAGCGGTGCTTATCGAGCGCTCTGTCTGTTCGACGTTCTGACATAGACGACAAATCAGCCGCGGCAATAGCAAGAAAATCGAGCACATACCCGACCGGAGCCCCATGGAAATTTCCGTTGGAAGATACTTCCCCTGATTCCAACACCACCGGGTTGTCGATGGTCGCTCGCAATTCTCTTTCGGCAACGAGGCGCGCGTGGTCAATCGTGTCACGCACAGCGCCAGTAACCTGTGGGGCGCAGCGCAGCGAGTATGCGTCTTGAACACGGTCATCTCCGGTCCTATGGGACGCCACAATCTCAGAGCCCTGCAGTGCTGCAAACATGTTTGCAGCACTGCGAGTCTGGCCCGGGTGCGGCCGAAGCGGTCCGTGGAGTTCTGGCCTGAAGGCTTGGTCAGTGCCCATTTGTGACTCGACACTCATTGCGGCAATCAGGTCTGCCTGGTCGCAAAGCCTGTCCAAGTCGTGCAGCGCGAGAGCGAGCATTCCGAGCATTCCATCGGTGCCGTTGATGAGAGCGAGTCCCTCTTTCTCTCTGAGTTCCACGGGTTCTATTCCCGCCTCGTGAAGGAGCTCGGGGACGGGCCGTTCGGACCCTTGCCTGTCCGTGGCGCGCCCTTCGCCCATCGCCACCATCGCGCAGTGTGCAAGTGGGGCGAGATCACCACTGCATCCCAGTGACCCATATTCGTGAACAACGGGAGTGATGTGTGCGTTGAGGAGTGCGGCGTACGTTTCTGCGACAACGGGTCTCACGCCTGTGCGCCCGGAGAGAAGCGTTGCAAGCCGAAGCAGCATCAGAGCTCGAACCACTTCCTTTTCGACCGGGGCCCCCATCCCCGCTGCATGGGAGCGGATTAGTGATTTCTGGAGCTGAATCCGGTCGGCTGGAGCAATGTGTCGGTTTGCAAGAGCACCAAAGCCGGTCGAAATTCCATACACAGGAGTGTCTGCAGACGCGAGCGCTTCAATGTGAGCCCTGGTGGTGGCCATGACTCCGAGCGCCTCGCGCGAAATCGCTACGGCGTCGCCATCTCGAGCAATGGCCACAACCTGAGCTGTGGTGAGCCCGGTGGAGTTGAGCGTAATTGTCATGCGATTCCTTTGTAGCTGATCGAGCCAGCCTTCATCACGGAGTGAATAATGTCTACACCTGGCCGATAACCCAGGTGAAGGTAACTGGGCGCGTTCAACACGACAAGATCAGCACGTGAGCCCGGGGACAGTGTCCCCACGTCGCTACGACGAAGCGCCTGTGCTCCACCCATGGTGGCCGCCCACAGCGCCTGTTCGGGTGTGAAATTCATCTCCCTGATGGCGAGTGCAATACAAAAAGGCATAGAGGTGGTGAAGCTGGAACCTGGATTGCAGTCAGTGGCCAGGGCAACGGGGACACCGGCATCGAACAACCTTCTGGCGTCGGGGTAGGCCGCTCGGGTTGAGAATTCTGCGCCGGGGAGCAGCGTCGCCACTGTGGCGCTGCCGGCCAAGGCGTCAATATCGGAACTATCTAGATGGGTGCAGTGATCAGCGGACGCGCATCCCAGTTCCACTGCGAGTTGGACCGCTCCAATGTTCGCCAATTGATTCGCGTGGAGGCGAGGCTGCATTCCCTGCGAGATACCTGCCAAAAGTATTGCTCTGGCCTGGTCGACATCGAAAGCACCCCGATCACAAAAGACATCAATCCACTTCGCCGAAGGAGAAACGGCACCTAACATTTTCTCGAGAATGAGCGACACGTAACCATCCGAATCGTCCGCATACTCCTTCGGAACAACGTGGGCGCCCAGGAAAGTGGTTTCAGAGGTATGCCGCGAAGCAATGGCGAGCGCTCTGGCTTCATGCTCCGGTGTGAGGCCGTAGCCCGACTTCGTCTCCCAGGTCGTAATTCCCGACCGTGTCATCTCGCCAACAAGTGAGAGCATGTTGGTCTCAAGGTCGTGGTCGCTCGCGGCCCTCGTTGCGGCAACTGTCTCGTTGATTCCACCGGCGGTGTATTTCTCCCCCCTCATCCGGGCGTCAAATTCCTTGGCGCGATCTCCGGCGAAGAGAAGGTGCGCATGCGAATCAACAAAACCGGGTATCACGGCATGTCCGCCTGCGTCGATCTGCTCATCCGCTGCGGGGGCGGCGGATGAGTCGCCCACCCAGGCAACTCTGCCCTCATCGAGGACGATGGCGGCTGTGTTTATCTCTCCGAGCAAACCGGAACCCAGAGAAGGGTCATTCGTGACGAGGCTGCCAATGTTGGCAATGACAACGGACATGGATTATTCGGTATCGAGCATTGGCACGTGGACGTGTTTGGCCCGCGCGACTGATTCCGCTTCGGGGTAGCCAGCGTCCACGTGGCGAATGACTCCCATGCCGGGGTCATTGGTGAGTACCCGTTGAAGCTTTTCTGCAGCCAGGTCGCTGCCATCAGCCACAGACACTTGACCAGCGTGAATGGACCGCCCGATTCCCACCCCGCCACCGTGGTGAATTGATACCCAGGATGCGCCGGAGGCGATGTTGATCATGGCGTTCAAGAGTGGCCAATCAGCAATGGCATCTGAGCCATCGAGCATTGCCTCCGATTCCCGATACGGCGAAGCGACGGATCCGCAGTCGAGGTGATCTCGACCAATCACAATGGGCGCAGAGACTTCTCCTCTCTTCACCAGATCGTTGAACGCCGCCCCTGCCTTATCCCGCTCGCCATATCCGAGCCAACAAATCCTTGCTGGTAAGCCCTGGAAGGCCACCCTCTCCTGCGCCATCGTGATCCACCGGCGTAGGTGGTCATTCTCAGGAAACAGCTCGAGAATTGCCTTGTCCGTTCGATAGATATCTTTCTTTTCGCCCGAAAGCGCAACCCATCGGAACGGTCCCTTTCCCTCACAAAAAAGGGGCCGGATGTAGGCGGGAATGAAGCCGGGGAACATAAAGGCGTCAGCAAAGCCACCCTTCCTGGCTTCGTCGCGAATTGAGTTGCCATAGTCGAAGACTTCGGCACCCTTCTTCATAAAGCCCACCATCGCCTCAACCTGCTTTGCCATGGCAGCTTCTGCTCGGATTGTGAAATCTTCTGGGTCCTTATCGGCCAACTCTCTGGCATCGTCGACACTGACACCCTCGGGTATGTAATAGAGCGGATCGTGGGCCGACGTTTGGTCGGTGACGATATCAATCGGGACATCGCGCCTCAGCAGCTCAGCGAAGACGGTGGCCGCGTTGCCGGTCAAGCCCACGGAGATAGCTCGCTTTTCAGACTTGTATCGCAACACTTTCTCGATGGCATCATCAAGGTTGTCTGCCAGTTCATCGAGGTAGCGGTCCTGAATTCGGCGCCTCAGCCTTGACTCATCAACATCGATAATGAGGCATGTTCCCTCATTCATTGTGACCGCGAGCGGCTGGGCGCCGCCCATCCCACCGCATCCACCGGTCAGGGTCAGGGTCCCGGCGAGGGTTCCCCCAAACTTCTTCGCGGCGACCGCTGCGAAGGTTTCGTAGGTTCCTTGAAGGATGCCTTGGGTCCCGATATACATCCAGGAGCCAGCAGTCATTTGGCCATACATCGTGAGGCCCAGCTGCTCGAGTCTGCGGAACTCTGGCCAGGTGGCCCAGTCCCCGACGAGATTGGAGTTTGCAAGAATGACTCGAGGCGCCCATTCGTGGGTGCGAAAGACTCCAACGGGTTTCCCCGATTGGACCAGCATGGTCTCGTCGTTTTCGAGATGGGTGAGGGTTTTCACCATCGCGTCAAAGCTGGCCCAGTTTCTGGCGGCCTTACCACTGCCCCCGTACACAATTAATTCTTGCGGGTGTTCGGCGACGGCAGGGTCGAGATTGTTGTGAAGCATGCGAAGCGCAGCTTCCTGGCCCCACCCTTTCGCACTCATCGTCGATCCTGTGGCTGCGTGCAAGTCTCCGCGGGTAACTGTGGCCATCATGTCCTCCATCGTCAGCGATGTGTGGCGAGCTTCCTCTACAGAGTAATGTCACATCACGACTTCTTTTTCACCTCGTGCAAGGACACCGCTTCGTGAGCGAAGACTCGCTATGGCCCAGGGCCTCCCACTGGCTACAGCCAGCGACCTCTGAGCGCACCCAGCTGGGTATCTTCGGCGTTCCTGCTTTTCAGACGTCCATATCCTCGACGGGAGCCCATCAGACTCCGGCTGCGATTCGAGAGGCACTTTCTAGGTTCTCCACCTTCAGTTACACCGCCAACGCAGACCTGCGGGACATCTCTTTCGCTGACTTCGGCGATGTGAGGCAGCCTGATAGCGCAGAAGGTGAAGAGCGCACGATGGGCCTCGCCCACAGCGTCTCCTCAGCCTCGGAGTTGAGCATCGCCCTAGGCGGCGACAACTCCATTACCTACGCTGTCATGCGCGGTGTTTTTGGCGACGGCTTGTCGGAGGCGGGCCTGATTACCCTCGACGCACACCACGATGTGCGAGATGGAGCCTCCAACGGGTCCCCCGTTCGAAGACTCATCGAGGCAGGACTCCCGGGAACCAGCATTGTTCAAATTGGGATTAATGACTTCTCTAACTCGCCTGAGTACGCCAAGCGAGCCAGAGACTGTGGCATTCGCGTGATCACGCGGCAGGCTTTGCGCACTCGGACAATTGAGTCCGTCATCGACGAGGCTCTCTCGTTCGTGGGCGACAGGAAGCTACACGTGGATATCGACATGGACGTGTGTGATCAAAGCGTTGCGCCTGCCTGCCCAGCTGCAACTCCGGGAGGCATCAGTGCAGACGAACTTCGGCAGTTCGCTTTCGCGTTCGGCAAAATCTCCACCGTTGTCTCCTGCGACATCACCGAGATTGATGCTCACGCTGACGGGCCTGACCTGAGGACCGTTCGCCTTGGTGCTCTGGCAGTCTTGGAGATTGCGAGCGGCTATCAGTCTCGCTGAGTCACAATCGCAAGCTCCGTGGTTGCTGGTCCGCAGCTGGCGTTCCTCGGATGGCAACCGTCGAGCTGAGCACCAAATCTGTCGGTCACGGGCGCAGGCCCCATCCGTCCTGGTCGGTTGCGCAGTGTTGGCCGGAATAATGGTGGCTTAGGTCTGGGATGTGGTTGACTTAAACATGCCAAAAACTCTTGCGCCTCGCCTGCTAGCCCTTGCCTCTTTCTTGTTCATGTTGGTCATGAACGTGTTGGCAACAAGCCTTCCTCTCAATGGTCAGGCCACGAACGAGATCTCGGACCGCTATGACACTTTGTTTGCGCCGATTGGCTTCACCTTCGCTATCTGGGGGGTCATTTATCTGCTGCTCGGGGTCTATACGGTGGTGCAACTGGTGGCCGACAATGCGGTCATTCGCGCCATCAACCCCTGGTTTATTGCCAGCAGTCTTCTCAACGGCGCATGGATTGTGGCATGGCATTACGAAGTTCTCTGGGGTGCCGCTGTGATTATTGGTGCTCTGCTGTGGACGTTGATTCGCATCAACAAGGAAACGACGGCTACTCGAACAACTCTCGGGAGCACACTGGCTATCCGGATTCCTTTTGCCGTCTACTTCGGTTGGGTCACCGTGGCCACTGTGGCAAACATCTCGGCCTTACTTGTCCAAGCAGGCTTTGCTGATGGCCTGTGGCTCTCTGCAGAAACGTGGACCATCGTGGTCTTGGTTGTCGCTGTGACAATTGGCAGCATCACAGCACTGGTGAATTCATCTCCTAGCTATGCGCTGGTGCTGGTGTGGGCTTTCTGGGGAATTCTGTCTCGGCACATTTCTCCCGCCGAGTGGAACTCCGAGTTCCCGGCGGTCATTCTTGCGACCCAGATACTCCTGCCAGTTCTCGCTCTGGTTGCGGTGATTGCTCTCGTTCGGTGGTTGCGCCAGCCGGTTGTCCCACTAGTGACTACGTCCCTACGGGGTTAGAACTGAATACCCCTGGTCATCGCTCCATCGATGACTAGGTTGGTGCCACTGATTCTTGATGCTCTGGGGCTTGAGAGAAACACAACGCCCGAGGCTACTTCTTCTGCTGTGCCCATCCGACCGGTGGGGTTTAGACCCATAGCGTGGGAGAAGAGTTCGGGGTTGTCTCTCTCGTGTTCCTGCCACGTGCCGCCCTCGATGTACGTGTGGCCGGGGGAGACGGTGTTAGCCCGTATACCTTTGTTTGCCAAGGACAGGGCTAAACCGGCCATATAGCTGATGATGGCGCTCTTCATCGTGCCGTAGGGCCCCGAGGAGAAGCTTGCCTCTCTCCCCGAGACACTGGACAGCGCAACCAACGACTTCACCGAGCTACGCTCGAGGTGGGGAACGGTGGCTTGACAGAGATTGACTGTACCCATCAGGTCGACCCGAAATGACGCTTCCCAACTCTCCGGCTCATCCGCTACGGCTAGCGCTGAGGCGTTGGCGACTGCTGCATCGATAGTCCCGAAGTTCTTGGCCGCCTCATCAACCCAGGACCGAATCGCTGAGGCGTCACCCGCGTCGACAACGCTGCCCCGGACCGTGGCGCCGCCCGCAGTGAAAAACGACTCGGCAGCCCGGACATCCTCCGGGTTCCTCGCGCAGAAGGCAACCGTGGCGCCCTCGTCGACAAACGCCTGCACGATGGCGCGCCCGATGCCCTTCGTGCCACCAGTTACAAGCACGGTCTTACCCTCAAGGCCAAGGTCCATGACCCTAGTCTGCCCCACTCGCCCGAGAGAGTGACACCACGTCTCTGGTGTCAGTTACGCCCGACCCAGAACCTGGGCCGGGGGACAGTCAAAGGGATCTCTTGCTGCCAGGCCCACGCGGTTCAGGTAGGCGATGACGATTCCGTAGGACTGGAACAGTCCGGTTTCTGTATAGGAAATCTTCTTCTCCGCGCAGAACTGGCGAACCAGCTTGGCAGCCCGGGCCAGTTTGGGCCGGGCCATGCTGGGGAAGAGGTGGTGCTCGATTTGGTAGTTGAGTCCGCCCATGAAGTGGTCCATGAATAGCCCGCCACGAATATTGCGACTGGTGAGCACCTGGCGACGCAGGAAGTCCACCTTTATGCCGGCGGCAATTTGGGGCATGCCTTTGTGGTTTGGTGCAAAAGACGCACCCATATACACGCCAAAGAGGGCCATGTGGATGACGAGGAATACCGCAGCGATATACCAGGGCATCAGAGAAACCAGAATGATCGGGTAACCGATGTTTCTGGCCAAGAGCAGGGTGATTTCTGTGCCGCGGTGGTTGAGTGGCTCTCTGGAGAAGACACGCCTAAAGGCTTGAACGTGGAGGTTCAGGCCCTCGAGGGTCAAAATCGGGAAGAACAACCAACCCTGACGCTTCACGAAAGCGTTCGTGAAGCCGGTGGTCTTGGCCGCTTCTTCTTCCTGGAACATGATGAAGTCTGATTCAATATCCGGGTCTTTGCCGACGGTATTGGGGTTTGCGTGGTGCCTGGTGTGTTTGCCCATCCACCACGAGTAGCTGATGCCGACCACGGCGTTTGCGAGAACGCGAGCCGTGCGATCGTTGGTTGTTCCGGAGGCGAACACCTGTCGGTGGGCGGCCTCGTGGGTCACGAACGAGAACTGGGTCATGATGATGGCCATTACCGGAGCAAGCGCTAGCTGGGCCCAGGAATCACCGATGAAGAACATGGCCGTCAACAGGGACAGCAGCGACACCGAGAGCACCACAATCAAGGTGATGTAGTAGGCCACTGAGCGCGAGAGAAGCCCGCGCTCTTTGATCTGCGCCAAGAGTTCCGCGAACTCCGAGGTGTAGGCGTGGGGCCGGGGGAGGCTGTGGTCAAGGAGTGCTTGCGACATGGTTCCTGCGTTCGCTCGATGCTGACTTCTCAGCCGATGAGGAACCAAACAACGACCCCTAGATGTTCTTAGGGTAACAGCGCAATCTTTCCTTTCCCTGAACACGCGGGGACCACTGAGGAAGTTATTCACAGGGGTTAGGTATATACTCTGTATATACATACCGAATGAGGCCACACTAATGGACGTGACCACAACCAAGCTATTTCGAACAGGTGGCAGCGTTGCCCTTCGTATCCCTGCGGGGTGGTTGGACCCGGAGGCTCCGGTGACGCTCGTTCGAGACGAGCGCACGGGCAGGGTTTATCTCAACCAGAGCGGCCCCCTAGATACCCAGGATTTCTTTGACTTCATGCAGGGGCAGGAATACCGCCCAGACGCTGCCTTTGATGAACTCTCTCTGCGTTCTGACGTGCCGCGGACGTCGTCGTTGGATCACGGGCTCTAGTGTTCCTGTTAGACACGGATATCTGCAGCGAAGCCGTGATGGGCAATGAGAGGGTTCTCGAGCGACTGGGTGCGCTTGACCGTGATGCTTGGGCGATTAGTTCCCTCGTCTACGCTGAGCTCCAGTTTGGCCTCGACAAGGGAAAACTCGCCCCCCGTTCGCACACGGCGCTCGA
>WLEA01000018.1 GCA_009704535.1 Actinomycetota bacterium
ATCACCCGTGCACTGCTCAACTACCGCACCACCGTGAAGCCGATGCTTGAGGCTGCCTACCAACAGGTCGTCGAGCAAATCCAGGAGATTTCCCCCGACGTGGTGGTCTACCACCCGAAACTCGTCACCGCACCCGTGGCCGCCCACGCCGTGGGCGCGATTGCTGTGGTTGTCGAGCTGTTCCCAACCCTGACTCCGACTGCTGCGTTCCCAGCCCTGGGTCTCCCCCACGGGCTACCGGGCTTTCTCAACCGGGCAAGCTTTCGGATGATTCAGCTGGCACTTGCTTCCGCGGCCAAGCCCGCCAAGACGCTCGCCAAAAAACTGGGTGTGCTCCGGCACCATCCAGACCTTACCCTGTGCCCAGTAAGCCAGGCGCTGGTGCCACAGCCCGCAGATTGGCCTAGCCATGCACTAGTGACCGGGGCTTGGACATCGCCGACTCTTGGCACAATCGACGCCGAACTTCACGACTTCCTCGCCAGTGGCCCTGTCGTCTATGCGGGTTTTGGGTCGATGAAAGACACCCGCGGGGCCCCGCGCGCACGAGCAATTGTCGAGGCCGCCAGGCTTGTGGGTTTCAAAACCCTGCTGGTTACCGGCTGGGGTGGCCTGGAGCCCTCCAGCGATCACGTTGATGCTCCCGATGTCATGGTGCGAAGCACCGTCCCACACTCCGAGGTGTTGCCCGCAGTTGCTGTAGCCATACACCACGGTGGAGCCGGCACTACTCACGCCATGATTCGCTCGGGAATACCGAGCGTCATCATGCCCTTCGTTGCAGACCAGCCCTGGTGGGCCGGTCGGCTCAAGATTCTCGGTCTTGGACCCGGCCCGCTGTCAAAATCTGTGACCAACCCGAACACGCTCAAGCGAGCACTGGTAAAGGCCATCGAATGCGGCGAGGCGGTGCGGGTGGCCTCAGAATTCATGGCGCTGGAAGATGGGCTCGGAAGGGCGCTGTCGATCATTGAAGACGCCGAAGCCGGCGTGCAAGAACTGCGGCCTGCGTAGGTCTTGCACTCACGCAGCTTGGGCTAGGTACTCTTCCCAGTGAGGCTGGGGTCTCTCGATACCGCGCACCAACCACGCTGTGCCAAAGGGAGTCTTGGGGGAGCTGAGTAAACGCCATCCCATTTCTTGCGGTGTGCGGTCACCCTTCATGTTGTTGCACTTGAGGCAACAGGCCACCAGGTTCTCCCATTCGTCACGGCCGCCCCTGGACCGTGGGATGACGTGATCGATGGTGCTCGCAGATCCATCACAGTAGGCGCAACGATGTCCATCCCTGCGAAGAACTCCTCGTCTGGAGACGGGGACATGGCGGTTGTGGGGCATTTTCACATAGCGGGTCAAGACAATTACGGAGGGCCTCTCCCACGAGCCATCAGCGCTTCTCACCGGATTGCGCTGATCACTCTCGACGATGATGGCGCGACCGTTCATGACGAGCACCAGCGCCCGTCTGAAGGACACGACCGAGAGCGGCTCATAGCCGGCGTTGAGGACGAGGGTTCGCATACTGACCTCCTGGGTGGCACTCGCCTGGAGGGCGAGTTCTGACCTGGTCATGCGGGATTCACGACACGGCTGTTAACGCAAACGACACCATCGAAAATCAATGGTGTCGTGACGAGGCCGTGGCTCAGACAGCTGAGGCAGGGCCGGTGACTACCCAGTATCCGAAAGTGAGCGCGAGTATCTCTGGGAGAGATACTCACTCGCCTGGACATTGGTTTACCTCCTGCTGGTTGTGACTCGCAGTGGCCTAAGGCTAACCCGGAGACCTGAATGCCCCTCGCTATGAAACGCCGAGGGTTCTGGCTCCTAGGCGGCGAGGTAGAGGTGGTGGGCGATCTCGGCGGACACGACAACCGCCCCGTTCATCGTGGCTGCCTCCACGCGGTAGCCCTTGGCGTCTTTGCTCACACTGACTCTGGCGCCAGGAATTAGGCCAGCGTTCTTGAACTTCCTCAATAGCTCCGAGTCAAACTGTGCGGGTTCACCGATGCGTCGAAGGATTCCAGACGTCGTCTGATCCCCCACAGCATCAGTCACCCGAATCACCCCGGTTAAGAAGTCCTCAGACTTGGGCCCACCGATTTCCTGCATCGCAGGAATCGGATTGCCATAGGGCGACTCAGTGGGCTCACCCAGCATCGCAATGAGGCGCCTCTCGACGTTTTCGCTCATCACATGTTCCCAGCGGCAAGCCTCTTCGTGGACGAGCGCCCAGTCCAAACCAATGACATCGGCCAACAAGCGCTCGGCCAAGCGATGCTTCCTCGTTACCTGGATAGCTTTCGTGCGGCCCTTGGTGGTCAGAGCCAATTGACGGTCAGCTTCCACAACAACAAGACCGTCGCGCTCCATGCGAGCCACCGTTTGCGACACCGTGGGCCCTGAGTGGCCAAGACGCTCCGAGATTCTGGCTCGAAACGGTGGAATACCCTCTTCTTCTAAGTCGATGATGGTCCGCAGATACATTTCCGTTGTATCGACGAGATCAGTCATGGCTGTGGGCACTCCGTGGACCAGAGGGATATGAGGTAAGGCTTAGCTTACTCACAGGGCTTCCGCAGAAGGCCCCCTCCGAGCGCCTAGGATTTTGGTATGCCGGACATCACGATCCCCGCTGACCTGCTTCCATCCGATGGCCGGTTTGGCTCTGGCCCCTCGAAGATTCGCTCGAGCCAACTCGACCACCTCATTGCGCACCAGGCAATTCTTGGAACCTCTCACCGCCAAGCCCCCGTCAAAGATTTAGTCGCCCGCGTCCAGCGCCACCTCCATGAGCTGTTTCGTCTTCCCGAGGGTTACGAGGTCGTCCTCGGCAACGGTGGGTCAACAGCGTTCTGGGATGTTGCTTCAGCAAGCCTGGCGAGGAACAAGAGCGCTCACCTCAGCTTTGGCGAGTTTGGCCAGAAGTGTGTTGCCGCTCACACCACTCCGTGGTTGAGGCAACCACACGTGGTCCTCTCAGCGCCTGGCACCAGAGGAACCCTCGAGGCCATCGCAGATGCCGATGTCTACGCCTGGCCTCACAACGAAACCTCGACCGGCGTCAGCGCTCCAGTCGTTCGTGTTCCAAGCGCCGCGCCCGACGCGCTCATGGTGGTCGATGCCACCAGCGCCGCCGGAGGAATCGATTTCGATGCCCGCGAAATGGACGTCTACTACTTTGCGCCGCAAAAGAATTTCGCCAGTGATGGTGGGCTCTGGTGTGCTCTGATGTCACCGGCGGCGATTGCCAGGGCCGAAGAGATTGCAGCGACCGATCGCTACATTCCCGAGTTTTTGAGTCTGAAAACTGCTATCGATAACTCACGACTCCACCAAACGCTCAATACCCCGGCACTGGCGACACTGCTGCTGATGGAGTCACAGCTTGAGTGGATGATGAGCCGTGGTGGTCTTGGCGCTGCAGCCGCCCACACCGCGCAAAGCTCCGGCTTGCTCTACTCCTGGGCCGAGTCGCGCAGTGACGTCACACCGTTTGTGACTAACCCCGAGCACCGCTCGCCCGTGGTCGCAACGCTCGATCTGGATGACTCGATCGATGCGACTGCCGTCACATCGATCCTGCGGGCGAATGGAATTCTCGACACTGAGCCCTATCGCAAACTTGGCCGCAACCAGGTTCGAGTTGCCACCTTCGTCGGTGTTGACCACGCGGATGTCGAGAAGCTCATTGCGAGCCTCGACTACGTGCTCGAGCGCCTCTAGGGGTTAAGGGGGTCAGCCTCGTCGAACTCGACGTGGTCAAAAACATCGTCCGGCTCGCCGGGGACTTCCAGAGGGGTCGGATCGAGCTCGATATCGAGCTGGTCAATGTCGATGCCATCGACATCGTCGTCAAAATCATCGTCATCATCGTCGTCGTCATCGTCATCATCGGAAGCAACAGCGTCGCTGAGTTCTTTCTCGTTGAGAAGATACTCTTCCATCCGGTCGGCCCAAGGAACCCACTCGGGGGCAACCAGTGCCGAGTCTCCTGGCAGTAGGTGGACGTCCATGACCGTCGGGGCAACGCCCTCCAGGTCACTGAGATTCACAGTCCAGAACCAGCCGGGGTAACCGCGCTCAGCCGAGGGGAAGGTCACCGTGGCGATTCCCTCACCCCGAATCACGACGGGCGGGATTCGGTAGGTGTGGGCCTGAGTGACCTCGAGTAGCGCGGCGGTTGCCAGCGCGCTCAGGTCAGCCTCGGGGTGGCCCTGAAAGCTCGAGGTCTTGGTAGTCGACGCTTTGGGCTTAGACATCAAACTCATCGGCCACTCTGCGTAGCAGAGCGGCAATCTTGCGAGAGTGCTCTTCGTCGGGGTACCGGCCACGGCGCAGGTCACCTCCGGTGCGATCCAAGAGCTTGAGCAAATCTTCGACAATCACGGCCATGTCATCGGCACCCTTGCGCCCAACACGGGTGGTGGGCTGCTCAAGAATGCGCACGCTCAGTGCCTGGGCGCCACGCTTGCCCTCGGCAACACCGAACTCAACCTTGGCGCCGGCTCGAACCACAGCGCCTTCTGGAAGAGCGGACGCGTGCAGGAAAACTTCCTCGCCGTCATCGGTGTGGATGAAGCCGAAGCCTTTGTCTGTGTCGTAGAACTTGACCTTGCCGGTGGGCATGGTGTCGCCTTTCTCTAGGGCTTCGCACGGGTGTTGCGTAGCACAAGGATACCGTCTCCGGAGTCCCGATATCCTGGAGGGATGTCAGAGAGCCAAATTCCATCGCCCAGCCGTCTCGAACGCGTGCTCGCCGCCATCGTTGGCGCAGTGATTGCACTGAGTGTGTTGGCCTTCTTTGCCATCATCATCGGCACATGGGCCGGGATGGGTAGCGCGGACTTCTCCGTTGGCGTCTGGCCAAGCGTGACTCTGATGCCATTGTTTGGCCTGCCCGTCGGTTTCGTTCTCATCATTGCTCTGCTCATTGTGTCCACCAGACGTCGTCGGGGCGCGGGTGACCATGGCTCTGCCGAGTAAAGAGACCCTTCGCCTTATTCAGTGGTTGGCCAGTAGGAACGAAGAACAGCTACTGGTTCTCGCCAAACGTCGCGGGTTGAGTGCTGCTCAGGTGGGCAGCCTGACCGCTGCCGCCACCCAGCTCCTCGATGCCCGAAGCCTCGCTCAGACGCTTGATGCGCTCTCCAGGGACGCACTTGGTGCACTTGGCTCACTGGCAGAGGGTGCTAGCCCTGAAGGGCTCGCCGAGCTCACTGAGCTTGGCCTCGTGGACGCCAGGGAAAACCCGGCGCTTCCCCTGATTTCACCCGAGCAGTTGGCTAGCCTCGCACAGCGTGGCACCAAAGATAAGGCCCCCAGCCTCAAGGGTTGTCCGCCGTGGAGCGAAGAGGCGCTTGGCAAACAGGCGACTGTGGTAGCCAGCGTGCTCTGTGAGCTTGGCGACGTCATCGACGCGCTTGCCCGCCACCCGCAACCAGCAACAAGGCAGGGATCAGTCAGTGTGACGGGGCTCAAGGCCCTGGTGGAAATCTTGGGTGAGGGCTATAACATTGCCGCCCTGGTGGACATCGGGGTTGACTCGGGCCTTCTTCATCTCTCCAGCACTCATGTGTCGGCAAGCGCTAGCGCACTTGCGTGGCGAGAGAGTGGTCCAGAAGAACAGTGGCACCACATTGCCGTGTCGTGGTGGACGGCGTTACCACCCTGGGTGCAGCGGGTTGTGCGGGACAACCCTCACGCCCATTGGGATAGCGATCTTCCCGACCTCATCAGCTTCTGGTATCCAAGGCTCAAGGCCGGCGAAATCCTTGAGACAGCAACAGCCAGGGCCAGCATGCTCGGTGTTATCGCCTCTGGCTCCCCCACCCCCTGGGGCCAGGCGCTCTTCGCCCCCGGGGGGAGCCCTGACCTGGGGCGCTATCTGCCCTCTCCGGTCCCAGGCGTCTATGCCAGCGAGGATTTCACGCTATTGGCTCCGGGGCCTCTGTCGCTTGACCACCGCTTGATTCTTGACCGCATTGCCCACCGTGAGCTTGGTGGCTTGGTTCCTCGCTATCGCTTGACGTCGCGCTCTGTTCTGCGCGCACTCCACGGCGGTATTGCGGCGAAGGACCTGGTTCCTTTGTTGCAAGCGGCATCGCAAACCCCACTCCCCAGCGGCATGGTTCACCTCATCACCGACACGTGCCGCTTGGCAGGAGACATCGAACTCAGTAGCACCAGAAACGGCACCACGATCACTCTGACGAGGCCGGAACTGCGTCAAGAACTGCTTGCCGATCCGAGCCTCGGGCCACTATCCCTGCGGGAGCTCGACGACCGCACTCTGGTGACCAGACTCCCGGTGGAGCGGGTGCACGACATTCTGTTGGGGGCCAGACATATGGCGATGATTACCGGCGAAGACGCAATCTATCAACCCGCCGAGGAGCGCGTCGCACTTGGCACAATCGGGCCAGACCCCCTCGAGGACGCTGTGAGAAGCCTTGCGGCATCCATCACCAAGGCGGCAAGCCAGGGTGTTCCACCCTGGCTTGGCAGTGTCCTTGAAGTTGCTATCGCTGCCAAAGTGGCTCTCGAGATCGAGGTCGACATGCCCGGGGGAACATCGGTGAGTTTGATTATGGAACCGCGCTCGCTCGCCGGTGGCAGGCTCCGAGGCGTTGAGCTGAGGAACTCCATGGAGAAGACAGTTCCGATTTCGGCAATTCGCAGTGCGACGCCATGGTCACCCCCAGCAGAGCGGTAGCAAAGAAGCCTAGACTGGCAGGCTATGAATCCCGATGGCCCGCTCATTGTCCAAAGTGACAAGACTGTTCTGCTCGAGGTGGCACACCCCGATGCAGAACAGGCCCGACACGCTTTGGCAGTCTTTGCCGAACTCGAGCGAGCACCGGAGCACATACACACCTACCGGATTACCAGGCTTGGTTTGTGGAACGCGCGTGCCGCCGGGCACACCGCCGACGAGATCGCTGGCACCCTCGAGACTTTTTCTAAGTTCGCCCTGCCCCCCACGATCGTGGATGACATCCGCGAGACCATCCGACGCTACGGCCTCATCGAAATCACGAGAGAGGGCGAGGACCTGTTCCTCTCCTGCGCTGATGCGACTATCGAGGCCGAGATTACCCGCAGCGCCAAGATTGCTGAGCTCTTGGGCGCACGGGATGACACGGGTCGATACCCGCTAGCCCCGTGGTCCCGCGGGGTCATCAAGCAAGAGCTGTTGAAGAAAGGTTGGCCAGCAGCTGATCACGCCGGCTTTGCCGAGGGGACGCCCCACACGATTGATATTGACCCGGCAGGGTGGTCGCTTCGCGACTACCAAAAGGAGGCAATTGCCAAGTTCGTGGAGAGGGGCTCGGGTGTTGTCGTGCTGCCCTGCGGGGCAGGAAAGACTCTGGTGGGGGCTGGAGTCATGGCGGAGCTTGACACCACAACGCTGATTCTTGTGACCAACACCGTCTCAGCAAGACAGTGGAGGGCAGAATTGTTGGCGCGCACAAGCCTCACGGAGGATGAGATTGGTGAGTACTCGGGCTCCATCAAGGAAATCAAGCCTGTCACGATTGCCAGTTACAGCATCATGGCTGCCAAGCGCAAAGGTGAGTTTGCTCACCTCGGGGTCATTGACGCGCTGAACTGGGGACTCGTGGTCTATGACGAGGTCCACCTTCTGCCAGCGCCGGTCTTCCAGCTCACCGCCCAGCTTCAAGCCAGGCGGCGACTGGGTCTCACCGCAACGCTCGTGAGAGAAGACGGCCGTGAGGGCGATGTCTTTAGTCTGATCGGACCCAAGCGCTTTGATGTTCCCTGGAAACAGCTGGAAGCGCAGGGCTATATTGCCCCGGCATCGTGCGTGGAAATCAGGTTGGACCTACCCCCGACGGAGCGCCTTGATTATGCGGCGAGCACCGACCAGGAACGCTTCCGCCTAGCGTCCACCACGCCAGCCAAGGCCAGACTGGTCAGGGAGCTTCTGGCATTGCACCCCGATGATCCGACCCTCATTATTGGAACCTATGTGGATCAAATCGAGTCGCTGAGCGATTCGCTCGGTATCCCGATGATTACCGGCCAGACGTCCATCCCCGAGCGCGAGCGTCTCTATGACCAGTTCCGCACTGGCGCGCTCATGCGACTCGTGGTGTCTAAGGTGGCGAACTTCTCGATTGACCTCCCGGAAGCATCGGTTGCGATCCAAGTCTCGGGTTCCTTCGGCTCCAGACAAGAGGAAGCCCAGCGCTTGGGGCGCATCTTGCGCCCCAAAGCGGATGGCAGACCAGCCGTGTTTTACACTCTGGTGGCCAGGGACACCGTGGATCAAGACTTCGCGATGAACCGGCAACGCTTCCTCGCCGAGCAGGGCTATGGATACACCATCATGGACGCGGCTGAAGTCACACAGAAAACTCCAGCAATGCTCTCAGAAAATATCCAGCATTCTCCCAGATAATGAGGACATGGCTGATGGACCCAAGATTCTTATTGTCGACGACGAGCCCAACATTCGGGACCTGCTCACCACAAGCTTGCGCTTCGCAGGCTTTGCCGTCCGGGCTGTAGCGACCGGCGCCCAGACCATCTCTGCCGTGCTTGAGGAAGAGCCGGACCTCATCCTCTTGGACGTCATGTTGCCAGACATCAACGGCTTCGGCGTGACCAAGCGACTGCGCGCGAGTGGCTACACCTGCCCGATTCTGTTCCTGACAGCCAAGGACTCGACCGAAGACAAGATCACCGGCCTCACGGTCGGTGGCGATGACTACGTCACTAAGCCCTTTAGCCTCGATGAGATTGTGGCGCGCATCAAGGCAATCCTTCGCCGCACTCAGAACGAAGAAGACGATGCCCTGATTCGCGTGGGCGAGCTGTCCATGGACCAGGACACCCACGAGGTTTTCCTAGGCTCCATACCCATCGAGCTTTCCCCTACAGAATTCAAGTTGCTGCGCTATTTGATGCTGAACCCCAACCGAGTGCTCTCGAAGGCCCAAATCTTGGACCACGTGTGGGAATACGACTTCAATGGGGATGCCGGCATTGTTGAGAGCTACGTGTCCTATCTGCGCCGCAAGCTCGACCCTCACACGGACGAGCCAGTCATTCAGACCAAGCGCGGTTTTGGTTACCTCCTGAAGGCCGGAAAAGCCTAAACCGGCTCTCATGCTTGTTCGCCTGCAGAGTTGGTGGAACTCGACGTCGTTGCGCACCAAGATCACCGGGGTGACCGTCATCGTGGTCACGCTGTCGCTGCTCGGCATTGGTATTGGCACTGTCTCTGCGGTGCAGAACTACCTGTTGGCTGAAATCGATCGAAAAATCGATGACGTCGCAGCGGGCCTTCCCCCCAGTCTTCGAACTGAAGATTTCGCCCTGTTTGAACCCACCGGCGGCCAAGGCGCGAGAAGTAGCTACTACCTGGCCGCCGTCTCAATTGACGGTGAGGTACTATCCAGCAACTTGCCGACTTCTGAGGCCGACTATGGGCCAGACGTGAGCGAGCTCACCTATGGCTGGGTGCTCAACAACGCGCGATCGATTACTGTGCCAAGCGTTGATCAGCGCACCCAGTGGCGCCTCCATACCTACACCCTGCGCATCGTCCATGAAGCGGACATGGTGGCCGAGCCCGCCACGCTCGTGATTGGTGTCGACCTGCGAGAAAACCAGGAGACTCGCGGCACCTTTGCGAGCATATTTCTCATATTCGGCTTGGTTGCCGTCATTCTCAGTGCTGGTGTGACGCAGATTCTCGTCACCACGACCTTTAGACCCTTGCGCGAAGTAGAGCAAACAGCTGCGCGCTTCGCCGGTGGCGATTACTCCCAGCGCCTCTCTGGCGCGACCCCGAACACCGAGGTCGGCCGTTTGACCAGGTCACTCAACACCATGCTTTCTCGCATCGACCGAGCCTTCGCGGACCGGGCGGAAACCATCGAGCAGATGCGTCGCTTTGTCGGAGATGCCAGCCACGAGCTGCGCACACCCCTTGCCTCCGTGCGCGGCTACGCCGAGCTATACCGGATGGGGGCAATCACCACAAAGCCCGATGTTGCCCAAGCAATGGGCCGCATCGAGAAAGAAGCCGAGCGCATGACCGCACTCGTCACAGACCTTCTCGAACTCGCGAGGCTCGATGAGGCAAAGCCACTGGAGCTCGGCCCTGTGAACCTAGTTGGCCTCGCAGTGGATGCGGCACTCGACACTGGCGCTAGCGCACCCGGTCGCACCATCTCTGTGTGGACAGGGGGCGAGCTCGTGACCGATGCGTCCCTGGTGGACCCCATCATCGTCAGTGCCGAAGAAAACAAGATTCGCCAAGTGGTGGCAAACCTCATGCAGAACGCTCTGCGCTTTAGCCCAGAGGGCACAAACGTCGAAATTGAGCTCTCCACAGAGGGCGCACCCGATCGTGGCGTTATTGCCGTGGTGGACCACGGCGAGGGAATCCCTCCCCAAATCCGGGACAAAATTTTCCAGCGTCTCTGGAGAGCAGACACCTCCCGAGCCCGCGAGACGGGTGGGTCAGGTCTTGGTTTGGCGATTGTCGACACCATTGTGAAGCGACACCGCGGCACAATTTCAGTAATCGATACTCCTGGCGGAGGTGCCACCATCAAGGTGTCGCTGCCTCTTGTCCCCAGCCAGTCCCGGTCCTGAGTTTCCCACCGTGCGCGATAGCTGTGCTCGTGGAACTGCTGGCGTCCCTATCCTCCAAGGATGACCCGATACCACGTAGACAGTGAGCAGGTTCTCCTCGCCTCTACACGAGCCCGCGCAACAATAGAACGACTCAACGCTGAGGTGCAGGCGCTGAACTCTCACCTCCACGCCCTCTCCTCAAGCTGGAGTGGGCCAGCAGCATCCGCCTTCGTTGCTGTCCACGCGACCTGGCAAACAACGCAGGTTCGAGTCGAAGAAAATCTCCACAGCCTCAGCGAGTCACTCTCCCATGCCGGGCGCCACTATCAAGAAATGGAAGCGGCGAACACCAGGCTGTTCCAGTCTTAACGAACTGTGGGGTGTCCCCCCGAAGAGGAACACCCCACAGTAGGTGTGTGCGGACTTAGAAGTCCATGCCACCCGAGGGGTCGCCACCCTGAGCTGCCGGAGCAGGCTCGGGCCTCTCTGCGACAACAACCTCAGTGGTGAGGAACAATCCAGCGATTGAGGCGGCGTTCAGCAGAGCGGAACGGGTCACCTTGACGGGGTCAGCGATGCCAGCAGCGAGCATGTCAACATACTCACCGGTTGCGGCGTTGAGACCGTGACCGACCTTGAGGCCGCGGACGTGCTCGGCAACCACACCGGGCTCGTGTCCCGCGTTCAGGGCGATCTGCTTGAGAGGCGCGTCGATTGCTACGCGGACAATGTTTGCTCCGGTTGCTTCGTCTCCCTCGAGCTTGAGGTCCTTGAATGCCATGGCGCCTGCCTGGATGAGGGCAACGCCACCACCGGCGACGATTCCTTCTTCCACGGCAGCCTTGGCGTTGCGGACAGCGTCTTCAATGCGGTGCTTGCGCTCCTTGAGTTCAACCTCAGTCGCGGCACCAGCCTTGATGACAGCAACACCACCGGCCAACTTGGCGAGACGCTCCTGGAGCTTCTCGCGGTCGTAGTCGGAGTCGGTGTTCTCAATCTCCTGGCGGATCTGCTTGACGCGACCTGCGATGGCGTCAGTTGCGCCGGCGCCCTCGACGATGGTGGTCTCATCCTTGGTCACAACGACCTTGCGGGCGCGACCGAGCATGTCGAGCTCGATGTTCTCGAGCTTGAGGCCGACCTCTTCAGAGATGACCTGGCCACCGGTGAGGATCGCGATGTCCTGCAGCATGGCCTTGCGACGATCGCCAAAGCCCGGTGCCTTGACAGCAACGGACTTGAAGATGCCGCGGATCTTGTTGACCACGAGGGTGGCGAGTGCTTCGCCCTCAACGTCTTCAGCAATAATCAGAAGCTGCTTGCCAGACTGAATGACCTTGTCAACGATCGGGAGCAAGTCCTTAATCGCAGCGATCTTCTGGTTCGCAATGAGGATGTAGGGGTCTTCGAAGACTGCCTCTTGACGGTCAGGATCAGTCACGAAGTAGGCCGACAAGAAACCCTTGTCAAAGCGCATACCCTCGGTGAGCTCCAAGGTAGTGCCAAAGGTGTTGGACTCTTCAACAGTCACAACACCCTCTTTGCCGACCTTGTCGATGGCCTCGGCGATTAAGTCACCAATAGCGGTGTCCGCTGCGGAGATCGATGCGGTTGCAGCGATTTCTGCCTTGGTCTCAACCTCTTTGGCAATCTTCAGCAGTGCGTTCGAGACGGCCTCAGTGGCCTTCTCAATGCCGCGCTTGAGGCTAATGGGGTCAGCGCCGGCTGCAACGTTGCGCAGACCTTCGCGCACGAGCGCCTGGGCCAGAACAACCGAGGTGGTGGTGCCGTCACCGGCAACGTCATCGGTCTTCTTGGCAACCTCTTTGACCAGCTCAGCGCCGATCTTCTCGAAGGGGTCGCTCAGTTCGATTTCTTTAGCAATCGAGACGCCGTCGTTGGTAATGGTGGGGGCTCCCCACTTCTTTTCCAAGACGACGTTACGGCCACGTGGTCCCAAGGTGACCTTGACGGCATCCGCCAAGATGTTGAGTCCACGCTCGAGACCACGACGGGCCTCTTCATTAAAAGCAATTATTTTTGCCATCAGTATCTCGTCCCTCCCGGACGTCTAGTGTGCTGTAGCTATTTGCACTCGCACTATACGAGTGCTAATTGATTTTGGCACTCTCGGGCCGAGAGTGCAAGCCACACGCCTAAGAGAGCGAGACTCTGATGCTAATTAATGGCGACAGAGCCGGCATCCACGTCGGAGGAGTCACTCGGCAGCAACTCGACCCACGTGTTGCCAATCCCCAGAAGCACCGGGTTTCCAGCCTGCGTGGTCAGCACAATCGGGGACTCAGGGTTTGCCTTGATCCACGCGATTTCAACGATGGAACCACCGGTAGCAACGTATCCCGTGCCCTGACTGACCAGACGGGTGGTGGGGATGTCTTCAATCACTTCAATCCCCACGAAGAGAACGACGACGTTCGTGGCGGCAAGCTGATTTCCGCTGGAGGCGGAATCGGCTGCCCCATTGGTCTGGAAACGCATGAATTTCTCCTGCGTAGCGTCCCATTCCCAGCTGGGGCTTGAAAAGCCACTGAAACTCGTCTTCACCGAGGTGAGGGCCGCTCCCTCAAGCACCGCGGTGGATTCCGCGAGTGATGCGGCGTAGTCAAACATCTTGGGAGGCGCGGCAAGGTCGAGGTGCTGCTCAATGAGCTCAGGGGCCTTGACCAAGACATTGTGGGGAGCGACCTTGGCGCTGGTGCGGTAGAAGGTCGACTCGGTGTCGGGCTGGCCGTGGATCGCGTTATAGACAGGTGCGGCCTGCATCAACTGAATGAAGCGAACCTGCCCACCGGAGTAAGCGAAGACGCCACCGAAGGGACTGACAATCTCAGGGTCCATCGGACGGACCGAGCGAACCGGGCCAATCTCGGCGGGAAGTTTTGAGTGCCATACCGCGAGGTAACGGGTCATGCCGCCCTCGACGAGCTCTTCGAAAACAATGTCTGTCTCATCAATGCCAACCTGAGGCCTGGCTGAGGGGTGATTATCAACCTTTGCAGAGAGTGCGGGGCGAGAAAGGCTTCCCGCTTCAATCGGTTCGCCGGTGAGCGCGGCTACGGTCGCCGTGTCGACGACGGCCTCACCATCGGAGGTGCCAGAGCCGGTGCCATCGGTGTCACCCGAATCCGTCGAGCCTTGGCTGCACCCGGTGAGGACAAGAGCCGCAACGGCTCCGAGAGTTACCAGTGACCTAAAGTGACGCATCATGATGAACGACCTTCCTTGCTGCTGTCTGTGGAAGTCTAGATGTTAGGTCGATTGGGTATCGACATAGTCAGCTCCCAGTACCACGGTAACCCTCGCACCTGGGTAGGCGCCAGTTTGAACCACCTGGTCCGCGCCAATACCGAGAATCGCCGCAATCCCCAACGCGATGCCTCGGTCAGCCTCGTCGAGATAGGCCACTGTGCTCTGCGCAACATCGGTGCTCTCGGCGTTGGTTGCCGTGGGCTCAGGCCACCCCACAATCGTGAGGCGCTCGGCTGCCCTAGCAGCCATGCCCTGCTTGTCCGTCCCATTCAGAATTGTCAGGGATAGGCCCGTGATGTCGATCTGGCTGGGATCAAGAACAGGGTCGTTAGGGTCAGCAACTTCAGGCTCTAGTTCGACGCCCTCCGGAGCAGCATCCCCAGCTGGAGCTTCTCCTTCGATCACGGGGACTTCGGAAGGGTCAAGCTCGAGGTAGTCGTCGCTACGATCCACGAACCAGAGCCCAGCGAGGACGAGTACCACCACAGATCCCACCCCAATACCAATGGGGGCAAACATCGACAACGAGGACCGCTGGCGACGGTGCGTTCCCACATAGCGAGAATCGGCCGGAGGAACGTCATCGAAGCGGTCGGGAAGATAGGTGTTTTTTCCTGGCTTAGCCAATGCCCTCCCCCCCTTCTGGTCCTAGGCGTCGTGCACTCTGGCGCATGTACTGTGCTTGGCTGCACTGGCGAACGAAAACCGCGTCGTATTCCAGCGCGGCGGCCGTCTCACACAGGGCGTATAGACGCTGATAATAACGAGCAAGTGTGAGGCCAAAGCGTTCCCTCACCGCAGATTCTTTATTTGGCACACTGCCCCACCAGGCTCGCTCAAACTCCACAATCGCGATGTCGTCATGAGATAACGATCGAGAGGGCGGGGTGGGCTTAGCCATATCCTCTTCATGATAAGCCGACACAGCCCCTGCAGAGGTGGGGGCTTTAGGCTTATCGCATTGTGACTTCCTTGCGCCCAACCCTCCGGGCCCCTCTCGCTCTCGCGGTTGCCCTGTCGGTGTCACTGGGACTCGTGGGGTGTCAGCCCGGTTCCTACACAACAACCCTCGATGCCCCAGCAGCTGCTGGCGCGCGGGCGCCTCTGTCAGAGATCGTCTGGCTTCAAGACCCTCGCGCCTATGTGGGTACTAGCACTGCGCTGTTGGAAACGAACGCACTAGAGCCCTTGGAGCCAGCGCTGTCACAGAGCCTGCCCGTCACCGTGGAGTCTGACGAACTCTCTGGCCAACTGAGCCTGACGATTAGCTCGACTGATCGCGTGTTGGCACTCGACATGTCGGGATCCCTCGCTGCCACCGTCTGGGCTTTGGGTTTCGGGGATCGACTCATTGGGCGGGACATTTCCACCACCTTCCCGGGTGTTGAACACCTGCCGGTGGTGACCGGCAGCGGTCACGCTATGTCCCCTGAGTCGGTCTTGGCGCTGCGCCCAGACCTGATTATCACCGATGGGACCATCGGCCCCATCGATGTCGTTCTGCAGTTGCGTGACGCGGGAATCCCGGTCGTGTTTGTGCGCGTGGCACCGGGCTTGTCCCAACCGGCAGAACTGGCCCGGAGGGTCGCTCAGATCTTTGGCGCTCCAGAGGCCGGAGCGCTACTGGCTCAGCGCGTCACGGCCGATATTGCTGATGTCACCGGGGTGATCGCCGCCAGGGCCCCACAAGCACGCGAGGACAAACTGCGCATGGTGTTTCTCTACCTGCGCGGCGCGAATGGTATCTATTACCTCTTTGGCGAAGAATCCGGGGCCGGTGAACTCATCACGGCCCTGGGTGGAATCGATATCGCCACCGAGATTGGGTGGGTGGGGCTTCGGCCGATGACGGATGAAGCCCTGATTGCTGCAAATCCCGACCTCATCCTCGTGATGACCGGCGGTCTTGAGAGCGTCGGTGGCGTGGAAGACCTCGTCGCTCTGAAGCCTGCACTTGGGCTCACCCGGGCAGGCGCACATCTGCGCTTCGTGGACATGGCCGATTCTCAAGTACTGAGCTTTGGCCCTCGCACAGCCCTGGTTATTGATGCCCTTGCTCGGGCGATCTACGCGCCCGAGCAGTAATCCAGACCACCCCACCGCCCACCAGTGCTAAGCCGCCAATACCACCGGCAACCCACCACGGATTAACGGCACTCTCCGTGAAGCACGAGGATGCCACCACCAGGCGTAGATCGAGAGGGTCAAACTCCTCGCCTGACGGATAGGTGCCAAAAGCGTTCGAACCAGAGGTGGTCAGCGTGGCTTTGGCGCCCGTGACAACCCATTCTCCGGTTGTGATATCGAGGTTCTCGTCACCGGCTGACCACTCAAGAGTCACAAACTCAACGTCGTCTGTGCTGACACTCACCATGTCCATGGTGTCGCCTGTCACATCAAAGACGAGGGTGGCCTGCCGGGGGCCCTGAAGGGTCAGCGTGGGGTCAGCAAGCGATGTGCGAAGAATGCCACCGTGACCCTCGAAGAGCAGCTCGCCCTCAAACGCCACGCTGCCACTGCGGCGATCGGGTGCAATGGCGCCCTCACCGCCAGAGAAGATAAACACCGGGGTCGTGTAGTCCACATCGCCCGAGGTGGTCCACTGTCCCAAAGCAATCGCGCCTGAAATATAGGACCTAAACGATTCCTTAAACCCCCAAGTGACCTCGGATTCCTGCACCTGGCACCAGCCGTCGGCCACACGCTCAGTGGGCGTGGCAGAGACCAACAGCACAGAGGCAATCCCGAGAGCTACCAGGTTAGGCAACGGGCACCCGAACCATCAGGCGGTGAGGGATACCGGCTTCCATAAACACCTCACCGCGCTCTTCGAAACCAAACTTCGCATAGAGTCCAGTCACGTAATCCTGGGCATGAAGATAGAGGGGGTTCTCACCAGCAATGTCGAGGGCCTTCGTCATCAGGCGCTCTGCCAAGCCCTGGCCTCTGACATCAGCGCGGACGACCATACGACCTAGGCTCTGGGCTATTCCCTCGTGGGCGTGTGCCGCGGCGGCTGAATCAACGATTCTCAAGTAGCCAGCCATCCCGAGGTCGTCACTGACCCAGAGGTGAATAGTAGAGGGGTCGCGGTCCGCCGCATCGAATTCCTCTTCGGTGATTTTCTGTTCAAGAAAGAAAACCTCGCTGCGCAGCACTGCCATCTCGAAAACATCGTCTGGTGTGAATTCGCTCCACGTTTTCACGGCTATCGATTCTTCAGGCATGTTCGCGAGTTTAATGGGCAGTGCTGGTAATTCGAGTGGATGAGGTGGAGAGATGACCGACAAGATTGTGAAAGACGACGCTGCATGGAAAGCGCAGCTTCCCCCGGAGCGCTACGCGATTCTTCGCCAAGCAGCGACCGAACCCCCGTGGTCGGGAGAGCTCCTCACCGAAAAACGTGACGGTGTCTACCACTGTGCTGGGTGTGGAAGTGCTCTGTTCCCCAGTGACACCAAGTTCGAATCCGGCTCCGGATGGCCCTCGTTCTATGCGGCCATTGACGATGGCGCGATTGACCTGCACGAGGATCGCAGTCTGGGAACCATCCGCACCGAAGTTGTCTGTGCTGGGTGTGGTGGCCACTTGGGCCACTTGTTTCCTGATGGTTTTGGCACCCCCACCGGTCAGCGCTACTGCATGAATTCGCTCGCGCTGGAGTTTGAGCCCGGCGCTTAGGGACTGCGACGTCCGAGTGTGACCATGAGGGCCCCGGTCAAGGTGACAACGGCCCCGATGATGGTGGGGATGCCCAGGTGGGAGGTCGACAACGGAGCTAGGGCGTCCAGAATGATGGACCCAATCAACTGCCCGCTAATCAGGCTTACCCCTAATCCCAGGACCCCGACGATTCCGACAACGTTGACCTGCACCAGGATGAATATCACACCGATAAACCCTCCGGTCCAGAGCCACCATGGTCCAGGCAGACCCTCTGGAACGCCGAAGGTTGACACGGACACCAGAAATGCGACGACCAACACACTCGTGCCGACGACAAAATTGACAAATGTCGCAGCGATGACAGACCCCGCCACAGTGCGCACCCGGCCATTTACGGCCTGCTGAAACCCCGTGCCAGCGCCGGCCAGCAGGGGCAGGAGAAAGAGTGGCCCCACGTCAGGAAGGGACCCGGGCGTGACATCGAGTGCGACAACGACACCCGCAAGGACAATGAGTGCTCCAAACCCACGCTGGAGACGAAGCGGAACTTTAGCCACCCCAAACCAGCCCCTGGAATCAATAACGACAGAGCCCAGGCTCTGTCCTGTGACCACGGCAATGGAGAACACTGCAACACCGAGCACACCGGCGCTGAGACCCTGGGTGAGCACCAAGAATGCTCCCGCAGCGCCGCCGATGATCGACCACCACGGTAAGCGACCCTCAGATACGGCCGAGCGCAGTGCTACCAACCCCGCCCGTCCGGAGGGGCTAGCCAGCATCGCCAGAGAAATCAGGGTGAGACCGGTCGAGAAAGAGATGAGGGCGGCCAGGGCTCCATTGCCCAGAGCCAGGCCAAATTCACCATTGATGCGGGACTGCAGTGCGACAAAAGCACCAGAGACCACACTGACGGCTACGGCAAGCGCGGTGACACCTCTCCCCGCTGGTGCATTCGCTTGGCCCACCAGGCAAGGCTAGCGAAGCCCAGGAATTATGCTTACCGAGTGAGCTCCCCTCGAATCCCACTCTGGGACAACGCACGCTTCCTTGCGATCACACTGGTGGTGCTGGGTCACGCACTCACAAAGACCACCGCGGCAACGGAGAGCGCCTATGTCCTCTACACCGTGATCTATCTCTTCCACATCCCGCTCTTCGTGTTTCTCTCCGGGTACTTTTCCTCCGCTGATGCCCCAACACTGAAGCGACTCCAGAGTGTTCTCGTCGATCTCTTACTTCCCTATCTCATCTTCGAAACCGTGTGGTCATTTATTCAGAGCGTGAACGCGGGTGAATTCCTGTTCAATCCGCTGCGGGCCTCATGGACGCTGTGGTTCCTACTCTCACTAGCAGCATGGCGGATCCTTCTGCCCTATATCGCCCTGGTTCCCTTCCCTCTGGTGGTGAGCACGGCGATCGCCGTGCTCTCTGGCTATTGGAGTGTTGATCAGACGCTGTCTCTCTCGAGAACGCTTGCGTTCCTCCCGTTCTTTGTCCTGGGGTGGCGGGCACGGAATTGGGGTATTGGAGAGTGGTGGCTATCTCGGTCCGAATCGACCACCGCCTGGATCCGGGTGGGCGGGGCTGCGACATTCGCAGTTATTCTCGGCGCAGTGGCCTTGAACCTTGAGCGCCTACGACAGGTGGGCTTTCGCAAGCTGCTCACCGCGGATATGAGCTATGTCGATGCTGGTTTTGACCAGTGGTTTAGTGGGGCCGGACGGTTCGGTGTCTTTGTGATTGCAACCCTCATGATTGTTGCCTTCGTGGTTCTCACCCCGAGGCGCAACACCTGGTTCACCGCTCTCGGCGGAGCCACCATGACGGTCTATCTGCTCCACAGCTTTGTTCTGGCACCCCTGCGAGCGACGGAGATTCTCTCGGGCGCTCTTTCCTGGTGGCACCTAGTGCTGGTGGTGCTGGGGAGCATTGGTCTCACCATTGCTCTGGCACAGCCCTTTGTCACACGACTGTTTGCCCCACTAACCAGGCCAACGTGGGTTCTGCCCTCGACCAGGGCAGTGCAGTCCTAGTCTTTGTCCTTAGGGCGTGGCGGTCACCACGAGCGGTTCGAGATTCCCGAGATCAAGATTCTCCCTGACCTTCCACAGGTCATAAGCGTCCTGCATCGCTAACCAGCTCTCGGGGGTTCGACCTAGAACAACAGAGAGCCTCAAAGCCATCTCAGGACTGACCCCGTGATTGCCCGAGAGCAACCGCTGGGCAGTCGAGGGCGTAACTCCAAGCTTGCCGGCGAGGGTTCGAACACTGATTCCCGAGGGCTCGAGGTAGACATCAACGATGAACTCGCCAGGGTGGGGAGGGTTGTGCA
>WLEA01000019.1 GCA_009704535.1 Actinomycetota bacterium
CGGTCGTGGGTAACCTCATCATCGCAATCTAGAAAGGTGACGTGGGTGTACTTCGCCATTGACAGGCCCCGATTGCGAGTTGCGGAGACTCCGGAGTGCTCTTTCGTCGCGACCTCAATTGGGAGGCCCGAATTCGGTCGAAACTGGGCGATGATTTCGGCCACCTGAGGGTCAACGCCGTCTAACACAATGATCAGCTCAAGCTTCAGGTTCTCGCCCCCCTCGGCCGCTACTCTCCATGCCGCGTCAACAGACCTAAGCATGCGGAGTATCGTCGTTTCTCCTCGAAAAACTGGAGTGATTATGCTGAGGCCGACCTCCCGAATCATCGGGCGCTCAATTGCGGACGGGTAGACCCTGATGCCATGACTACTCTCCCCCAAAACCTGCAGCTGAACCCCCCGTGAGCGAGGGCAGCCACCGCCAAAATCTTGGGACAACCAACATCGCTAGAAGCTAGCGGTGATGAGCATTAGTCGGCCACTATCAAATCCCAGGATTATGTCGCCATCCGGTGTGACGAAGAGGTCTCGGATTCTCTCGCCTATAGAGACCCGTCGCCAATTGTCGAGATGTTCTCCCCCGATGTCGGCAACCCAAAGCGATTGGTTACCTAGGGTCCCCATGAGCAATCTCCGCGGGCTCGCAGGATCACCCAGGGAGCCCGCTGGAAGAAGTGCAAGCTGCGAAGGCGCGACACTTTCCGTTGCCAGCAGAGCGTAGGGCGCTTGGTACCCGCCCCCGGGATCCGCGCACCACCTATCGAGACCACTGAGACCAACTTTTTCGAGATACTCCTGTCGGAATGCTGGATCCTCACGGAGTAGATCAAAACCGTCGTACGGCCTTCCGAAGGTACCGTCCAACCAGCCATAGTCGCTGCCCTCCTTCAGCTGGTTCAGCTCCTCCCCGCCCTGGGGACCGTGCTCGCTGGACCAGATAATTCCGGTTTCCGAGTCAAAAACGAGCCCCTGTGGGTTTCGGTGGCCTGTGGTGAACTGACGACTTTCCAAGGTCTCTGGATCGATGAGGTACGTGGCTGCGTATCCCGTGTCTATCTGAACAAATCGAGCAGACTCGTTCACCCATGCCTGCTCCCCTAATCTGCTCGCCACTAAACCGAGGTCCCCAACCGTTAGAACCAAGCCCTCTCCAGGGAGGTGCTCAAGTCGGCCACCGTTCTGGACGTTGTTGGCGGGTACCACTCGAGGGGAGGTTTTAAAGATCGTTTGGGCTGCGGCAACATCGAATTTCCCGTTTTCAACGGGGTTCGCAGCGACAGCAATTACAACCCCTTCCTCGGTTTTGTCGAGATAGGACCAGAACAAAGTCCTGAACTTCTCGACCCAGAGCAAATCAACAACTGCAATCCCCTCGAGCTCTCCCAGTTGGTCCGCGCTCGCTGTCAACTTCTCTCCATCGTCAAGGGCATAGAAGCGAGAAACGAGTTCCCCACCCTCTCCTCCACGAGAGCTTTCTGCAACAACAAACCCAACACCCGGAACGCTCTCGATGGTGACGGGCGCGTCAAATTGGGCTTGGAAGTACCTCGCCTTCGCGTCGCCAAAGAGCTCACTGAGAGTCACCTGAGTCACCTCCAGGGGGAGTGACTGATTGACAGCGGCGCAACGTTGCTCCACCTCCGCCAGCGCAGCTACGAGCTCGTCGCTGGGGGGCGTCATGAGCCCTTCGAGCGGATCAAATCCGAGTGGGGGAGAGCCGAACCTGCCTACAATCAAACCAATTCCCAAACTCACAACGATGAGCGCCGTCATAAACGCGGAGAAAACACTGCCAGTCAGAGTTTCTGGCTGATTCTGTGTCCCAGTTTGTGTCCATCCGTTCATCCAACTCGCTGTGAGCAGAAGCCACAGGAACACGGTTACTGCCAGGCCACCAACTAGAAGAATGCCGACGAACAGAGGGCGTTCGAGAAACAGGCCTAAAGCGACCGCAAAGAATCCTGACAGCCAGACCATTCCCGCCATGAAAAGCCCAATTGTGAGAAGACGAGACCGAGTCAAACCTCTTGGCCCTTCAACAAAAGCTCCGCGCGTTGACGATTCGAACCAAGAAAAGACATAGACCTGACCAATCGGATAAGCGCCAGAGGTTCAACAGGCGCAAGTAATTAAATTTAATACCTGATTCTAATCGGAGGCAAGCGGAGCTATTCGTCACTCCGAAGGCGATTCTCAACGAACGGCGGGCGTCAAAAAAGTTGCGCGGAGTGCGTGGTGTCCAGGTTCACGACATCGTTCATAGTGGCTGCAAGGTTTCTCTTGGCGATTGGGGGTTGGTTCAAGATGTGTCAAGACATGGCTCCCGCGAGGAAAGAAGGTCTCATCGGCCCTTCACCATCTGATTCAACTGGGAGCTCTCAAAAACCGATTGGCCTCTAGGCTCAGCAACTAGCTGACTTTCCGGGCGCACTGCGTCGACTGCCCGATCGGTGACAGCCAATTTCATCATGGTCTGAAGGATCGGCGTAAAGTCGATCTCATGCCCAAGCTCGATGGCGCCAGAATACGACGCCTCCTTTCAGATGTGAACGATCTCTCGAGACATATATGGACGATGTCTCGAGGGATCACATTGTGGCGAGTGAGGGATTCGAACCCCCGAAGGCTGAGCCGGCTGATTTACAGTCAGATCCCTTTGGCCGCTTGGGTAACTCGCCATGCGCTCCCGACCGGTGTATTCACCAATCGGGTGCGCGGAATTCAGGATATCGGTATTTAGGCGCGGGAGGAACCAGAAACAAGCGACCTAAAGCCACATTCTGGCTACCATGGAGGAATGGCTGATTCCTCGTTTGACATCGTAAGCAAGGTCGACCCGATGGAGCTCGACAACGCCATCAACCAGGCAGAAAAAGAGCTCACGCAGCGCTATGACTTCAAGGGCGTCGACGCCAGCCTGACGAAGTCAGGCGAGGCGATTGTGATGCAGGCAAATTCGGAAGAGCGCGTCAAAGCCGTTCTCGATGTTCTGCAGTCCAAGCTCGTCAAGCGTGGGATTTCTCTCAAGAGCCTCGAGACTAGCGAACCGGTGTTGAGCGGCAAGGTCTATAAAATCACCGGGTCTATGAAAAACGGCATCTCTGGTGAGAACGCCAAGAAAGTCACCGCCCTGATTCGCAACGAGGGCCCTAAGGCCGTCAAAACTCAGATTCAAGGCGATGAGGTCCGCGTGACCTCAAAGAGCCGCGATGACCTGCAGGCAGTCATCGCTCTCATCAAGGGTGCGGATTTGGATTTTGACACCCAGTTCGTGAATTACCGCTGAGCCGCGGGGAATCGAGCCCTAGCTCATGACCACGGGAGCACTCTGGGTCACGCTGATTGTTGCGATCGATATCGCTTTCCGCATCATTGCGCTCTTTGTTGTTCCGCATAATCGGCGCCCGCAAACAGCCATGGCCTGGCTTTTGGCCATATTTTTCATCCCCTACCTCGGCTTCCTCGCCTTCGTGGCTTTTGGGTCAAGGCGACTACCCAAGAAGCGCCGTGACAAGCAAGCAACAATCAACAACCACCTTCGTGAGCGCTCGCGGCTACTCAGCCCGGGGATTATCGCCACACCCGCGGATGTCGGCAAACGACAAGAATTCCCCGGGTGGCTGGCGCAGACCGTCCGGATGAATGAACACCTTGGCGCGATGCCGATGGTCACGGGCAACACGGTGATGTTTCACACCGACTACCTGGACTCGATAGCAGCCATGACGGCCGCTATCGACAAAGCCCAGAACACCGTGCACGTCGAGTTTTACATCATGAGCTACGACAGAGTCACCGAAGAGTTCTTCGCCGCCCTCGAGCGAGCACAGCAACGCGGTGTCAGTGTTCGGGTTCTCTATGACCACCTAGCAAATGTGCGAATCCCCGGTTACCGCGACCTGCTTGCCGTCCTGGAGCGCATCGGGGTGGAACACCACCCCATGTTGCCCCTCCAACCGTGGCGGGGTGTCTATAGGCGCCCGGATCTTCGAAACCACCGGAAAATCCTGGTGGTCGACTCACGGATTGCCTTCACAGGCTCACAAAACATCATCGAGCCTGCCTACCGGCAACGGAGGCACCGGGCGCGGGGTCTCCACTGGTTAGATTTGATGATCTCCCTCGAGGGGCCACTGGCAGATGGCCTTGAGGCTCTGTTTGTCACCGACTGGTTCCAAGAAACTGATGAGTTACTCAACACCCCCTCCCCAGCAAAAGCCAAGGGAAGCCGATCACAGAGCGTGCTGGGTCAGGTGGTGCCAAGCGGTCCTGCGTTTGAGGGCGAGAACAACCTCAGGCTCTTCAACAACCTTGTCTATGGGGCAGCGAAGAGCTTGGTGATTTCGAGCCCCTACTTCGTTCCCGATGAGTCCATGCGCTATGCGATTACCTCGGCCGCCGAACGTGGAGTTGAGGTTCACCTACTGGTCTCTGAAATCAGTGACCAGCCTCTAGTCTTCTACGCCCAGCGCTCGTATTACGAGGATCTCTTGCGCGCTGGAGTGCGCATTTGGCTCTACCGGGCGCCGACCATCCTGCACTCCAAGTTCATCGTCGTCGATGACGTCATCAGTGTCATTGGCTCCTCCAATGTCGATATGCGCTCGTTTAGCTTGAACCTCGAGGTGTCAGTGTTGATCGCAGATGAGGGCGTGGCCAGAACGCTCGACGCGCTGTCCCTGCAGTATCGGAACAACAGCACAGAACTAACCCTGCACCAGTGGCTTGCCCGGAAAGGGCACTACAAGTTCCTTGAGGGCCTCGCCCGGCTCACCGCAACGGTTCAGTGACTACCGACTCGAGAAATCTCGAGCATCTCATCGCGAGGGACGACTTTGAGGCGCTCCCGACCGCGAGTGGCGCCAAGCTCAAGTTCTTTCTCATCGAGTCGGTGCCAACCCTCAAGGTTTGTATAAGAAATACCCCTCGAGTTCAGGAGCTCGATGACACTTGCTTCCTCGGGGGCCTCGGGTGACCACCAGGACGCCTGGTCTTTGACCAGGTGTTTGATGGTCTCCATCGCATCACTCTTGGTGTGGCCAATGAGGCCGACAGGGCCTCTCTTGATCCAGCCGGTCGCATACACACCCGGCACAATCGCGTTGTTGTCATCAAGAACCTGGCCTTCATGGTTCGGGATAACACCACGTCGCTCATCAAAGGGAATACCGGGCAGCTCACTACCGAAATATCCGACGGCGCGATACACGGCCTGAACCGGAATCTCGCGAATCTCTCCCGTGCCCCGAACACCGCCCGACCCGTCGGGTTCGGTGCGCTCATATCTAAAGCCGGTGACGTGACTAGCGCCCACCACCTCAATCGGTGAGGCATAGAAGTGCAGGTGGAGGCGCCTGGAGGCTGAGCCCACTTCGCGCTCCCGCCAACCCGAGAACACCTTGTTGATGACAAAGATTTGTTTGTTGGACTCTATGGCCATCGCTGACGCCTCGTCGAGGACGAAGTCCTCGTCATGAACGATCATGTCAACATCGCGCAGTTCACCCAGTTCGCGAAGCTCCAGCGGGGTGAACTTCACCTGCATGGGCCCTCTGCGGCCAAAGACGTGAACGTCGGTGACAAGCGAGGCCTTCAACCCCTCATAGACGTTGTCGGGAACCTCGGTTGGCAACAGATCGTCTGGATGCTTCGCCAACATTCTGGCAACATCGAGAGCCACGTTCCCATTGCCGATGACCGCAACCGACTGAGCGTCCAGCGGCCAGGAACGGGGAACATCGGGGTGCCCGTCATACCAGCTGACAAAATCCGCTGCCCCATAGCTGCCATCAAGCTCAACGCCTGGAATGTCCAGGGTGTGATCACGAATCGCCCCGGTCGAGAAAATCACGGCGTGGTAGTGCTTCTTCAAATCATCCAGGGTGATGTCAGTGCCGTAGTTCACATTGCCAAAGAGGCGAATCTGGCCGGTGTCGAGGACTTCCCGCAAGGCGCTAATGATGCCCTTAATGCGAGGGTGGTCGGGGGCAACGCCGTAGCGGACCAAGCCATAAGGCGCTGGCAAGCGCTCAAAAAGGTCAATCGAGACATCAAAGGAGCGCTCGTGCTTGAGCAACATGTCGGCTGCATAGATGCCAGCAGGACCAGCACCCACAATTGCAAGGCGCAACTTAGACATACAAGAACTCACCTATTTCCTAAAAGACCAGGAGGCCACTCTAATTCAGTTAGTGCGGTCCACGACGGTATGTGCAAAGCGAATGAGGCCCTCACGAACAAGGTCATCGGGCGCCACTGCGAGCTCAGCAATGGCGTCATCGGCCATTTCCCTGGCAGTATCCATGGTCCGCTTCGTGACCGCGTGCTCCCGGAGCAGGCGGATTGACTCTTGGAACTCGTCCTCGCCTGCCTCACCGGACGTTCCGCGAGCTAGCCGCTCGAGCAGAGCCGCAGCCTCGGGGTCTGAGGCTGATTGCTCCTGCAAATACAACATGGGCAACGTCGTGACGCCCCTGCGCACGTCCGTCCCCGGCGGTTTTCCGGTTCCAGAACCCCGCGCGCTCAAGTCAATAACGTCATCGACGAGCTGAAACGCAACGCCAATTTTCTCGCCGAAGCGACGCACCGGTGCGACGAGCTCTTCCGGGCCCCCGGACATGCGTAATCCAAACTCCGCGGCCAAAGCAATCAGCGAACCGGTTTTGTCCGAAAGGACCCCCAAGTAATGCGCAATGGGGTCAACCCCAGGCTTGGGGCCCACAGTCTCGCGCATTTGGCCAAGACACAGCCGTTCAAAGGTCGCCGCCTGCAACGTGATGGCCTGCGTTCCCAAAGAGGCAACCAGTGTTCCCGCGCGCGCGAACAGAAGGTCCCCCGCAAGGATTGCCACCGAGTTCCCCCACAGGGTCTGCGCGGCGGACACCCCGCGACGCTGGGCCGCTTCATCCATCACATCGTCGTGATAGAGGGTGGCGAGGTGGGTGAGTTCGATGACCTGGGCTGCACGAACAACCTTGTCGTTTGTGCCCTCGCCCCACTGAGCAGTCAACAGGGTCAGTAGAGGACGAACACGTTTCCCTCCGGCATCGAAGAGGTACCGGGCGACAGCATCGGCAATATCTTCGGTGAATTTCAGTTCCCGCTCGAGGCCACTTTCGACAGCCTCAAGGCCCTCGTCAAGAGCCTTGCCCAGCTTCTTTTCTTCCGCAGTGGCACTCAGAATCGACCCACCGCTAAGAAACGATGCACCGCGGCCAGTCTGGCGTGCCACTCTGGAACTGGGGTTCACGGGACTTCCTTGGATGGAGGCGAAGCGCCTGTTAGGGCTCCTGGACCGGGATAGAGACCGAGGAGGTGGAGGGTGATGCGGGTCGAGCGCGCCGTTTCCCTACAGATTCACGCACTTTCGAATCTTCAGGAGTCCTGGCACGGTGCAGGGCAACAATGCCTCCTGTCAGATTACGGTATGCAACCCGAGTGAAACCTGCACCCCGAAGCCACTGTGACAACACCGACTGTTCTGGCCACTCCTGGATCGACTCCATCAAGTAACGGTAGGAATCCTTGTGGGTGCTGGCAACAGAGGTGATGACTGGCATCACGTACTTCATATAGGTGCCATATCCGGCCTTCACCAGGGCCGCAGGCGGATGAGAGAACTCGCAGATCACGATGCGCCCACCTGGCTTCAACACTCGATACATCTCACCGAGTGCCACCTGGGGGTTACTCACGTTACGAAGACCAAAACTGATGGTTACGGCGTCAAAAGTGGCAGGCGGAAACGGTAGAGCTTCGGCGTCTCCGACGATGAACTCAAGGTCGGGGTGACGCTTGCGCCCCTCCGCCACCATTCCGGGGGAAAAATCCAGTGCCACGACCTTGGCGCCGGCCCTAGCCAGCGCCTTCGAGGATGTTCCTGTTCCGGCAGCAACGTCAAGGACCCGCTCACCGGGTTGAATTTTCAATGCTCTCACCGTGGCAATGCGCCACAGAACCGAGTTTCCGCCAGAGAGCAGGGCATTGGTGCGGTCATAGCCTTTGGCGACCTCGTCAAACATTCCAGAGACTTCCTCTGGCTTTTTGCTCAAGTCGGCAGTGGTCACGTGGACCAGCCTAGTCAAGGACCCCCACCAGAATCCTGACAAACGTGGCACAAAGTGTTCGCCCAGGCCTCCTGGCTAATCTTGAGAGCGTGTCCACCTCGATCAAAGTCCCAACCCTCGTCGCAACGACCAGGGCAATGAGCCATGATGGCTCATTAACCGATTGGGTAAGTGCTGAGAACCCGCTAACCATGCAACGCCGCGGACACGGGCTGGTGGGTCTTGGCACAGCGCTCACACTCACGTTTCGTGGGCCAGACCGCTTCAGGGAGGCCTCCGCGGCGTGGCGCACCCTGGTTGCCCAGGCGCGCGTGGATGACCCGGTCAACGAGCCTGGTACTGGCCTCGTGTGCATGGGCACCTTCGCTTTCGCCGATGATTCCCGGCACGAGAGCGTCCTTGTCATCCCGAGGGTGGTGATTGGTCGCCACCACGGTAAATCGTGGCGAACAGATATATCCCTTGATGGGGAAGCGCACCCCTCCCCCCACTCCAAGCGATCAGCACCTCCACAGCTAGAGCCCCTCACCTGGGGACCAGGGCTACTGGGTGAAGACGATTATCTAGGCGCCGTTGAGGCAGTTATTGCCCAGGTGCAAGAGGGCGTTGCCGACAAAGTCGTCCTCGCAAGGGACCTCGTCGCCCATGCCCCTGGAGTTCAGGACTGGCGCCAAGCACTAAATCGCCTCGCCGATGCTTACCCCGACTGCACGACCTTCGCCATTGATGGCCTGGTGGGGTCAACGCCTGAAACCCTCGCTGTTGTTCACGGGGGCAGGCTCAGCATTCGTGTCCTCGCCGGCAGTACAGCCCGCGGCGATAGCCCTGCGGCAGATCGAGCCCGGGCTGAAGCTCTTGCGACTTCCTCCAAAGACAATGACGAGCACCGTTTTGCCGTCAATAGCGTTGTCCAGGCGCTCGAGCCAATCACTCCACACAGTGCTGCTGATGAACAGCCCTTCACTCTGAAGCTTGCCAACGTCTGGCACCTAGCCACCGATATAGAGGCCACCCTGCCATCAGGAGTCACCAGCCTGGAGGTGGTCGGCGCCATCCACCCGAGCGCTGCCGTGGCGGGGTCTCCCAGGACCCTGGCGCTCGAAATCATTCGCCAATCAGAACCCTTCGATCGAGGCCGCTATGCGGGCCCAGTCGGCTGGATGGACGCCAGCGGCGACGGCGAATGGTCTATCGCTCTGCGCTGCGCCCAGTGGTCACCTGAGGGAACCATCACCGCCTATGCGGGCGCTGGCATCGTGGCAGATTCCGAACCAGCGTCCGAGCTACTGGAAACACGATTGAAGTTCAGGCCAGTTCTTGGTGCCTTTGGCCCTCAAGGCGACTAGTGTCACCGGGCGATAGCAACATCAACGATGAGCCGGGCATCACTAGCGCTCAATGCCTCGGCTAAATCACCCAGGTGATTGACCCGGCGATAAGTCCAGCCATAGGCGCCCGCTAGGGCCTCCAGCCAGACCTCGTGAGGCGTCAAGAGCACCCGATCTCGATCTTTCTGGGAGGCCACCTTGCTGACTTCAAGCTCATCAAAGATTGTGCCACCGCCGTCGTTTGCGACGATCAGGTGCACGCGCGAGGAGTCACCAACGCCTGGCTCCACCAATAGGGAGCCAACATCGTGCAGGAGAGCCAGGTCGCCAAGGAGCACCCGGGTCACACCGGTTGCCGAGGCGGCCTGGGCAATGCCTCTGGCCGTGGCGATAGTTCCATCGATTCCAGAGAGCCCGCGGTTAGCGAAAACCGGGATGTTTTTGCCAGGAACTATTGAATCCGCAACCCGCACCATCCGAGAGGCACCAAAGACCAACCGATCGTGAGGCCAGGTCGCCTCCCAGACAGCAAGCGCCAAGCTTTCTCTGACCACAGGTTGCCGCAACACGTTCATTTCTTGTGTCGCAAAAGCACTCCTGGTGGCGGGGTCATTGGAGGTGAGTGCCTCAATATCCGGTGCCGGCGGCATGATTCCTACAAGCTGGGCTTCCTGGTGTCGCCTGCCAGCCATCACCCACGGCTTGACCCAGAGGGCACTCTCCTCGGGGGTTGCAGGGCGAATGACGACGACCTCACCGACAACCTGGGCCATTCGGCTGGGGTTGGCGGCCTCGAGTTCTCTGCCCTGCACAACAATCTGCGTAATCTCGGTGCGACCAAGAAGGGAGGACACCTCCCTAGAAAGAGTTGGGCGCCCCACCGTCACAATTCTCCCAACACCACCGGTTAGTGACTCATCTCGCAAAACCTGGCGATAGGCAGGAACCAGGTGGGGCCCGCAACGAGCCCCGCTGACCACTTCGGCAATCAGTGGTGCTCCAAGCTCCAGTGCTAGCGCCTCGGCCCGGGCTCCAGCGCCATGCCCAGCGATGACCAGGGTCCCAGCCTCCGGTTCAAGGCTGAGAACACGAGCCTCAGCTGTGTCGCCTGTGGGTTCGGCACGCTCTGGGGCCACGATCTCTGGCATCACCAGGGAACCTTCCTGGATTGCTGCACTGAGTGGTTCGCGAAAAGACACACTGACATACGCTGGCCCGCCGCGATAAGCGGTAGCAGCGACCTCAGTCGCGATCCGCTGCGCGTCGTCGGCATCAGAACCCTCGGGCGCTGACACACTCCAGCTGGGGACGCGGGAACCAAAGAGCTCGTGTTGGTTGGTTGTCTGGTTAGCGCCCACACCGTGAAGCTCCCCTGGACGATCTGCTGCCACCACAATCAGTGGTACACCCGCGTGAAGGGCCTCCAACACGGCGGGGAAGTAGTGAGCAGGAGCAGATCCGGATGTTGCAATACACACAGCCGGGCGGTGACTCTCAAGGGCTAACCCCAACACCCTAAACGCGGCAGAACGCTCATCGATCACCACGTGAACAGTCAGTGCGCCCTCTGAGGCGCGTTCCCAGGCGAGAGCTGCCAGAGCCAAAGCCTGGGACCTGGCTCCCGGTGACACAACAACATGAGAGATGCCCTTGGCAACGAGTTGCCCCAGAAAGGCCACCGACCAGTCCGTGGCAGGCGAGGCGGTCATGAGTTCCGGGGCGGAGTGTCCTGGTCGGGTGAATCACCGGCTGGGCCCTGGGCGCCGGGCCCTCCTGGGTTCTCATCGTCGAGCTTCCGAAGTTCCTCTTCGAGCCTGCGAATCCGCTCATCGGACTCTTCACGGTCGATAGAGCTCAAGAACGTGGGGTTGTCATCGGGGGCATTGCCCACAGTCCTTACGGCCTTGGGTGTGCCGCGCGCTTTGCCAATCAGGAGCCACAAAATGGGCCCCAACACGGGCAGCACGACGATGACCGCAATCCAGAGGGGCTTCGGGAACGCGCGAACTCGGGGCGCGTTGGTCATAAACAGGTCGACGAGGGCATAGATCGTAAACGCCACGACCGCGACGGCACCGATCACTATCCAACGGACCATAGCCACGATTGTACGCGCCTACACTGGGAGGATGGCCTCCTGGATTCGCTACAGCTTCATCCGCATCGGACTTTTCGCTGCAGCCTTCTGGCTTCTGATGGTTCTCAACATCGTCTGGTGGGCCTCAGCGCTGCTGGCAACCGTCATTGCGTTCTCCCTCTCCTACATTTTCTTTGTCCGTCAGAGGGACAAGTTGGCAGAAGACTTGGCAACCCGCCTGGAGCGCTCCAAGGAGCCCGATTCGGATGCGCTGGCTGAAGATCTTCCCTAGTCAGAAAGCGATAGCGGCACCAAGTCCTAGGGCGTAAACAACGGCGTTCAAGGACATGAGCCCGAGCGCGGTGATTAGCTCCTTCGGTGTGCGGGCAGTCAGCACAATGACGATGATCACCACAGTCATGATGCCCGTGACGAAAACGACTGGCGCCCAGATAAAGACCAGTGACAGGATCCCGAGAATCACGTAGGGCATCAGCAACACCACAACCAACAGAATGCGACTTGGCCGATCACCCAAGCGAACAGCCAAGGTCTTCTTTCCGACCTGCGCGTCCTGCTCCAGGTCTCTGATGTTGTTGACCAGCAACACAGCGCTCGCGAAGAACCCAGCAGCAGAGCCGGTCAACCAGGTCTCTGCGGGGATCGACCCGACCATCACCGAAGCGGTGCCCATTGTTGCGACCAGACCAAAGAACACAAAAACAACGACCTCGCCCAGGCCCTGATAGCCATAGGGCCTGCGGCCTCCGGTATAGAACCAGGCCGCTACGAGCGCTAGGGCGCCAATGACAAGGAATAGCCAGAGCTGGCTCAACAGAACGAGGGACACGCCAGCGAGCACAGCCACCGCGAAAGCACTCAGCGCTGCGCGCTTCACCTTGTTGGGTTCCACCCGGCCAGACCCGGTCAGTCGAGCGGGTCCCACCCGCATGGCATCCGTGCCGCGGATGCCATCGGAATAATCGTTCGCGTAATTCACACCAATCTGAAGTGCAACGGCCACCACAACACACAGGAGGAATAACACCACATCAAAAGCGCCAGCCCACTGGGCCGAACCGGCACCCAGCACCACCGGAGCCAAGGCGAGTGAAAGCGTTCTAGGCCTCGCACCAGCGAGCCAATCGGTGGCACTCACACCCTGAGTACTCATGCGTGGGAGCTCTCTGCACGGGAAGTCATGGCCAGGCGGTCTGGTTTCCCAGAGCCGAGCAGTGGAATGGAGGCAACCTGCACCACTCGATCGGGTCTGGCCTCAACTCCGAGGGCCCTCTGGACGGCCAGCCGAATCCTCACGAGATCAAGCACCTGCGTGCTCACCACAACCGGAACATGGCCCCACTCGGAGTGCGGGGCACCGACAACAAAGACATCAGCAACCCCCAGCTCGCGCTGAATGGTCTTCTCCACGGCGGCAAGCGCGATCTTCACTCCTCCAGACACGATGACGTCATCCAGGCGCCCGTCCACCACAACGAGTCCGTCATCGGTGAGGTGGCCGGCATCATCGGTGAGATACCAGCGATCATCGCCATCCATCACGAAGCTTCGTGCGGTGCGCTCAGCGTCTCCCACATATCCCCAAGCCAGCAAGGAACCGCTTATTGCTAGTCGCCCTTCGATATCGCGCACACGAGTGTCGCCAATCGGCCGCTGGTTCCACACGCAACCACCGGCGGTTTCCGACGAACCATAGGTCCTAATCAGTCGGTATCCGGCATCCGCGGCTCGGCTCACCAGGGTTTCGGGAATCGACTGGCCGCCCACCAAGATTGCGCTGAAGCGTCGCATGAGCTCATCGAGTCCCGAGTTTCCGGGGGCATCATCAAGGATCCGCTGGAGCTGGGCCGGAACCACTGACGTGTACAGCGGCGCGCTGTGGCCCAGAAGCTCATCGGCAACGGCCGTCATCGCGACGGTGGAGAACGGCTCGGGGTGCAGCGCAATTGCCGTGGTCCCAGCGACCAGTGAGCGGGTCACCACCTGAACGCCCGCGATGTAGTGAGCTGGCAACAACTGAAGCCACTGACCTGGGCCGCCTAGTTCCTGGTGGGCAGCCTCGGCACTGGCCAGCAACGCTGGCGCGCCCAGTGCCACCCTTTTGGGCGCTCCTGTGGTGCCACTGGTTTCGATGACCAGGGCAATAGAGTCTTCGACCTCCATGGGCGCCGTGGCGGTGAGTTTTGCGCCGCCGGGCCGTGGCAAGACCGCTGGGCCATTGTTGAACAGGGCGTCGTTCAGGGGTTCCGCGAGCGCTCGCGGGTCGGAGACATCAATAACTCGCAGTTCGCGCATCAGCGGTGATACCTAGCTGTGCCAGGGATAGGGCGACCAGTCAGGAGAGCGCTTCTCCAGGAAGGCGTCCCTCCCCTCACTAGCTTCGCTTGTTCCATAGGCCAAGCGTGTCGCTTCACCAGCAAAGAGCTGCTGCCCGACAAGCCCGTCATCGACGGCGTTCATGGCGAACTTGAGCATGCGGATAGCGGTCGGACTTTTGGTGAGGATTGTGCGCGCCCACTCGAGCGCGGTGGACTCGAGCTTTGCGTGTGGCACGACGGCGTTAACCGCACCCATCTCCAGCGCACGGTTCGCGTCATATTCCTGGGCCAAGAAGAACACTTCGCGAGCAAACTTCTGGCCGACCTGTTTGGCGAAATACGCAGATCCATAACCAGCATCAAACGAACCGACGTCGGCGTCGGTTTGCTTGAACATGGCGTGTTCTTTGCTCGCGATACTGAGGTCACAGATCACGTGGAGGCTGTGGCCACCACCGGCAGCCCAGCCGGGAATGGCGGCGATGACGACCTTCGGCATAAAGCGGATAAGGCGCTGCACCTCAAGAATGTGAAGTCGACCGCTTCGGCTGGGGTCAATCCCGGAAGCATAATCGGTACTGGAGTACTGATAACCATCAGCACCTCGAATGCGCTGATCGCCCCCCGAGCTAAATGCCCACCCACCGTCTTTGGGGCTTGGGCCGTTACCGGTGAGGATCACCACACCCAGTGTGCTTTGCAGGCGCGCGTGGTCAAGCGCCCGATAGAGCTCGTCGACCGTCTGAGGACGAAATGCGTTGCGTACGTCGGGGCGATTGAAGGCGACTCTGGCGATTTGCCCATCAGCGCTCTGGTGGTAGGTGATGTCGCCGAAACCGTCATAACCATCAACGGTGTGCCACACTGACGCATCAAAGAGCGGTGAGGGCGCTGAAGTCATGCCCTAAGCCTATGACGGGATAACCATGGAAAACTGTGGAGCATGAGCTCGCCTTCCCTGCGTGACCTGCACGCCATGGCCCACGCGGTGTCTATTCCAATGGCGACGCCGTTTCGGGGGATTACCACGCGCGAAGCTCTGATTTTTGACGCTCCCGACGGGCCAGCCGAGTGGAGTCCATTCCTCGACTACGGCGATGATGAGGCAGCAACGTGGCTGTCCTCCGCCATCGAGCAAGGCTTCCACCAGGACCACATCCCACCAACGGACCCAGGAACAATTGCCGTCAATGGCACAGTGCCAGCAATCGATGCCGCGAGTGTGCCGGCGTTTCTGGCTTCACTGGGATCACCCTCCTGCGTCAAGGTGAAAGTCGGGGGCCCTGGCGCCACCCGCGCCACCGACGTCGCTCGTGTTCGCGCTGTTCGCGACACTCTCGGGGCAACGGGGCGAATCCGGATTGACGCGAATGGGTCGTGGACTCTGGATGAAGCGGAGCACGCAATCCGAGAGATGGAACCCCTCGACCTCGACTATGTGGAGCAGCCCGTGGAATCTGTTGCCGATATGGCCGTTCTGCGCCGGCGCATGGCAGAGCTCGGGATCGGCATTGCCGCTGACGAATCCATCCGCAGAAGCTCCGACATCACCACGGTGTTGGAAGCCGGCGCGTGCGACGTAGTCGTGCTGAAAGTCCAGCCACTCGGTGGGATTGAGAAATGCCTCTCAGTCGCACAGCACGCTCGCGATGCAGGCTGCGATGTGGTTGTCTCCAGTGCCCTGGAGACCAGCGTGGGACTTCACTATGGAGGACGGCTCCACCAGATCCTCTCCGCCAACCAACCACACAGCCTGGCCGCTGGCCTTGGCACAGGGTCCTTCCTGGAGGGTGACGTGGTCAAGAATCCACTGCGTGCCTTTGCCGGCTCGCTCCAACTCAGCCCTGTAGAGCTCGACCCCGAGTTGCTCCAGCGCTACTCAATGACCGAGGAGCGACGGGACTGGTGGCTTGGTCGCATGGAGCGCTGCCTGGAGTTCGTTTAGAGGCCGGAGTAGGAGTGGAGGCCTGTAAAGGCAATGTTCACCACGGTGTAGTTGAACAAGACAGCTCCAAAACCAATAATTCCAAGCCAGGCGGAGCGTGATCCTCGCCAGCCACGAGTGGCCCTCGCGTGGATATAGCCAGCAAAAATCACCCAAATGATGAACGTCCACACCTCTTTGGTGTCCCAACCCCAGTACCGACCCCACGCGCGCTCAGCCCAGATGGCTCCGGCAATCAAGGTGAAGCTCCACAATACGAAACCGACGACGTTCAGTCGATAGGCAAGCGACTCAAGAACATTCGAGGTGGGCAACGTCTTGAACAGCCCGGCCTTCGCCATCTGGCGGGCTTCGAACCGGGCGCGAACCAACTGCAGAATCGACAGGCCGGCACCGAGAGCAAAGAACGCGGTAGCGAGGCTCGCCACGAAGACGTGAATAACCAACCAGGCAGATTGCAGCGCTGGCGGAAGCGGAACCACGTCAACATAGAAATTGACCGTGACGATGCCGAGAGACAGCAGAACAAAACCAGAGACAAATGCACCGAGGTAGCCAAGATCGCGCCACAACAGCGTCCCGAGGAATACGGCGATAACGAGCGCAGTTGCCGTCAAGCCAAACTCAAACATGTTGGCCCAGGGAACCCGCCCTCCGGCAATTCCCCGCAACACGGTGGCAGCCAGATGGAAGATCCACCCAACCACCAACAGGCTCAGTCCAATGCGCTGATAGATGGTTCCGGGGGACCGCTTGGCGCTGGGCTCACCGCCCGCTGCAGGAACAGCCATAGAGGATCGCTTAGCCAAATCCCAAGTGAAGAAAATGAACGACATCGTGTAGAGGGCCATTGCTGAATAGACCGCAAACAATGACACGTTCGCGAAATTCATCATGATGAGACCAGCTTATGGTCGTGTTCCTGGGAAAAATCAGCGACCAATCGCTCCAACTCAACGGCAAGACCTGGGTCGTCCCCACGAGCCAGTGCTGCGAACTCCACCCGGACAGAACCCTGCTCATCAGCCTCGTGAACGCGTATCCAGGCCCGGCGCCTGGTGACGAACAGACTCACCACCAGCCCGCCAAGGATGACCACCGAGAAGAGAGCAACAGGAAGCTGTGTGGGATCGCGGTGAATGTCAACGCTGATGAAGCGAGGCAGCGACGTGAATTCAATCGAGCCTCGACCCCCCGGCAATTCCTGCGATTCACCAAGATTCAAGATGACCGAATCTTCACCGGTGTCACCACCGGTGATTTGGGTCAAGGAACCGGTGTCGAGGGAATACACGTTACGAGGAACACCCTCGTTCAGACCGAGGTCCCCTTCAAAAACATTGAACGTGAGCACTGGCTGGTCGGGTTCGGGATAGACCGAGGTCAAAGCTCCACTGGGCAGGGCAACTGCCGAAGGGTACAGAAAACCAATCAAGCCGGTTTGTGCCCTTAGCCCATCGGGAACCTTCACGACACCAATGCTCGTGAGGTTGGGGTCCTGTGGGAGGAAGGGCACTGGCTGGCTGAACACAATCTCACCCTCCGCCGAGCGCACGGTGACCCACGGCGCAAAACCGTTGCCGAGCAAATAGACAGAGGTGCCCTGGATGTCCAAGGGTTCATTCACCTTGACCTGCGCCTCGCGGCTAGACCCCTGCTCCGTAACGACCAGGTTCGCGGTGAAGTCCAAGGCGTGTGCGGCGCCACTGGTGAGGTCAAATTCATACTTGGGAACAAACTCGTCCAGGGTGAGCGAATAGGGCTCGAGTGACTCTTCGGCAAAGAAGCGGCCTGGATTAAAGAAGTCATAACTGGTGAGCTGGTTCGTAAATGTTTGACCTTCGATGATGATGCGCTGGCCGGAGTATTTATACCCAGCGCCCGCTGCCAGCGCGACAAGAATCCCCACAAGCCCCAGGTGAAAAGCTAAGTTGGCCGTCTCCCGCAGATATCCGCGCTCGGCGGCGACGGCGCCGTCTGCTGGCGCAACGCGATAGCCGGCCTTCTTCACTAGCCGCTCGGCTCGAGTCAGTAGGGCGGCGCGGTCCCCCGAGAGCTGAATTGAGACGTAGTGCTCCAGTCGCTCGAGCCTCGAGGGCGTAGCTGGCGGCGGCTGGCGTAACGCCTTCATGTGGTGCTGCGCCCTTGGCACAATGCAGCCAATCAAGGACACAAACAACAACAAATAGATGGCGGAGAACCACACCGAGGTGAACGTGTCAAAGAACTGGAGACCATCCAGAATTGCAAAGAGTTCTGGGTCATCTCGCTCAAATTGAATGACGCCGTTCGGGTTGCTAGATCGCTGGGGAACAAGGGAGCCCGGAATGGACGCCAGCGCAAGAAGCAGCAACAGGACAAGTGCTGTTCTCATGCTGGTCAGTTGGCGCCAGAAGAACCTGGCCCATCCCCCAGCGTCGAGGCTGGGTTGAGCGATAGTGTGCGCTTCTGCGCCATCGTCGTAATCAGAGGGACGTAGTGGTTCCACCTATCACCGCCTGAAGGCTCGACATCCACAACTGCCACACACCAGTCACCATGGCCGTGCCAATGGCCATCAAAATCACGCCACCGGCAATGTTGATTGCTCGCATGTGCTTTTTGAGCCAGCCCACTGCCCCGGTGACCCAGCCAAAGCCGAGTGCGATGAGGATGAAGGGCACGCCCAAACCGATGCAGTAGGCGATGGCCAACACAACGGCACGAGGGATATCACCAACACTGAGAGCCAGCGTGTTAACAGCAATCAAGGTCGGCCCAACGCAGGGTGCCCAGCCAAGACCAAAGACAACACCCAGCAGGGGGGCACCCAGATACCCATTCGCACTAGCGAGGGGCAACTTGGTTTGGCGCTGAAGGAACGACACCTGCCCAATGAACACAAATCCCATCAAAATAACGAGCAATCCAGCAAAGCGGATGACGATGTCCATCCACCCGAGGAGAAGCAGGCCAAGGGAAGCAAACGCCACAGAAAACCCGATAAACACCGCGGAAAAGCCGGTGATAAAGAGCATCACACCGACAACAACACGAGTCTTCGGCTTGGTGGCAAGTTCCGTAGTGGACGTAAACCCACTGACATATCCGAGATAGCCGGGAACCAAGGGCAGCACACAAGGCGAGGCAAAAGCAACCAACCCAGCGAGCAATGCCAGCGGCAGCGCC
>WLEA01000002.1 GCA_009704535.1 Actinomycetota bacterium
CTGGCAATCTCCACGTGAAGTGGGATCCCGATGGTGACGGCACCGGCGGAGAACGCACTGGCTGCGCCGTAGCTGGAGTCCTCGAGCGCGACGCAGTCGCCAATGGCCACGCCGAGTGCGAGAGCACCCTTCAGATACGCCTCGGGGTTTGGTTTGGGTTCGCTGACATCATCACCAGCCACAATCGCACGGAAAACGGGTTGTCCCATTTCTCGGGCTACTGCGTGCGCGAGGGCTTCAGCATTCATTCGCAGAGACATGGTGACCAGAGCACAGGGAATATCAGCGTCGAGCAACTCCCTAAAAAGCTCACGGACGCCTGGGCGCCAGGGAACCGCGGCCGCGACTTGGTCGAGCACCCGCTGACTCAGGCGTTGCACAATGTCATCTGCCGGCATGTCGACGCCAGCCTGCTGCAGCAAAGCAGCGGAATTCCAGAGCCCGCTCCCCACCAGTGCATACGCCTGTTCGGCGGACCATGTGGCCCCGAACTCCTCGACCAGTTCAGATTCGGCAATCATCCAGTAGGGCTCGGAGTCGATGATGGTGCCGTCCATGTCAAAAAGCACGGCAGCGGGGAATTGTGCGCTCACAACCAGCAAGTCTAGTGGCGCCTATTGTGGGAGGTAGAGTGAAGAATCCGAGCGGAGAATTCATGACCCACATTCCCTTTTCTGACCACACCAGAGTGATGGTCGTGGCCTTCGAGGGATGGAACGACGCTGGCGATGCGGCCAGTCACACCGCGCAGATGATTGTCGACCAAGCCGGCTTGATTCCGGGATTCTCGATTGATCCCGAAGAGTACTTCGACTTCCAACTCACGAGGCCACTTGTTGAGCACGCCAATGATGGCACTCGTTTCCTGAACTGGCCCGAGGTGACGCTGTGGTCTCCTGCCCCCGACTCAGATCCCGCGCCACTTGTGCTCCTGGGGCAGGAACCCTCCAGGCTCTGGCAGTCTTTCGCCGCGACGATGATCGACCATGCTCTTGCGCACAATGTGGACGCCATGGTGTTTCTTGGAGCGATGCTGGCTGATGTTCCTCACTCTCGTCCAGTCCGGGTCACGGCCACGAGTGACGATGTAGCAATCCGGGAGTATTTCGATATTGAAAAGTCGACCTATGAAGGCCCGGTGGGCGTCTTGACGGTCTTGGCCTTGGCTGCCGCTGAAGTAGGCATCCCCTCTCTGCACCTGTGGGCCCATGTCCCGCACTATGTGCACACCTCGCCATCGCCAAAAGCTACGGTCGCGCTTGCCGAGAAACTTGAAGAGCTTGTGGGAATCGTGTTGGAGCGCGACGACCTTGAGGTCGAAGCCCTGCGCTGGGAAGAGGGCATTGACGCGCTCGCGGCCGAAGACGATGACATGAGCGCTTATATCAACCAACTGGAACAAGCCAGAGACACCGCGGACGCGCCTGAAGCTTCCGGCGACGCTATCGCTCAGGAGTTCGAGAAGTACCTCCGTGGTCGGCCAGATCGACCTAGCTCAAGCGAGTCATAAGGGGCTAATCGCGCCGGTCGCAAGACCGACCATCAGTGTGCTCCCGAGAAGCAACCGGTAGATCACAAAGGGCATAAAGCTTCTCGTTTGGATGTAGCGCATGAGCCACGCGATGACGCCCCAGCCCACCGCGAAGGCAATCACTGTGGCAACGAAAGTGTCAAACAACGAGAACGGTCCTGCAACCTCGGGTCTTAAAACAGCCGTTGAGAGTTCGTAGAAGCCACTACCGAGGACCGCGGGGATGGCTAAAAGAAATGAGTAGCGTGCTGCCGAGACCCTGTCATAGCCAAGGGTTCGCCCCATCGCAATGGTGGCCCCTGAGCGCGATACACCGGGAATCAAGGCGAGCATTTGAGCCATTCCATAGAGCAGGCCGTGAGAAACGGTGAGGTCATTGAGGGTGGAGCTCTTTCTCCCCCACCAGTCCGCAGCGGCGAGAACAAGCCCAAAGACGATGAGCACAGTGGCAACCAACCAGAGCGAGCGGAAAGCGCCGCGAATAAGATCTTGAGCAAAGTAGCCGACAATAACAATCGGCAGCGTTCCCACAACGATGAGCCATCCAAGCTTTGCCTGAGATCGAGCCTCGTGTGGGGCGTCTTTCCACCAGGATGATGGTTTACCCAGTGACGCCCACCATCCGCGAAGAATTCGAGCAATGTCCGGAGCGAAGTAGACCAGCACTGCGAGTTCGGTACCTATTTGGGTGATGGCAGTGAAAGTGGCCCCGGGGTCGGTGGCGGAGGGCAGAAATTCTCCGACAATGCGTAGGTGGGCGCTGGAGGACACGGGAAGAAACTCGGTGAGCCCCTGGATGATTCCCAACAGGACTGCCTCTAGAAGCCCCACGTTCGACACTCCTTGAGTGGGCGGGCGGGAATCATGGCCCCAGGCTACCCTGCGGGGCAGTTTGGAGCCGGAACTTTAGTGGTAATGTCGTGTCGGTCGCTCCGCGTTTGACGCGGTGTGCGCGCGGGTGGCGGAATGGCAGACGCGCTAGCTTGAGGTGCTAGTGCCCGTAAGGGCGTGGGGGTTCAAGTCCCCCCTCGCGCACGCGACATCAGGGCCTCTCACTTCGGTGAGGGGCCCTGAATCTTTGTGTGTCGGTGGATGTTGACAGAATCGAACAAATGTTCGAATATAGCTTTATGTCCCCCACGCTGAGCCTTGATGCCTCTCCCCCGCAACGAGCCGACGTGCGCGAGCTCCAGGAACGTATTCGCTCCCTAGAAAGCACTCACGCTGACTATCCGGTGTTTCCGGTGGCCCCTGGCTTAGAAAGCCTTTTCCCACACGGTGGTCTTCGCCGAGGGGTGGTCTACGACATTGATTCTTCGCCCTCTCTACTGTGGGCTCTCATTGCCGAGGCAACCTCGTCTGGAACATGGTGCGCACTCGTGGGCATACCAGACGCTGGTCTTGCTGCCGCGGAAGGCATGGGGGTCAATCTCGATCGCCTGGTACTTGTCCCCAGGCCTGGAGAACAGTGGCTCTCTGTAGTCAGCGCTCTCATCGATGTTGTCGGAATTGTCGCTCTGGGGCCCTCTGCGCCACCCTCTGATCGAGTCCTCAGCACGTTGCTTGGCCGCCTGCGTGAAAGAGAAGCCACTATGTTGAGTCGCTCCGGCTGGCCCCGCAGCGAAGCCAGTATTAGTGTTTCTGCGCACCGTTGGCGTGGCCTTGGCGAAGGCCACGGTGTTCTTCACGAGCACCACATCAGTGTGGTGGTGCGTTCTCGTCAGAGCACTACCGCGCGATCGTGCGAGATGGTTATTGATGCGTGGGGAGCCCACTACAACCCTGGTGTCGCCTCCGTTACTGATATTTCCCGGCACCGTAGCGCCGGATAACCGTGATGGTTCGCACTCTTGTTCTGTGGATTCCTGCCTGGCCGGTTATCGCGGCTCAGTGTGACGATGAACTGCCAGGGGCTGTTCGTGGTGCAGCGCTAGCTCTTATTCATAAAGGCGCTGTGGTGGCGTGCTCACCAGAAGCTTCCGCCAGTGGTGTCAGAGTGGGAATGAAGCGACGAGACGCTCAGATGCGGTGCCCAGGGCTTAGTGTCCTGCCCGATTCGCCAGAGCGTAATCGCAGAGTTTTTGATCAGGTTCTTCTTGCGCTTCAGGACACGGTGTCCCAACAAACTCTTGTGGAGCCTGGCGTGCTGGCATTCGGTGCTCGAGGGCTCTCGCGCTTTTATGGTGGCGAAGAGGCTTCTGCCATCGCCCTCGTGTCCGCTCTTTCCTCTAGTGAGCAAGGTTTTCACTCCCGCGTAGGTATCTCTGATGATCTCTTTAGTGCGGTGATGGCAGCGCAACAGACTGACCCCGCTCACCCGATTCGCATCGTGGAATCCGGGGCATCCTCGGCTTTCCTTGCCGGGTTGCCTATTAGTGTCCTCGATGACACCAGCGCGGTGTCTCTTCTCAGTCGCCTGGGGGTGAACACTCTCGGCGAGTGCGTTGCCCTTGGCGAGAGCGCTCTTCGTGAACGTTTTGGTACCGCAGGAGAGCAGATCTACCGATTGGCATCAGGGCGTGATGGGACGTGGCTCAGTCCTCACAATTCGCCGGTGGATACATCTGAATCGATTGCGTTGCTTGAGCCCTTGCACCTTATTGACCAACTGGCTTTCAGCATTCGCCACGCCACAGAGAACTACCACCAACGGTTATTTTCTGCCGGTGTTGTGTGCACCAGAGTGCGCATCACCATCGGTTTTGATTCAGGGCAAACGTGTGTCAGAACGTGGCTTCACCCACGGTTTTTTAGTGCCAGTGAACTTGTTGATCGAGTTCGCTGGCAGCTGGAGTCGCTCGCCAGAGACTCTGCCGGATTAGGAGAACAACCACCTGGTGTGGTGTCGGTGCGCTTTGAGGCGTTGCGTCCAGAACACCTGGGCGTTCACGAACCCGGCTTGTGGGGACAAGGCCCCGATAGTCGAGTGCACCACGTGCTCTCCAGGGTCCAGGGGATTGTGGGCGCACACGGTGTCTTAAGTGCCAGTAGCGCGACGTCGCGTTTTCCTGGGGGCACTCAGGTGCTGACGACCTGGGGTGAAAAAACTACCGATGGCGAGGTTGGGCCGCTTCCTGGTGCCCTGCCTGAGCCTTTTCCTGGAACAGTATTTGCGCTTCCTCCGGAAGTCGCGCTCCACGATGCCAAAGGCCGCACTGTGCTCATTGACAAGGCTGAGCTCTCTGCTAGTCCGGCCTCCTTGGTGTTGGGGAGTCGTCGCTTAGATCTTGTGTCCTGGGCGGGGCCCTGGCCGGTGACTGAGCGTTGGTGGGACCCTGCGAAAGCACGATACGCGCACCGTCTTCAAGTCTTGGACGAACGAGGAATTGGGTGGTTACTGACAACTTCTGGGGGGCACCAGTGGCGCATAGAAGCTAGGTATGACTGATGGGCTGGCACAACCCACCTATTTCCTGGTCTGAACATGAAAAGCGTTTGAAGGATGCCTCCAGACCTGGCACTTCACCACCCTTGGGAGCTGATGCCGGTGATTCTCCTGCCTGGTCCGAGAGTCGTGCGCCGTATCAAGCACCCATAGTTGAGGTGCCAGAGAATGCTGTGCCCTACGCGGAGCTTCATCTGCACAGTAGCTTCAGTTTTCTTGACGGGGTCTCCTCCCCCGAAAAAATGGTCGCGCGCGGTGCACAGTTGGGCCTTTCCGCAATGGCTATTACCGACCACAACGGTTTCTACGGTGCAGTGAGATTCGCCGAGGCGGCGGCTGCGCACTCCATGAACACGGTCTTTGGCGCAGAGCTTTCTGTGCAGGGCAATCAGCCTCGCACCGTGGTGAATGATCCGCAGGGCCCACACCTGCTCGTCTTGGCACGAGGCCAGGAGGGCTACCACCGGCTTTCTTCGGCGCTTACCGATGCCCATCTGGGGAATTCCGAGAAAGACACTCTGGTGTGGGATCTTGATGCTTTGGCCGAACAGGGTCGAGACCACTGGGTTGTGCTCACGGGGTGTCGTAAAGGATCAGTGCGCCACGCCTTGCCACACCACAGGGTTCCCTCACGTGGGGAACAAGACGCCAGTGAGGCTGCACTACTGGAGCTTGTGGGGCGTTTCGGTCACGAGAACGTGGTGGTGGAGCTTTTTGACCATCAGCACCCCATTGACAGTGTGCATAACGACTTTCTTGCCACTCTGGCGACTCGTCACAACCTTCCCACTCTCGCCACTGGACTGGTTCACTACGCACTATCCGAGGATGCCGATTTGGCTCACGCCATGGCGGCGGTGCGAGCACGGACCAGCATGGACAAACTGAGTTATTGGTTACCAGCCTCCGGGGCTGCTTACCTGCGCTCGGGGGCGGAGCAAGAACGTCGTTTTAGGTCGTATCCCGGGGCGGTCGCGCGCAGTCACGAGATTGCCCAGGACATAGGTTTTTCTCTCAAGAAAGTAAGCCCCGGATTGCCCACATCGTTGTGTCCTTCCGGGCACACACCCATCAGCTACTTGCGGGAACTCATCGCACAGGCTGTTCCCAGACGCTATCCCGGTGCCACCGCAGAGGTGCATGCCCGTATTGCCAAGGAGCTCGATGTCATCGAGAGGAAAGATTTTGCGGGATATTTCTTGATCGTCCACGACATCGTGCGTTTTGCTCGCTCCCGCGGAATCCTTTGCCAAGGTCGAGGCTCTGCTGCTAACTCAGCGGTGTGTTTCCTTCTCGATATCACCGCGGTGGACTCGATTTACTACAACTTGCCTTTCGAGAGATTCCTCTCTGCGCTGCGGGATGAAGAACCTGATATTGATGTTGATTTTGAATCCCGTCGCCGGGAGGAAGTCATTCAGTATGTCTTTGAGCGCTACGGTCGTCGCAGCGCAGCTCAGGTGGCAACACTGATTGAATATCGGCCTAAAAGCGCCGTTCGCGATATGGCCAGGGCCTTGGGATATAGCCCTGGCGAGCAAGACGCGTTCGCACGCCAGGTCGAACGCTCCGGAGCCTTTCTCGAGAGCGCGGAACACAGCATTCCTGCTGATGTGGTGAATCTTGCGCTGCGGACACTGACTATGCCCCGTCACACGGGAATTCACTCGGGAGGCATGGTCCTGACCGATCGGCCGGTTTCCGAGGTGGTGCCGATAGAACATGCCCGTATGGAAAACCGCACGGTTCTCCAATGGGACAAAGATGACTGCGAGTGGATGGGGTTAGTCAAGTTTGATCTTTTGGGTTTGGGAATCCTCGAAGCTATCCACGAGACCTTCGATTTAGCCAAGGAGAGTCTTGGCGAAGAGTGGGAACTCGCGACGCTCCCCCGCGATGAAGCCGGCGTCTATGACATGTTGTGTCGGGGAGATTCGATTGGGGTTTTTCAGGTCGAATCGAGAGCTCAGATGGCCTTATTGCCAAGGCTTCAACCCAGGCGTTTTTATGACCTTGCTATACAGATTGCGATGATTCGCCCGGGCCCTATTCAGGGTGGCGCGGTGCATCCCTTTGTCAAACGTAAAGCGGGCCTCGAGCCCATCCAATATCCACACCCTGCTCTTGAAGAGTGCCTGGAGAGAACCCTCGGTGTTCCGGTATTCCAAGAGCAAATTATGCAAATTGCCATGGCTGTTGGCGGTTGCACCGCTGAAGACGCAGATTTGTTGAGGCGAGCGATGGGGTCAAAGCGTGGACGGGAGCGCATTGAATCGTTGAAAGAGACTCTCTTTCGCGGCATGGCACAGAATGGTCTCGACCCCGAGGGTGCCAAGCGCATCTATTCCATGATTGAAGCCTTTGCCAGTTTTGGCTTTGCTGAGAGTCATTCCCTGAGCTTTGCCCTGCTCGTCTATGCGAGTTCCTGGCTCAAGTTGCACTATCCCGCCCTTTATCTGACGGGATTATTGAGAGCCTGGCCAATGGGCTTCTACTCCCCGGCATCCTTGGTCAGTGACGCTGAACGTCACGGAGTAGTCGTCAGGGGTCCCTCCGTTCTCCGCTCGGGGGTTAAGGCGGGAGTTGAAGCAGTTGATGGCCAGTCGATGTCATCGGGGGGTCAAGATTCTTGCCTGGTGTATGACCAACCGACTCCGAATAAAGTTTTCGACCCCGCTGGTGATGACCCGAGCGGCCCCCACCGGCGTGACCAACAGTGCGCAGTGCGACTGGGACTAGCGGGTATCAAGGGAATAAGTGTGGAGCGCGCAGAGGCCATAGTCCACGACCGTGAGAGCAGGGGGCCCTATCAAAGCCCTCGTGATCTTGCGAGGCGGGTTGGGTTGAGTGCGGCTCACTTGGAGGCGTTGGCTAGTGCTGGCGCTCTTGGCGATTGGGGTAATCACCGGAGAGAAAACCTGTGGATGGCGGGCCATTGGGCCGGTGAGAACCCCCAGTATTTAGACCACACCAACGCTCCACTGCAGGTGCCACTTTTTGAGGTGATGTCTGCGCGTGAACAGATGGTGGCAGACCGTGTGTTTACAGGCGTCTCTCCGGGAGATCACCCGTTGCGCTATGTGCGTCAATGGCTTCAGACCAATGGGGTCGCAAGCGTTCTTGACACTCTGAGCCAGGAGCCAGGGCGCCGTATCTGGATTGCCGGTTTAGTCACTCATCGACAGCGCCCCTCCACCGCGAGGGGTGTGACGTTTCTCAATGTCGAAGACGAGACCGGTTTAGTCAATGTCATCTGCGGAGTGGGATTCTGGCGACGTCATCGAGCGATTCTGCGCGACAACGCGGCGCTGATGGTGAGAGGAATTCTCGAGAGAAGTCCCGAAGGGGTCGTATCCGTTGTTGCTGATGGAGTTCATATCCTCCCCATTGGAGTTCCCCAGGGCTCCAGGGATTTTCAGTAATCTCCTACCGATCCCGGAGCGCCCACAGCGCAACGGCACTGGCGGCAGCGACGTTGAGAGAATCGACTCCGCCTCGCATGGGGATTGATACAACGGCGTCTGCGTCTCCCAGCGCGCGTGCGGACAAGCCGTCTCCCTCGGTGCCAAGCGCCACGGCAAGCTTCGCAGGCGGATTTTTGGAGAAGACATCAAGCGACATGGCGTGTGGCGCGAGGGCCAGTGCCACAATGCTCACGCCGTTGGCGTGGAGCGTCGCAACAAGTTCCGTCCATGATCCTGCGCGTGTCCAGGGAATTTGGAACACCGTTCCCATACTCACTCGAACGCTCCGCCGGTAGAGCGGATCGGCGCAGGAATCTGTGACAATCACGGCGTCGGCTCCGATTCCTGCAACTGAGCGAAAAATCGCACCCACATTGGTGTGATCGACGATGCCTTCGAGAATCACGATGCGAGTAGCACCAGCAAGCAGTTCTTCCAGGTTTGGCATCTCTGGGCGGTGCATGCTGGCGAGCGTTCCACGGTGAACGCGATAGCCCGTCAGGGTTTCCATGAGCACCCCGTCGCAGACAAAAACGGGGACCTCATCGAGAGCACCAGGCAGTGCAGTGGCAAGTTCATCAAGCTTCGGTAACCAACTCGGAATGGTTAATATCGAGCGGGGGCGGTGACCGGCGTTGAGGGCACGTTCCAGTATTTTCAGGGATTCAGCGATGTAGAGACCCTGATCGGGCTCGCTTTTGGTGCGAAGCGCCACGTCAGTGAGGGCGTGGTAGTCGGCCAAGAGCGGATGTGACAGGTCCACAACGTGCGTGACAATCACGAAGAACCCCCCTGCGCGTCCCGGCGTTTGGAAACATGTTGGAAAAATACGGTCGCTAGCCTCAACCCTAGAGCGAGAGTGCGTCCTCGGTCAGGAGAATTGTCCATGCAGGGTATGTCAGGTGTTGCAACCGTCGTCGCCGACATCGTCGACGAAGCCGTGGGCATTCTGCGCGGGCGCTCTGCCGCCGTGTTGACAGGTGCAGGTGTCTCTACTGACTCTGGCATCCCGGACTACCGCGGTGTGGGAGCGCCCAAGCAGCATCCGATGAGCTTTTCTGATTTTCTCCAGTCCCACCGTCATCGGCAGCGCTACTGGCTGGGAAGCCACATGGGCTGGTCTCGCTTTGCTGCAGCAGAGCCCAACCGCGGACATGAAGCAATCGCGTCGGCTGAAGAAGCGTCGCTGTTCAGTGGCGTTGTCACCCAAAATGTTGACGCCCTGCACCACAAGGCTGGCTCGTTGCGGGTGATTGATCTTCACGGTCGCCTCGACAAGGTTCGCTGTATTCATTGCGGACAATCGTTCTCGCGCCAGTCCATCGCACGAACTATTGACCTCCTCAATCCCTGGCTTGAGAAGCGCGACATTTCGGGTCACATCAAACCCGATGGTGACGTTGATGTGGCCGTCACTTCAGAGTTTGCGGTGCCCTCCTGCGACATGTGCGACGGCGTGCTCAAGCCAGAGGTGATCTTTTTTGGCGAGTTTGTGCCCACAGGGGTGTTTGATCAAGCCGCGAGTCTAATTGCACGCTCGGAGGCTCTCATCATCGCTGGTTCTTCCCTCGTGGTGAACACCGGCATGCGGCTGGTCAATCTTGCCCACAGAAAGAAGATTCCCATCGTGATCATCAACCGAGGGCCTACCAAGGCCGACCGGCTCGCCACCGTTAGAATCGAAGCAGGAACATCAGAGACTCTCGACGCCCTCGTTGGTGGTCTTCAATCTGGCTCCGTCTAGACACCCCTAGAGCTTTAGCCCAGGAGATTAATGACCCGCTTCTTTATTGTTCGCCATGGCGAAACTGAGTGGAACAAAGTCCGGCGCATCCAGGGAGTGAGCGACATCCCTCTCAATGACACCGGGCTTGAACAAGCCCACGCTGTTGCAGAGATACTTTCTGCCCACAGTTTTGACGCGATTGTCTCCAGTCCCCTCTCTCGGGCCAGAGACACAGCCCGCGTCATCGCGGAGCGCTTGGGGATGCCGGAGCCTGAAATCTTCCAGGGTCTCATCGAGCGCAACTACGGCGACGCCGAGGGCTCAAACGGTCAAGACTTGGATCATCTGTATCCTCCCGGAACTGAAATCCCGGGTCGAGAACCGCGTGAAGCTGTTACCGCCAGAGCATTGGCCGTCCTGCGTGAGCTTGCGCTAAGGCATCCGGACTCCGACGTTATTGCTGTGGCCCACGGCGGTGTGATTCGCAGCGTCGTCGAACATGTCGCCCCTGGCCAACACAACGAACCAATCACCAACTGTTCCGTCCACAGCTTTCGGATGGTTGCTGGCAGTCTCGAGCTGGTGGCATTTGACGATCCGATGGAAGTTGCCGCACATAACCTGGCAGCCGTCGAGTTTGAGGACCAAAACCCTGCGGAGGCGAGAGAAGATAGCCCGCGTCACTAGTGTCCTCCACGGCGCGGTCGGTGGCGTGGAATAGGCTCGGCTCTATGGGCCACTGGAGCGACACATTAGTAGTTTTTGATACTGAAACCACAGGCCTTGACACTCGGCACGCGCGCATTGTCACCGCCTACGTGGGAGTTATTGGTTCCCAGGGAGAAACTGTAGAGGCGCATTCCTGGCTCGCGGACCCTGGTGTTGTAATCCCGGACCAGGCAACGGCAGTCCACGGCATCACGACAGAAGTCGCGCAGCGAGATGGCCGGCCCGCTGGAGAAGTCGTCAACGAAATCCGGTCGGCACTGGAGGTCTATCTGGCCCAGGGTTTGCCGATTGTTGCTTACAACGCCTCCTATGACTTCTCGATTCTCCACCACGAGTCGGTTCGTCACGGATGTGAGCCACTCATCGACCCGCGACCAATTATTGACCCTCTGGTTATTGACCGAAAGGTCGATACCTATCGCAAGGGTAAACGAACGCTCCAGATGGCTGCTGCTCATTACCTCGTTCGGCTGGAAGACTCACACACTGCTGACGCCGACGCAATCGCGGCCGGCCGAGTGGCTCAGGCAATTCTCCGGGCCCATGACGCGCAGCTGGAGGGCGATGCCCAGTGGCTGCATGATCAACAGGTAATCTGGTCGCGCGAATGGGCCGAGAACTACCAGTCGTTCCGGCGCAATCAGGGCGATGCGGGATTCGTAGCAACCGGCGCATGGCCGGTGAAGGCCTAGTTACTTACCGAAGCTCTTGAAACGCTGGTTGAACTTCTCGACACGGCCGGCCGAGTCAAGAATGCGCTGCTTGCCGGTGTAAAAAGGGTGTGAAGCGCTGGAGATTTCAACGTCAATCACGGGGTAGGTGTTTCCGTCTTCCCAGTCGATGGTCTTGTCACTCTTCGCGGTCGAACGCGTGAGGAAGCTCTCTCCCGAGGTGAGGTCACGAAAGACAATCGGGGCGTAATCGGGGTGAATGTCAGCTCTCATAGGAAATCCTTGACGTCTGGCAGAGCATCTGCGTAAGCGGTCCAAGGGCTTACTTTATCAGCAATTTCACAATGCTGTCGCCTGATATCGACCATTGTTATGAGTGATGGACAATGGTCTCCCAAACGCCTCGCTCATCACCTCACCGGTGAGGGTGTCGGCGATGGGGCCCTGGGCGATGATTGCGCCATCCTGCAATACAAGAATGTGCGTGAACCCGGCGGGGATCTCCTCGACATAGTGAGTGACCATCACCATCGCCGGCGAACTGGCCTCCCCTGAGAAATGATCGAGCATCTCAATGACGTCCTCACGTGACCCGACATCGAGACTGCCTGCCGGTTCGTCAAGCAGCAGCAACTCTGGGTCAGTCATTACTGCGCGGGCAATCTGCACGCGCTTGCGTTCGCCATCCGAGAGAGTTCCGACATAGTTGGCTGCCAGGTGATCAAGGCGCCATTCACTGAGAACACGCTTGGCTCGCCTCACATCGATGTCCTCATAGGTTTCCTGCCACCTGCCGGTGACGCCCCATGCTGCCGTCAAGACGGCGTCAGTCACCGTCTCGTTGTCGGGAATGCGCCGAGCCATGTCGCTACTTGCAAAGCCGACACGGGGCCGAAGCTCAAACACGTCTGTTTTGCCAAGGCGCTCACCCAGAATCGTGACTGTTCCCTGTGATGGCTGGACAAATGACGCGAGCATGCCCAGTAGGGTCGTCTTCCCAGCCCCGTTGGGCCCGACAATCACCCACCTCTGAGACTGGTCAATGGTCCAAGAAATGTCCCTGAGAATGGGGCGACCGTCGCGTTCGAAGCCAACATTATCGAGCAAAGCAACTGTGGTCATTGTTGTCCAAGCCTACTCCACAGGGCAGAACGCCAGGAGGTGGGCCGGCGTTGATGGCCTACGCTTGAGGGGTGTTTCCTCAGTGGAGAGCCCCGCGATGACCTCTCATCAGCTTCTGGTGGTGTTGGATGTCGATTCGACACTGACGCAGGATGAAGGTATAGACCTGCTCGCTGCGCAGGTTTCCAAGGACATTGCCCGCGAGGTTTCTGCCATCACAGAGTCAGCCATGCGCGGTGAACTCGACTTCGAAGAGAGTTTGCGCAGACGCGTTGCCGCTCTAGAGGGAACGCCTGAAACCTCGGTCAACGAAGCCTCTAGAAAAGTGCGCCTGAGTGCGGGCGCCCGGGTCTTGGTGGATACTCTCCACGCTGAGGGCCATCTCGTGGGAGCGGTTTCCGGTGGCTTCCACAGCATGATTGATTCGATAGCTGAGGACTTGCGTTTGGATTTTCACCGTGCCAACCGGTTGGAAGTCAACGGGGGCATGCTCACGGGCAAAATTGTGGGTCCCTTGATTGATGCCCGCGCGAAGGTGACCGCACTTCAGGAGTGGGCGCGGAGCGCCGGAATTCCGAGGGAGCGCACTATTGCGGTGGGCGATGGCGGAAACGACGTCGAAATGCTCGCCTGGGCCGGCCTGGGCGTGGCATACATGGGCAAGCCCGTCGCTCGCGCCGCCGCCGATGTTGCGCTGGACACGCCCGATCTGAGCCAGATGCTCCTGTTGTTGGGACTACTGCGCGATTAGTGTCCCATCCCCAGTCCACCATCAACCGGGATCACAGCACCAGAGATATACCCCGCATCATCTGACGCAAGCCAGAGCACGACACCAGCGACCTCGGCGGGATCGGCAAACCGGCCAGCAGGAATTGACTTGAGGTAGGCCTCCGCCTGCTCTGGTGCGAGCGCTTTGGTCATGTCGGTCGTAATGAACCCCGGGGCGACGACATTGGCAGTGATTCCGCGCCCACCGAGTTCCCGAGTCAACGAGCGGGCAAAACCTACGAGAGCTGCTTTCGATGACGAGTAATTGACCTGGCCAGCCGAACCAAAGAGACCCACCACGCTTGAGATGAGAATGACGCGGCCATACTTGGCCTTGATCATTGGTGTGATGCAGCGCTTGACTACTCGAAAAACGCCACCGAGATTGGTCTCAATAACACTGTCGAATTCTTCATCCGACATTCTCATGAGCAGCGTGTCCTTGGTGATTCCCGCGTTGGCGACCAGGACACTAATCGGGCCACAGGCCGCTTCGACTTCGGCAATTGCTCTGTCCAGGCTGGAGCTGTCGGTGACATCGGCTCTCACGGTCATCGAACCCTCGGGACCGTTACCCGAGCGGGCAGTCACGGCGACCTGATATCCGTCGCTGAGAAAACGCTCCGCTATGGCATAGCCGATGCCACGGTTACCGCCAGTGATGAGGACTGTCCTGGAAGCTGTCATAGTTCATAAGCTTATTGGCAGACGACTGTTCTACTATGAGGACACTATGTCGGCTCCTCACACCGTGACCTCATTGCAGAACGCTCCCGATCGGGAGCGGCGCGTTCGGATGATTAGATACACCGTTGCGATGGGGATCAGGCTCGCGTGCATAGGGGCGTGTTTTCTCGTCTCTGGGTGGTGGCTCCTCATTCCCGCCCTCGGAGCCATAGTTCTGCCCTATTTCGCAGTGGTCGTGGCAAATTCAGCCACCAAAGACGGTCAGCAGGCCACTCCCTTGCGCCCCGGCACGGTGAGCGTCACCAGCCAGCAGTGATGTTCTCAGAGTTCCACGCAGGGTCTACCCGGTGCTCCCGCACCTCCTGTCAGGAATCTCCGGCGTGGCAGATTGTGTGGCGAAATCCGAAGATTCACGGCCCCGAGCGGGAAAAAATCTGGCTATCGTGTCCTGACCATAAAGTCTTTTTTGAGGGATATCTGGGTCAACGTGGGTTCCCTGTCCGGGCTGTAGCGCTCTCCGGAGAGGGCGCATGATTCGGCTACTCTTCACCAGGCGCTGGATCGGGTATCTGGCGCTGACTATTGTCTTCGCACTGGTCTCGAGTTTCTTCGGGCTGTGGCAATGGGACCGGCGAGGCCAGGCCGTTGCAGCCATCGACGTTCTCGAGTCACACTGGGACAAAGAACCAGCGGAGTTTATGAGTGTCGTGACGACTGGCGGGTTCTCCCCCGCGCGAGAGCAGTGGACTCCGGTCGTGGTCAACGGAGAGTATCTGCCGGGTGATCTGATTCTTGCGAGAACCAGGCCGCGTGGCGGACAGGTGGGCTTCGAAGTGCTTGTCCCCCTGCGCACGGACAGTGGCCTCATCGTGGTGGTTAACCGCGGCTGGATACCCACAGGCGAGGCCAGTGACTTCCCGGATGTCGTTCCGGGCGCACCTATTGGCGAAGTTTCACTGGTGGCGCGGATCAAGCCCGGCGAGCCAACACTTCCTGGACGAGGAGCACCCGAGGGCCAGCTTCCAAGCATTGACCTGGAGGCGATGAAGGGTGTCGTGGGTTACGACCTCGAGACAACGTACTTTCTGCTCCTGGACAGCGAGACGCCAGAGTCAGCGGTAGCACCACTACCGGTACTTCGCCCTGTACTGGATGAAGGCCCCCACCTCAGCTACACCCTGCAATGGTTCGTTTTTGCCCTGCTGGCCCTCACCGCGTTCTTTGCTTTACTTCGCGGCGAGGCCAGGCGCGAAGCGGGAATTGAACCTCCGGAGAGAACGAAGAAAAGCGACGCTGACGAGGAAGACGCACTGCTCGATCGAGCACGAATTTAGGCCAGCGAAATCAAATCTTGATACTCGGCGTTCCAGTGGTCTTCGACACCATCTGGCATGATCAGCACCCGCTCTGGATTAAGCGCAACGACTGCGCCATCATCGTGACTCACCAGGACCACCGCGCCCTTGTAGTGGGCTAGCGCGTCAAGGATTTCCTCCCGCGAGGCGGGGTCAAGGTTGTTGGTGGGCTCGTCCAATAGAAGGACGTTTGCCTGGGACACGACAAGTGTTGCCAATGAGAGCCTGGTTTTTTCGCCACCCGAGAGAACACCAGCCGGTTTCAGAACGTCGTCGCCGGTGAAAAGAAACGATCCCAGGACTTTGCGAGCTTCTGTCTCCCCCAGGCTCGGAGATGCTGCCAGCATGTTCTCCAAGACGGTGCGATTAATGTCGAGCGTCTCGTGCTCTTGGGCGTAGTAGCCAACTCGAAGACCGTGGCCCGCCTCAACTTCGCCGGTGTCGGGGGCATCCACGCCAGCAAGAATTCTGAGAAGAGTCGTCTTGCCGGCACCGTTTAGTCCCAAGATGACGACCTTGGAACCACGGTCAATGGCCAAATCAACGGCGGTGAAAATTTCAAGGGACCCGTAACTCTTGGAAAGGTTGTGGGCAAACAGCGGCGTCTTGCCACATGCCGCAGGCTCGGGAAATCGCAACTTCGCCACCCGATCGACAGCTCGCACGTCATCCAGGCCGGCCAGCATCTTCTCGGCGCGGGCAACCATCTGGTGCGCCGCGGCGGCCTTGCTCGCTTTGGCCCCAAATCGAGCAGCCTGTTGGTGTAAAGAGCTCGCTTTCTTCTCCGTAATGGAGCGTTCTTTGCGGCGACGTTCCTCGTCCGCCTCGCGCTGGCGCAGATAGAGCTTCCAGGACATGTTGTAGATGTCGATGGTGGATCGGTTCGCGTCAAGGTAGAACACCCGGTTTACTGTCTCCTCCACCAGGGCAACGTCGTGGGAGATTACGATTACTCCCCCTGGGTACTGCGACAGGAACGCCCTCAGCCACACCACCGAATCGCCATCGAGGTGGTTGGTCGGCTCGTCAAGAACCATAAGAGGTGCATTTTGAAAGAGAATACGTGCCAGTTCAATCCTGCGGCGTTGACCACCGGAGAGCGTCGCCAAAGTTTGATCGAGCAGGGAGTTCGGAAGGTTCAAATGGGAGGCAATCGTGGCGGCCTCAGCTTCAGCGTGGTAACCGCCCGCCGCCAAGAATTGATCATTGAGGCGCCCATATTTCTTCATCGCCGCCTGCGCGATAGCGTCATCAGAGGAACCCATGTCGAGGCTGGCCTTCTTCATCGCCGCCATCACTGTGCCAAGTCCGCGAGCATCGAGGATGCGAGTTCGCGCAGTTGCGTCAGGGTCGCCGGCGCGCGGGTCCTGGGGTAAGTAGCCGACCTCTCCGTTGACGTGAACAAATCCCGCTGTCGGGGCTATTTCACCGGAAATGACTCGGGTTAGAGTGGTCTTTCCCGCGCCATTACGACCGACGAGCCCCACCTTGTCGCCTTTATCGACACGGAAAGATAGCCCGTCAAGGAGCACACGGGCGCCGAGCCGAATCTGAAGGTTTTCTACCTGGAGCATGCTGCCTCACACTGATGGGTTGATTCGAGACAACACGAGAGAGTTAAATCGAGAATCCGAGCGCTCTCATCATGTCACGACCGTCGGCCGTAATCTTCTCCTGGCCCCACGGTGGCATCCAGACCCAGTTGATCCGAAAACGCTCAACGATCCCATCCAGGGCCTTGCCCATCTCCTCTTCAATGACGTCGGTGAGGGGGCACCCCGCAGAGGTGAGCGTCATGCTGATAATCAGCGCGTCTTCGTCGTCGTCCCAGGACAGGTCATAAATGAGTCCCAGGTCAACGATGTTGACCCCGAGCTCGGGGTCTATGACGTTTTTGAGCCCTTCCTCGACGCTGTCAAAGCGTTCAGCGGACAGTGCGATGGTAGACATATTCTCCGGCCCCTTTCCTAGGCCACCGAGGGCGCCAGGTAGCGGTCGTAGCCTTCATTCTCCAGGGTGTCTGCCAGTTCGGGTCCACCGCTATCCACCAATTTTCCGGCAACAATCACGTGAACGTGGTCCGGAGTGATGTAGCGAAGAATGCGCGTGTAGTGCGTAATGAGAAGCACTCCCAAGGTTGTTGCTGCCTTTGCTGCGTTCACACCTTCGGAGACGATTTTCAACGCGTCGACATCAAGTCCACTATCAGTTTCGTCCAGCACCGCGAACTTGGGCTTGAGTAGCTGAAGTTGCATGATCTCGTGGCGCTTCTTTTCGCCACCCGAGAAGCCCTCGTTCACATTGCGCTCGGCAAAACCTGGCTCCATCCGCAGGGACTCCATGGCTCCACGGAGCTCCCCAACCCATTCTCGAAGGGCGGGGGCCTTGCCGGCCAGCGCGGTCTTGGCAGTTCTCAAAAAGTTGCTGACGCTAACGCCCGGAACCTCGACGGGGTACTGCATTGCCAGGAAAAGGCCAGCTTTCGCTCTCTCATCAACACTCATGGCCAGCACATCAGAACCATCAAGCGAGATGGACCCCTCTGTGACCGTGTAGCGCGGGTGGCCGGCAATCGTGTACGCGAGCGTGGATTTACCAGACCCGTTGGGGCCCATGATGGCGTGGGTCTCTCCGGCGTGGAGGGTGAGGTCTATGCCCTTCAGAATTTCGACAGGGCCCTGATCGGTTTCGATTGATACGTGCAGGTTCTTAATCTCTAGCGTGCTCATGTTCGTGCCTTCTTGGCTTTCTAGGAAATAACGAGGGGTGTGGGGTCAATGTAGACATCACCATCGGTGATGGTGACGCTGTAGACGGGCACAGGCTCAAATGCGGGAAAGTTCTTGGGCTTGCCGGTGGTCAACTCAAACTTTGACCCGTGCGCCCAACACTCGAGCGTGTCATCCTCCACAAAGCCTTCCGACAGGGCAATCTCTCCGTGACTACACGTGTCGCCAATCGCGTGCACCGTGCCAGCAGAGTCCTTCACCACGGCAATGGGCACACCTTCGATGGTGACTTTGAGTGGCTGGTTCACGGCGATGTCGGCAGCAGGGCAGATCTTCACGGCAGTCATGATGCTTCCTCCGTCGCAGAGAGTTTGGTTCGGATGCGCTCGGTAAGCAGCTCGACCAACTCGGTGTCATTGATTCGAGAAATGATATCCACCAGAAAGCCCATCACGACCAATCGCCTGGCATCAAGTTCCTTGATTCCGCGTGACTGAAGATAAAACAGTTGCTCGTCGTTGAAACGGCCAGTGGCACTCGCGTGGCCGGCCCCTTCGATATCCCCGGTCTTGATTTCAAGGTTGGGAATAGAGTCGGCCCGCGTGCCCTCACTCAGGACAAGGTTGCGATTCTGCTCGTAAGAATCTGTACCTACTGCAGCTGGGCCGATCAGTACATCGCCAATCCACACCGTCCTGGCGCCCGCGCCGTGAAGTGCGCCTTTGTAGGACACTCGGGACAGAGTCTTTGGGCCCTGGTGGTGAACATAGACCCGGTGCTCCAGGTGCTGGGTCGCATCGGCAAAGTAGGCTCCAAATAGATGTCCCTCGCCGCCCTCTCCCACGAGCTGAACAGAGGGATTGACAACTACAACGTCTCCCCCGAGAGACACTGAGATATGAGTCAGCACCGCGCCCTTGCCAACATGGGCGAGGTGGTGCGCGTACTGAATTGCACCTGCGTTCCAGTCCTGCACGAATACGACGTGCAGGCTGGAATCGTTCGCGAGATCGAACTCAACGTTCTCGGCAAGGAGGGCATCTCCGCTCGAGCGAACCACCAGGGTTGCGTGAGTGTTGGCCGCTACTCGAATCAGAGTGTGGGCCGCACGGGGCGCCACTCCCATGTCTCGGCGGCTCAGCACCACGGTCTGCGAGAGCCCCTCCGTCAAGTCAATGACCAACACCTCGTCAGTCGACTCCCACGCGTTGGCGGCTGCGCGATCTTCGGGAAGCCCCGCCACTCCTCGAGCGACGTGCTGGGATGGGACAAAGCTGTAGCGGAAGCCATCGGCGGTACTGGCATCGATGGCATAGCTGGAGCCATCAAGGGTCCCGTCGATGAGAGGTCGCAACTTTGCCACCGGGGTCAGCTTCCACTCTGGTTCGCGACCAGTAACCACTGGAAAGTCGGCAACCGAAACTGACTGGAAACGCTCCGAGCGAGTCTGTACTGGCACGTCCGGCAGTGCAACCTGGGGTGGCGCCTCGGAGATCGAGGCGCCCGTCTGTGGGGAACTCATTTAGCCGACGGAGCCTTCCATGTTCATTTCAATAAGTTTGTTGAGCTCGAGTGCGTATTCCATGGGCAGCTCGCGCGCAATCGGCTCAATGAATCCGCGGACAATCATCGCCATCGCCTCCTCTTCGGCGAGTCCGCGACTCTGGAGGTAGAAGAGTTGCTCTTCGCTCACTCTGGACACCGTCGCTTCGTGGCCGAGTTGGACATCGTCAACCCGGATGTCGATGGCTGGATAGGTGTCGCTCCGCGAGATCGTGTCGATCAGCAGGGCATCACACCTCACGGTGTTTGCTGAGTGGTGAGCGTTCTCGTCAACTCGGACTTCACCGCGATATCCGGCACGACCGCCGCCACGGGCAATCGACTTCGAGACGATCGACGAGGTCGTGTACGGAGCCATGTGAATCATTTTTGCCCCGGCGTCCTGGTGCTGACCGGGACCAGCAAAAGCAACAGAGAGAGTCTCTCCCTTGGCGTGCTCGCCCACCAAGAAAACAGACGGGTACTTCATCGTGACTTTGGACCCTAGATTGCCATCGATCCACTCCATGGTGGCGCCTTCATGGGCAATAGCCCGCTTGGTCACCAAGTTGTATACGTTTGTGGACCAGTTCTGAATGGTCGTGTAGCGAACACGGGCATTCTTCTTAACGATGATTTCGACGACCGCCGAGTGCAGCGAGTCGGTCGAATAGATGGGAGCGGTGCAGCCCTCGATGTAGTGCACGTAGCTGCCCTCGTCGGCGATGATGAGTGTGCGCTCGAACTGCCCCATGTTTTCTGTGTTGATTCGGAAATAAGCCTGCAGAGGGATGTCGACCCGAACGCCGGGGGGAACATAGACAAACGACCCACCGGACCACACGGCCGTGTTCAAGGCCGCAAACTTGTTGTCGCCGGCCGGAATCACGGTGCCAAAGTATTCGGTGAAGAACTCGGGGTGCTCGCGAAGCGCGGTGTCGGTGTCGAGGAACAACACCCCCTGTGCTTCGAGATCCTCGCGAATTTGGTGATAGACAACCTCTGATTCGTACTGCGCCGCAACACCAGACACCAAGCGAGAACGTTCCGCCTCGGGAATACCCAGACGTTCATAGGTCTCACGAATTTCGTCGGGAAGGTCCTCCCAGGTTTGCGCTTGACGCTCGGTCGAGCGAACAAAATACTTGATTGTGTCGAAGTGAATCCCGGAAAGATCAGCGCCGAAGTTGGGCATGGGCTTCTTCTCGAAAAGAGCCAGACCTTTGAGACGGGCCTTGAGCATCCACTCAGGTTCATTCTTTAATGCCGAGATGTTGCGCACCACGTCCTCGGAAATTCCGCGCGTGGCGCTCTGTCCGGCAGCATCGGCGTCGTGCCAACCAAACTCATAGTTTCCAAGACCTTCGAGCTCTGGTCGATCGAGAAGTACGTCAGACATGACTCTCCGTTTCACCGTTCCCTGTTTGTGCTCGACGCCCACCACCCAGCAGGCACCAGGTTTTCTCTCTTACACTCACTCCTAGCGAGCGCCGAAGGGATCACCACCCCGATGGGCAGCAACGCAGCCACCCGATTCCCTCAGTGTATCGGGCTACACCCTGAGAGTGAAGGTCATAATCCGTGAAATCGCTGTGGAACTGGCTTCCTGACACCATCGATCGACGGGTTCGCGTCGCTGCGTGGGCAAGTCTGGTCTCTCAGATTCTGATCATCGGCACTGGCGGTGCTGTCCGGCTGACTGGCTCGGGGCTCGGATGTCCCACCTGGCCGCGCTGCACGGAGGACTCCTTTGTGACGACGCCGGAGATGGGTTTCCACGGAATCATTGAGTTTGGTAACCGATTGCTCACGTTTGTCCTCATTCTCATCGCGATTGCCATGTTTGTTGCAGTGCTTCGGCTCCGGAAGGAACGGCCCGAGCTCTTCACCTTGTCGCTGGTGATTGGACTGGGCATCCCTGGCCAGGCAGTCATCGGTGGGATTACGGTGCTCACCGACCTCAACCCCTACGTGGTTGGGCTGCACTACCTTCTCTCGACTGTGTTGGTGGCGCTAGCGGCCATACTCCTCTACCGGGTTCGCGTCGGTGCGCGAACCAGCCAGTGGAGCGTGCCCGCACCGGTCAGGCTTCTCTCCGGGACACTGCTTGGCGTTCTGACGATCTCAGTCCTCATGGGCATTCTGACAACCGGATCTGGTCCTCACGCGGGTGATGGAGGAGTCGCACGAAACGGGCTCGATTCCTGGTTACTCCAGCATTTTCACGCGTGGCCCTCCTATGTGTTCTTGGGCCTAGTGGCTGTGCTGAGCGTGCTTGCCTGGTTTTCCGGCGTGGGCTCCCCGCGATTTAAACGCACCACCACGGCTCTGCTGCTGGTGACCATCGGGCAGATTGGCATTGGCCTTTACCAGGCGCGCAACGGCCTACCCGAATTGTTTGTTGGCATCCACATGGTGATGGCGGCCGTTCTGGTGGCGATTGCGGTCAGCGTACTCGTGGCGCAGAGGGTTGAACCCGCTAGAGCTGAACTAGTGGGTCAACGCCAACAGCAATGAAGAGCAATGTCAGATAGGTAATGCTCGAGTGAAACACTCGCATCGGCTGCACCTCTAAGCCAGCTAGCGCGCGCTGGTAGAGGCGGTGGGACTCCAGGATGAACCACGCCCCTGAACCCAGTGCCACCACTGTGTAGATCCAGCCCATGGGAGCAACGGGAATCAACAACAACGAGGCCGCCACGGTAGCCCAGGCGTAGAGGATGACTTGAAGTCCCACGACCGGGGCGTCACGAACGACGCCGAGCATGGGCACTGAGACACTCGCGTAGTCGTCCTTGTAGCGCATGGAGAGTGGCCAATAGTGGGGCGGCGTCCAGAGAAAGACAACAAGGAAGAGAATCAGGGGCTCCCAGCTCAGGGACCCTGTGACCGCCGCCCAGCCGATCAGAACGGGGAAGCATCCGGCTATACCGCCCCAAATGATGTTCTGCTCGCTGCGTCGCTTCAGCCACAGCGTGTACACGAAAACGTAGAAAAGAATAGCGACAACGGACAGCAGAGCTGCTAACGGAGTCGTGAACAGCCACAGCCAGGCAGTTGAGAGGACCCCGAGCGTCGAGGCAAACACCAGAGCCTGGACCCCAGTGAGTACACCGGTCACCAGCGGACGTGACTGCGTGCGACCCATGACCGCGTCAATATCGCGGTCGATATACATGTTAAGGGCGTTGGCGCTGCCAGCGGATAGCGAGCCACCAATCAGGGTGGCGACGACCAGCCAGAGGTCCGGTATGCCGCGCTGGGCGAGAATCATCACTGGTGCGGTGGTCACCAACAACAGCTCAATAACCCGTGGCTTTGTCAGCGCGATGTATGCACGAAGCAAGGCCCAAGCGCGCGGGAGAGCTGACAGCGCGGGCATTGTGGCTCGCGGGGTGAGAGTTTTGTTGGCAGACACAGCGGCCCCATACTAGTTCCCCCGATATTGAAAACCCTGAGCGTGGTCCTAGCGCCGGAGCCTCTCCACCCCCGGATATACTGGGCGAGCTGGCACGGGTCGCTTCCTCGTTTGGCGCCCATCAGGGAATGTTTCCGCTCACAAAAGGACTATGTGGCTATGGCTTCGATTTTCTCCGACCTCGACCGGCGGGCAGTGGATACAGCTCGCGTTCTCGCGGTGGACGCCGTCGAGAAAGTAGGGAATGGTCACCCGGGAACCGCCATGAGCCTTGCCCCTGTTGCCTATCTCCTCTACCAAAAGGTCATGAACATCGACCCCAGCGACCCCCATTGGCTCGGTCGGGATCGCTTCATCCTCTCGGCTGGCCACTCCTCCTTGACCCAGTACGTTCAGCTCTACCTGGGCGGGTTCGGCCTTGAACTCGATGACCTCAAGGCGCTTCGGACATGGGGTTCGCTGACGCCTGGCCACCCAGAGTTTGGCCACACAGATCACGTTGAAATCACCACGGGGCCTCTGGGCCAAGGTCTCGCATCGGCAACTGGATTTGCCTATGCTTCTCGTTTCGAACGTGAGCTGTTGGATCCGGACACACCGGCTGGCGACTCAGTCTTTGATCACGTCATCTACGTCATTGCCAGTGATGGTGACATGCAAGAGGGTGTGACGGCTGAGGCCGCGTCCCTTGCCGGTCATCAGAAGCTTGGCAACCTGGTGGTCCTCTACGACGCCAATAAAATCTCGATTGAAGACGACACCGACATTGCCTTTACCGAGGACGTGAGTGCGCGGTATAAGGCCTATGGCTGGGATGTCCACACGGTTGACTTCGGCGATGCTTCGTCCTACAACGAGGACGTTGACGCTCTTTTCCAGGCCATTGAAGCCGCTAAGGCGGAGACGTCGAGACCCTCGCTCATCACCGTGAAGACCATTATCGGCTGGCCAGCACCCACCAAACAGAACACCGGAAAGATTCACGGATCCGCACTCGGCGCCGATGAGGCATCTGCGCTGAAGGCGGTACTGGGTTTCCCAACTGACCAGAGCTTCGTCGTCGAAGCAGAGGTTATCGAGCACTCGCGTGGACTCCGAGACCGCTCGGCAGCCGCCCGCTCGAAGTGGGACGCCCGGTTTACGCAGTGGGTGTCTGCAAATCCGGATCGCGCTGCACTACTCGAGCGACTGCAGTCTGGCTCGATACCAGATCTTGCCGGAGTGCTACCCACCTTTGAGGGCCTGGAGAAGCTTTCCACCAGGCAGGCTTCAGGCGAAGTCATCAACGCTCTTGCTGCGGTCCTGCCGGAGCTGTGGGGTGGTTCTGCGGACTTGGCCGAATCAAACCTCACCACCATTAAAGGTGCGCAGTCTTTTGCGCCCCCAGAGCATTCAACCAACGAGTGGACTGCCTCCTACTCCGGGCGCGTTTTGCACTTTGGCATCCGAGAACATGCAATGGCCTCGATACTCAACGGAATCCTTTTGCACGGACCAACCCGAGCATTTGTGGGCACCTTCCTCATCTTCAGCGACTATATGCGCCCGGCCATCAGGCTTGCCGCGCTCATGAAGATTCCCGCGCTTTATGTGTGGACCCACGATTCCATAGGCCTCGGCGAGGACGGCCCGACCCACCAGCCAGTCGAACAGCTCTCCAGTCTTCGAGCTATCCCAGGCCTCGACGTTGTTCGCCCAGCTGACGCGCACGAAACCGCGTGGGCGTGGAAGACCATGATGGAGCGCAGGACGCGCCCTGCCGGTATTGCGCTCACTCGTCAAGCTGTGCCGGTTCTTGCCCGAGGCAGCGGCCTGGCCACGAGCACCGTCCTCGCTCATGCGTCCCACACCGCGCACGGCGGATATGTTTTGGTTGAAGGCTCACGCGCTCCCGAGTGCATCCTCATCGCGACGGGCTCGGAAGTAGCTTTGGCTCTGAAGGCTCGCGAAGAGCTCGAGGCGACGGGTATCTCGACACGGGTTGTGTCCATGCCCTGCGTGGAGTGGTTCGATGAGCAGAGCGCCAGCTACCGCGACTCTGTGCTGCCCTCCGCCGTTCGCGCACGGGTGACTGTCGAAGCCGGTATCGCCCAGAGTTGGCAGAAGTTCTTGGGCGATCACGGTCGCGCTGTATCGCTGGAACACTTCGGTGCCTCAGCAGACGCGGACACCCTCTATCGCGAGTTCGGCATCACAGTCGAGGCTGTGGTGGTGGCTGCTACTGCCAGCATTGCTTCTACGAGGAAGGAAGGCTGACGTGTCCGATTCCCCCACGCAACAGCTCGCGTCACTTGGAGTCAGTATCTGGCTTGATGACCTTTCCAAGGATCGTCTCACCTCTGGGTCATTGGCCGAGCTCATTGCTCACCACAACGTGGTGGGGGTCACCAGCAATCCCACGATCTTCGCTGGCTCGGTTTCCGGCAGTGACTCTTACGCTCCAGATATCCAGGCCATGAAGCGTGAAGGTGTGACTGCTGAAGAAGCGGTGTTCCGCATCATGATTAGCGATGTGCAGGGCGCTTGTGACCTGCTCCGTCCTGTCTATGACAAGACCAGTGGTGTTGATGGACGCGTGTCTCTCGAGGTGTCCCCTCTGCTCGCCCGCGACACCGAGGGATCTGTTGCTCAAGCCCTGGAGTTGTGGACTGCGGTTAGCCGCGAGAATCTGATGATCAAGATTCCCGCCACCCGCGAGGGTTTGCCGGCCATCACTCGCGTTCTGGCTGAGGGGATTAGCGTCAACGTGACGCTCATCTTCAGCATCGAGCGCTATCGCGAGGTCATCGACGCTTATTTTGCGGGAATCGAGCTCGCTCTTAAGGCCGGTCACGATGTCTCTCGGATTTACTCTGTTGCATCGTTCTTCGTCTCACGTGTCGATAGCGCGGTGGATGCCACACTCGATGCGCTCGGTAGCCCGGAGGCCAAGGCCTTACGATCGAGTGCCGCCGTGGCGAACGCTCGCTTGGCTTATCAGCTGTTCCAAGAGCGCCATTCCTCGGAATCGGCGGTCACCCTTCTGTCAGCGGGAATGAACCTCCAGCGCCCGCTCTGGGCCTCGACCGGTGTGAAAGACCCTGCTCTGCCCCCGGCGCTGTATGTGACCGAGCTCGCGGTGAAACAGACCGTCAACACGATGCCCGAGAAGACCCTGCGTGCGGTTGCCGATTTCGCGGGGCCGATCGCCGATCGCGTCACAGGCGACTACGCTCTGGCTGCCAAGGTGATGGCGGGCCTCGCAGCGCTGGGGATTTCGATTGACGCAGTCACGGATGAGCTTGAGCGCGACGGGGTAGCCAAGTTTGTCCAGTCCTGGCACGAGTTACTGGACACCGTCCAGAGCGCCATGGATCAAGCCGAGTAGAACAGTGATTGTTGCGCTTGAGCCCTCCCTGGAACAGGGAATCGGCTCTGTGCTGAGCACCGCGGTGGCGGAGCGTTTTGCCAGCCGGCTTTTCGCGAAGGACCCCACGCTCTGGGGGCAGGCAGCACTGAGCGAGGCGAGTGTCCGCTTGGGTTGGGTCGATGATCCTCAGGCTCAGCGAGCTCTTGTCAGTGAAATCACTGATTTGCGCGAGGCCCTACTTGCTGAGGGTGCCTCTCGCGTGATTTTGTGCGGTATGGGTGGCTCGTCCTTAGGGCCTGAGGTCATGTGCGCGAGTGCCGGAGTGCCCCTTGTCGTGAGCGACACTACTCACGGTGATGCCCTGGCCCCAGTGCTGGAAAGCGACCTCTCCGATGCTGTCGTGGTGGTCTCGTCCAAGTCGGGCGGGACGGTGGAGACTGACTCGGCTCGCCGAATTTTCGAGAAGGCACTACTGGATCAGGGCCTGTCCCCCTCGAGTCGTATTGTCGTGGTCACTGACCCAGATTCGCCCTTGCACCAAGAATCAGTTGCTTCTGGCTATCGCGTTTTCTTGGCGAACCCGTCCGTGGGCGGACGATATTCGGCCCTCACGGCGTTTGGTCTCGTGCCCTCTGGCCTCGCCGGCATGGACCTTGTTTCGCTCCTTGATGAAGCCCACCAGGCGTGGAGCACGCTGTCTATGGATGCACCCTCAAATCCGGGGCTGCGCCTGGGGGCGGCACTCGCCGACGGTGCACCCGAGCGGAACAAAATACTCCTAGCTGATGCCCCGGAGATGCCCGGCTTTGGAGACTGGGTCGAGCAGCTGGTCGCTGAATCAACAGGCAAGGACGGACGGGGACTCCTCCCTGTGGTGGGGTCCGGTCTCAGAGATTCAGATGATTGTCTCACCGTGGGGAGTGTCGGCTCCGCGGCGAGCGTGCAAATCACCGGCGGCCTCGGCGCGCAGATCCTGCTCTGGGAGGTCGCCACAGTGTTTGCTGCCGCGCAGCTCGGGGTTAATCCCTTCGACCAGCCGAACGTGGAGAGCGCAAAGATTGCGGCCAGGGAACTTCTCTCCCGGGAGGCCGGACACCCTGCCGACAGCAGCTCCCTCGAAGCGATGTCCGTGTGGGCGTCTTTCGACGGCAGTGGCTCACCGGAGACGCTCATCGCCACTCTGCTTCGCCTGATAGGCACGTCTTCGTATGTGGCGTTGTGTGTATTCGGAAATAGCGCAGACCAGGCACCGTGGCGTGCTGTTGCAACGTCTCTCGAGCAGAACACCAATAGACCGGTCACCGTGGGGTTTGGGCCGAGATTCCTGCACTCGACCGGACAGTTTCACAAAGGCGGACCTGCCGAAGGTGTCTTTATCCAGATAGTCGAAGTTCCGACAGCGTCGTTCGACATTCCAGGACGTGACTTCGACTGCACGGGGCTTCTCGTTGCCCAAGCCAGAGGGGATGCCCAGGTCATCGCCGACAGCGGACAACCCATCCTCACGATCACGGTGCGAAGCGAGGAGGCTAGACGGCGTGTTCTCGAACTGCTGTCGTCGACTACTTAAAGACGGCCTTTTTTTTCACGAAGCCTGGTGAGGGCATCCTCGAGAATTTGAACCGCTTCTTTTTCCGTCCGGCGTTCTTTGACGTAAGCGAGGTGGGTCTTATAGGGCTCGTTCACCGGAAGTTCCGGCGGATTCTCCTTGTCGCGACCAGCTGGGAGCCCGGTCATCGGAGAATCAATCAGTTCCGGGATTTCTTCCGGGTCGATGTGCGCAGAGAAATAGCGGACTGTTTCGTTTCCCATGGCGTCCCAATAGGACACAGCAATCCGTTCGGCTTGAATCCCACGGTCCTGCTCCCCCATCGGTCCTGAGCCGACTCTGGTCCCTCTGATAGCGCTACCACCTGATGCCACTGGGACTCCTAAACATCGAAACGAGTGAACAAACCAAGAACAATGATGCTCGAGACCCAAATCAGCGAAATCACCACGGTGATGCGGTTGAGGTTACGCTCTGCCACCCCTGAGGAGCCGAGGTTTGAGGTTACTCCGCCGCCAAACATGTCAGAGAGACCACCTCCACGGCCACGGTGGAGCAAAATCATCAGCGTCAACAGAATGCTGGTGATGGCCAGAACAACCTGAAACACAACGCGCAATACGTCCACAACTACCTCCTGGGTGCAACCACCACTATAAACGCTACGGGCGTGTTAACTATCCATCGTGACGTGCGCGGGGAACCGAACAATCGCAGAAAACTCGGCCACATCGAGGCTGGCGCCGCCGACCAAGGCACCGTCGACATTCTCGCGTTTCATGAATCCTGCGATGTTGCCCGATTTGACGGAGCCACCGTAGAGGATCCGCGTGCGAGTGGCCGCGTCCGCCCCGTGCTTGTCCTGGATAGCAGCTCGCAACGCTCGAGCCACAGTCTCGGCCTGGTCTGGCGTCGCCGCCTGACCGCTACCAATCGCCCAGACAGGCTCGTAGGCAACGACATAGTCGTCAGAGGACTTCAGCTGGTCCAAGACAACGGCCAGTTGGTCGAGGGGAACCTTGCTCGGGCCAAACTGTTCGAGGTCCTCCGCGGTCTCTCCCACGCACACAATCGGTACAAGACCGTTCCGCACAGCTGCTACAGCCTTGCTTGCAACGACGTCATCCGATTCGTGGTGGTCACCACGACGCTCCGAGTGGCCGACAATCACATACCTGCAGTCCAAGGCCTTAAGGAACACACCGGACACGTCACCTGTGTGGGCGCCATCGTCATGAACGGAGAGATCCTGACCCCCAAGGGCGAGTGGCAAGTCATCAGCGCCGATGAGGGTTTGGACTGACCGGAGATCAGTGAAAGGGGGGAACACAGCGACCTCAACCTGCTTCTCCTGGTAACCAGCGTCTTTGAGTGCCCAGGCCAACTTCTGCACAAAAGCTATCGATTGAAGATGGTCGAGATTCATCTTCCAGTTGCCAGCAATGAGGGGAACTCTTAGCTCTGCCATCCCAATATCTCCAATCCGGGCAACACTGTGCCCTCTAGAAACTCCAAACTCGCTCCGCCACCGGTGGAGATGTGGCCGAAGCTGTCCTCGTCGAAGCCGAGCGCCCGTACGGCCGCAGCGGAGTCTCCGCCACCCACCACCGAGAGCCCCGGAACTGCCGTGAGCGCCTCGGCTACTGCTCGGGTCCCCGCCGAGAAAGCCGCGAACTCAAAAACTCCCATGGGCCCGTTCCAGAACACGGTCTTTGAACGCCGAATTACCTCGGCAAAAACCTTCTGACTTGACGGTCCAATATCCAGCCCGATACCAGCTGCTCCTGCAGGGCCGGACTCGAGCGCGTCTGAGGACAGCACGACGTGGGGGCTGTCCGCAGTGAAAGACTCTGCGACCACGATGTCTTCTGGAAGCACAATCTCAACGCCTAACTCAGTGGCCGTGCTGAGAAAGTCACGAACCGTGGGGATACTGTCGCGCTCCACAAGGCTGGAAGCAATCGCGTGACCCTGGGCGGCGAGGACGGTGAACACCATGCCTCCACCGATCAGAATATTGTCGGCGGTTGGCAAAAGCGCTTCAATGACACCGAGCTTGTCGGAGACCTTGGACCCACCCAGAACGACGGTGTAAGGGTGCTCCACCGCCCTGGTGAGCCGCGTGACAACATCGACCTCGCGTTCGATGAGAAGCCCTGCAACACTCGGGCGCAGGGATGGAAGCTCGACTACGCTCGCCTGCTTGCGGTGGACGACACCAAAGCCATCCGACACGACGAAATCAACATAGTCAGCCCACTCTGCGGCTAAAGCTTCTCGGTCACTATCAACCTTCGACGACTCTCTCGGGTCGAATCGGAGATTCTGAATCACAGCGACGGATCCTGGCGCCTCCTCCCGCACGCCCTCAAAGGCCGCTGGACCTGACACATGATCGATGAATCGCACCGGTCTTTGGATGAGATCGGCAAGCCGGGTGGCAACCGGGGCCAGGGAATACTTCGGGTCTGCTACTCCCTCGGGCCGTCCTAAGTGACTGGCCACGACAACACGTGCTCCGGCGTTCCTCAGAACGTCGAGGGTTGGCAGAAATGCCCTGATGCGCCCATCGTCGGTGATGACGCCGTCTTTGAGTGGAACGTTGGCGTCGACACGGAGAAACACCACCTGACCGGCCAGGTCAGGAGCTTCGGCAAGCGTGCGAAGAGTCAAGGACTAGAGCGATGTGGCCATGAATGCGGACAAATCAACCAAGCGGTTGGAGTAGCCCCATTCGTTGTCATACCAAGCGCTCATTTTCACCTGGTTTCCAAGGACACGAATCAGCCCCGCGTCGATGATGGAGGAATAGGAATCGCCCACGATGTCGCTCGAGACCAGTGGTTCCTCGGAGTACTTGAGGATGCCAGCGAAGACACCCTTGTCTGCGGCCTTCTTGAAGGCGGCTTGGACCTCTTCGAGAGTGACATCCCGTGATGCCTCGACTGTGAGGTCGGTGATGGAACCGGTCGGAACTGGCACCCGAAGGGCGAAGCCATCGAGCTTCCCCTTAAGCTCTGGCAGCACAAGCCCGATGGCCTTAGCTGCCCCAGTCGAGGTCGGAACAATGTTGATACCCGCCGCACGTGCCCGCCGAAGGTCACTGTGGGGGCCGTCCTGGAGGTTTTGGTCCGCGGTATAGGCGTGCACCGTGGTCATCAGACCGCGCTCGATGCCAAACTCGTCGTTGAAGACCTTGGCCATGGGGGCAAGGCAGTTCGTTGTGCAGGACGCGTTGGAGACGATGTGGTGGGTGCTGGGGTCGTACTTGTCGTGGTTGACACCCATGACAACAGTGAAATCCTCGCCAGAGGCCGGGGCAGAAATGATGACCTTCTTGGCTCCAGCGGTGATGTGTGCTCGGGCCTTCTCTGCGTCCGTGAAGAACCCAGTGGATTCGATGACTATGTCAACGCCGAGCGACGCCCACGGAAGTGTGCCGGGGTCGCGTTCTGCGAACACCGTGATCTTTTTTCCGTCTACCGTGATAAATCCATCGCCCGCGGTGACCTCGACGGGAAGTCGGCCGTTCACCGAGTCATATTTGAGCAGGTGCGCCAGCGCCTTGGGGTCCGTCAAATCATTGACAGCGACAATGTTCACTTCATGAGCGCTTGCAAGCGCTGCGCGAAAGAAACTGCGGCCGATACGACCAAATCCATTGATGGCAACCGTGACCACGGGGAACCTCTTTCCAAGGTTGGAGAAACTAGGGCCGAAGGACGCTTCGGCCTCTCTCAGCGCCCCTACCCTACGAGATTAGCAGGGTGGCAGAGGCTCCAGCGCGGGCCGCCTCAAAACGCTTTGAGACATTCGCCCAATCGACGATGTTCCAAAACGCCTTCACATAGTCCGCTTTGACGTTCTGGTAATCCAGGTAGAAGGCGTGCTCCCACATGTCGAGCTGCAGAAGGGGAATCGTTGCCTGGGCGGTGTTTCCCTGCTGGTCAAAGAGCTGCTGAATAATCAGACGCTTGCCCACAGGGTCAAAGGACAGCACTCCCCAGCCCGACCCCTGAATACCCATCGAGGCGGCCGTGAAATGGGCCTGGAACTTGTCGAAGGATCCAAAGAACTCATTGATTGCCGCAGAGAGTTCCCCCTCCGGTACCCCCCCGGAGGTCGGTGCAAGATTGGTCCAGAAAATGGAGTGGTTGATGTGTCCGCCGAGGTGGAAAGCGAGATCCTTCTCTAGACGATTGATGTTGGCGAAATTGCCCGTCTCTCTTGCCTCTTCGAGCCCAGCGAGAGCATTGTTCGCTCCATCGACGTAGGCTTTGTGATGCTTGGAGTGATGAAGTTCCATAATTCGAGCGCTGATATGAGGCTCGAGGGCAGCGTAGTCATAGGCCAGATCTGGCAATACGTAGGGAGACATAGCGTCCTTCTGTGGTTTGGTGTGGCTTCAGTCTAAAGGGCTGGGTTACACAGTGTCTGTCAAAGCCCCTCAAGACCCTCAGGGACACTGGCCATAGTTGCTGGAATCCCAGCGTCTTCAGCTTTCTTATCGGCCATTGCGAGCAAGCGTCTAATCCGCCCAGCGACAGCGTCTTTTGTGAGTGGCGGATCTGCGTGGTGGCCAAGCTCATCGAGGCTGGCGTCGCGGAAGGACAGCCGAAGCCTGCCGGCGTAGAGAAGATGATCCGGAATCTCGGGCCCCAGAATCTCCAGCGCTCGTTCGACCCGCGCGCAGGCAGCAACAGCGGCCTGCGCTGATCGGCGAAGATTCGCATCATCAAAGTTCACCAGGCGGTTCGCGGTGGCCCTGACCTCTCTGCGCTCGCGGAGCTTCTCCCACTCCGACACCGCGCCAGGGGCGCCCATTATCGTCAACAGATCGCTGATTGCGTCACCATCACGAACCATGATTCGGTGGGCCATGCGAACCTCACGGGCTTTGGACGCCACGCCCAAGCGCTGCCCAATGCCGACCATGGCCATAGCGGCTTCAGCGCTCGGAGCAACAATTTCGATAGCAGCAGAGCGTCCCGGTTCGCTAATGCTCCCGCTTGCGAGAAAAGCACCGCGCCAGATTGCCGCTAAGTCAGTGACAGGTGATGTAGTGAGTTTGTTGGGCAAGCCTCGTACTGGGCGCTTCTTGGCGTCGAGCAGCCCTGTTTGGCGTGCGAGCGTCTCGCCACCCTGCCGGACTCTCACGACATAGACGGGGTGGCTTCGATTGCCGGAGGGCTGCATCACCGCCGCGTCGGTGGCCATACCAAAGAGGTCGCGGATGTCGCGCCGGACGCGCTTGGCTGCTTCGAGATGGTCCAGCTCAACCTCAACGGCGATGTTGCCCGAGATTACGTGGAGCCCACCTGCGAAGCGAAGAATGGTTGAAAGCTCTGCGTGGCGCTGGGAGGTGTGCTCTGGTGTGACTGTGACGAGTTCGTCCTTGACAGAAACCGTGAGCGAGTGCATGACTACCAATACCTATTCGCGGCCCAAGTCCCGATGTTTCAGCGTGACCTGAATATCTGGGTGCTGGCTTAAGTGTGTGAAAAGCGCTTCGGCCATCGCTACCGAGCGATGCCTACCACCGGTACACCCTATCGCAAGGGTCGCAAAGGTTTTGTTCTCCCCCTGGTAGCCCTTGAGCACGGTCTCCAGGGACTTCTCGAAGTTCGCAAGGAACTCCACGGCGAGTGGGTGCCCGGTGACGTACTGGGACACATCGGAGTCCTGACCGGACTGGTGGCGCAATGACTCGTCCCAGTAGGGGTTTGGCAGGAACCTCATATCCGCGACCATGTCCACATCCGAGGGCAAACCATACTTGTAGCCAAAGCTCATCACGGTCAGGCGAATCTTGGCATCCCCGGGCTCGCCGTAGACGCTCGCCACGGCCGTGGAGAGTTGGTGGATATTCATTCCCGTCGTGTCGATGACCAGGTCACTACGCTCGCGAATCTCTTGCATCAGAGTGCGCTCCGCCGAGATTCCATCCAGCAGCGTCCCCTGCCCCTGGAGCGGATGGGGTCTGCGCACCTGCTCGAAGCGCTTAACAAGTTGCTCATCGGTGGCGTCCAAAAACATCACCTGTACGTGGGAATCTTTGGAAAGCTCAACGATGACATCGCGGGCGTCACCAAACATCGTTCCACCCCTTGAGTCCATAACAGCGGCAACTTTCGGCATGCCTGCGGCGGGGTCCTCGGACAGGGCGACAAGCGGCTTCAACATCTGCGGCGGGAGGTTATCCACCACATACCAACCGTGGTCTTCCAGCGAATTAGCGGCCGTCGAGCGCCCAGCCCCTGACATTCCCGTAACAATCAGGACCGCTTTGTCGGCGGGGGCGGAGGTGGCCATCATGTCCTCGAGGGTTGGGATGTCTTCATGCTAGCGCTGGCAGCCTCCGGATTCCCGAAGTGCGCGACGATGGTGTCGGCAACCCTACGCCCTACCCCCTCAACCTCAAGCAGCTCATCTCGGGAAGCCTTCTTCACTCGGGTGACCGACCCAAAGTGTCGTAACAGACTTTTGACTGTGGTCGGCCCGACGCCGGGGATGTCTGAGAGCGCGGACCCCAGCACACGAGCGCGAGTGCTGCGTTGATAGCGCAGTGCAACGCGGTGCGCTTCGTCTCGAACCCGCTGGAGCAGAAACATCCCATCACTCGAGCGCGGGAGAATGATCGGATAGGCAGCACCCGGCATCCACACCTCTTCAAGTTTCTTGGCCAGACCGCAGACCGGAATATCGATGCCTGCCTCCTCCAGTGCTCGCTTGGCAGCGTTGACCTGGGGAAGCCCTCCATCAATTACCAGCAGGCCGGGTGGATACGAAAAGCCCTTGCGTTCGGATTCGCCCTCCTCGGGTGGTGCCGTCAACCGCTGGAGGCGGCGAGACACGACCTGCCAAATTGCCTCCGTGTCGTCCCGGGCGTTGCTGATGGCAAACTTGCGGTAGTGCTCGCGCCTGGGAATCCCATCCTCAAAAACCACCATGGAGGCAACCGGGTTGTCCCCTCCTAGATGCGATACATCAAAGCACTCAATGCGCAAAGGGGCCTCGGGAAGTGCGAGGGCGTTGTGAATCTCCGCTAGTGCGCGGGAGCGGACCTGCGGGTCCGTCGTCTTGGAGCCGACATAGCTCTGCAGAGTGTGTTCGGCGTTGATGGCGACAGTGCGCTGCAACTCTGCTAACTCTCCGCGCTGGGCAACGCGGAGAGACACCTTTCCGGAGAGCCCGGCATCCGCGCGGAGCGCGGAGAGTTGCTCTTCCCACCCGTCGGAGGGGAATGGAAGGTTCGGAACAACCACAACTCGGGCGGGTGGAGAGGCCTCGAATCCGTCACGGAGGATGAGCTCGACAAGGTTCTCCTCCAGTGCGCCCTCTAGAATGAAGCCCTGTGATGAGCGAATGCGCCCGCTCCTCACCCGGAATACGTGAGCTGCTGACACCAGTGCTTCCCCCGCCACTGCGAAGATGTCTGCATCGACGTCCTCGCCTAACACCATGGTGTTTTTCATCAAGATGGTGTTGATCGCATCGACTCGGTCACGAAGTTTGGCGGCGCGTTCGAAGTCAAGCGCATCAGCTGCAACCCGCATGGATTCCTGCAACTCCCGGACCACTCCAGAGTCATGACCCTCCATAAAGGACGCCAACGACAGGGCGAGAGCCTTGTGATCTGGCTGACTCACGCGGCTGACACAGGGGGCGGCGCATTTGCCGATATCGCCGAGCAGGCAGGGCCTCCCGGCCCTTTGAGCCTTGGTGTACACGCTGTCTGAACAGGAGCGCACAGGGAACGCCTTGAGGATGGTGGAGAGCGTGTCACGGAGCGCTCCTGCTGTGTGAAAGGGACCAAAATACCTCGCACCTTTGATGCCTTTCTTCCGCGCCAAGAACACCCGTGGGACACTCTCAGACACGGTGAGCACCAGGTAGGGGTAGGACTTGTCGTCCCGGAATCGCACATTGAACTCGGGCGAGAACTCTTTGATCCAGAGAAACTCAAGCTGTAGTGCCTGCCTCTCTGTGGGCACTAGCGTCCAATCGAGAGACTGCGCGGAGTCGACCATGCGTCGGGTTCGCTCGTGGAGTTTGCCGGGTTCCTGAAAGTAGCTGGTCAGGCGCGACCGGAGGTTCTTGGCCTTTCCTACGTAAATGACGGTGCCCCTGGCGTTCATAAAGCGATAGACACCCGGTGATTGGGGGATATCACCGGTTCGGGGTTGCCAGGAGTGCCGAGGGGTCATGGCTAGAGGGTGTGAAGCAACTCTTTGAGAAAAGCGCCCGTGTGCGAAGTGTTGTGTTGTGCAATGGTCTCGGGGGTTCCCTCAACAACGACCTTTCCACCACCGGAGCCACCCTCGGGACCGAGGTCAATAATCCAGTCGGAGGCACGGATGACATCCAGGTTGTGTTCAATGACCACAACGGTGTTGCCCTTGTCTGCCAGTCCCTGCAGCACGTGAAGGAGCTTCTTGACGTCATGAAAATGCAGCCCCGTGGTCGGCTCGTCGAGCACATAGATCGTCCGACCCGTCGAGCGCCGCTGGAGCTCAGTCGCCAACTTCACCCGTTGAGCTTCACCACCGGAGAGTGTTGTCGCTGACTGACCCAGTCGGACATACCCAAGCCCCACATCCACCAGGGTGTCGAGGTAGCGGGCAATACTGCTGATGGGCTCGAAGAAAGTCGCAGCTTCCTCAATGGGCATGTTCAAAACGTCAGCAATGGTCTTGCCCTTGTAGTGGACTTGGAGGGTCTCCCTGTTATACCGGGCACCGTGGCAGACCTCGCAGTCCACGTAGACATCGGGCAGGAAATTCATTTCAATGGTGATCGTTCCATCGCCAGAGCAGTTCTCACAGCGACCACCCTTGACGTTGAAGCTAAAGCGACCCGGTTGATATCCGCGCATTTTGGACTCGGCGGTCTCGGCAAACAGCGCACGAATCTTGTCGAACACACCCGTGTAGGTTGCAGGGTTGCTCCTCGGGGTGCGCCCGATGGGGGCCTGGTCGACGTGCACAATCTTGTCAAGCTGCTCAAGTCCCCGAATGCGGGTGTGTTGACCGGGAACATGCCTCGCTCCGTTGAGAACGTTGGCTAACTGCCGGTAGACGATGTCATTGATGAGAGAGGACTTTCCTGAGCCGCTCACGCCAGTCACAGCGACGAACACGCCGAGAGGAATCTCCACGTCAATGTTCGCCAGATTGTTTGCCTTGGCGCCTTCGACGCGAATGACTCTGTTCGGGTCTACGACACGTTTTGGCCGATTCTCCACAACCTGTGAGCTCTTGTTCAAATACCCCGCCGTGATCGAGCGCTTCTCGGTGTGGAGGGACGCGAGAGATCCCGAGTGGACGACCTCTCCCCCGTGCTCCCCCGCGCCTGGACCAATGTCAACGACCCAGTCGGCGGTCTCGATTGTTTCTTCATCGTGCTCGACGACGATGAGGGTGTTCCCTAGGTCCCGGAGCTTGATCAAGGTGTCAATCAGGCGGCGGTTGTCTCGCTGGTGTAAGCCAATGCTGGGTTCATCCAGAACGTAGAGTACTCCCGTGAGACCCGAACCGATTTGGGTGGCCAGTCGGATGCGCTGGGCCTCGCCGCCGGAGAGTGAGCCAGCGGCGCGGGACATGCTGAGGTAGTTGAGCCCAACCTCGAGGAGGAACTCCAGGCGGGCTCTTATCTCACGGAGAATGGGCTGCGCGATGGACTGATCGCGCTCCCCCAGTGGGAGGGATGTCATGAAGTCGTGCGCGTCCGAAAGGCTCATGGACGCCACGTCAGAAATTGAGCGCCCTGCCACGCGAACGGCAAGAATTTCTGGCTTCAAGCGCTGACCGTTGCACTTCCCGCACTCGATTTCCCTCAGATAGTCGGAGAAGCGTTGCTTGCTCCACTCACTGTCGGTCTCGTGGTATTTCCGCTCTATGTAGGGAACAACGCCCTCAAACCCACTGGAATACTTGACGTCGCGACCGAAGCGATTGCGGTAACGAACGGTGAGCTCAAAGTTGTTGCCATGCAAAACCGCGTCCCGGACTCCTTCGGGGAGCTGCGCCCACGGCGTGTCCAGGGAAAAATCTAGATCATCCGCCAGGCTCTTCAGAAGATTACGGAAGTAGCCGTAGAGGCCCTTTCCGGCCTGGGTCCAGGGGCGAATGGCTCCCTCGTTGATGCTGAGCTCTTCATCCCCGATGACCATCGCCGGGTCCACCGCCATCGTGAACCCGAGACCCGAACACGCCGGGCACGCTCCAAAGGGTGAGTTGAACGAAAAGGTGCGAGGTTCAATCTCTGTCAGCGCAACCGCGCAACCGGTAGGGCAGCTGAGTCGTTCACTAAAGGTCTGGGTGCTCTCTGGGCCGTCGTCGTCAACCGCGTTAATCATCACGGTGCCGTCCGCGAGTTTCAAGGCGGTCTCCAGCGAATCCGTTAGTCTGCCCAGAATCTCGGCGCCCATCACCAGGCGGTCAACGACAACTTCGATGTCGTGTTTCTTCGTCTTCTGGAGAGCTGGAGCCTCGGATAGTGCCACTACAACGCCATCGATTCGAGCCCTGGCAAAACCCTGCGAGTTCAGCGAACGCAACAGATCTTGGAACTCGCCTTTGCGTCCAGACACCACGGGTGCGAGAATCTGGAACCGCCAACCTTCAGGGCGGCCCATGATGGTGTCCGCGATGGTTTGCACGCTCTGCCGGGCTATCGGCAAATCGCAGTTCACGCAGTGCGCAATTCCCGTCCTGGCCCAGAGCAACCGCAGATAGTCATAGATCTCGGTGATTGTCCCCACGGTGCTTCGCGGGTTTCGGTTCGTTGACTTTTGGTCAATGGACACCGCGGGCGAGAGACCCTCGATGACGTCCACATCGGGTCTATCCACCTGACCAAGAAACTGCCTGGCGTACGCAGACAACGACTCGACGTAGCGCCGTTGGCCCTCTGCGAAGATCGTGTCAAAAGCCAGAGAAGACTTGCCAGAACCGGACAGCCCGGTGAATACCACCAGTGAATCTCTTGGAATTACCAGGTCCACGTTCTTGAGATTGTGGACACGTGCCCCCTTGACGGTGAGCACGGAGCTCGACTTCGGTTTCTGGATAGGCACGATTCTCAGTCTAGGCAGTGCGCTGTGCCTATCCTGCGAGAGCGGGGCCTAGCCGGTTGCGTCAGTGAGTTGCCGGAGCTCCCGCTTAAGGTCGACAACCTCGTCTCGGAGTTTTCCTGCCAGCTCGAACTTCAGTTCTGAGGATGCCTGCATCATCTGGGCCGTCACAGTCGCGATGAGTCCCGCGAGCTCGTCGGCGCCCCCACGCAACTCGGTGGGGCGACGGAATCCTTCCCCGGCACTTCCCGCAACCTGACCAATCAGTGCCTGCGTGTCGGCCTGCTCTCTGGCGAGCACCGAAGTGATATCGGCAATCTTTTTCCTCAGCGGGGTCGGGTCTATGTTGTTGGCACGGTTGTACTCAACCTGGAGCACGCGCCGTCGATCAGTTTCGGAGATGGCAAAAGCCATCGACTTGGTGATTGTTGACGCATACATGTGGACCTCGCCTGAGACATTACGAGCCGCTCTACCAATCGTCTGAATGAGTGAGGTTGAGGAGCGGAGAAAGCCCTCCTTGTCTGCGTCCAGGATTGCTACGAGGGAGACTTCGGGCAAGTCAAGACCCTCCCTCAGCAGATTGATGCCCACCAGCACGTCGTACACACCAGCACGCAACTCCGTCAAGAGCTCAACGCGTCGGAGCGTGTCGACATCGGAATGTAGATAGCGAACCTTGACGCCCGCCTCATCGAGATAATCGGTCAAGTCTTCGGACATTTTCTTCGTTAGCGTCGTCACGAGAACCCTCTCGTTGCGCTCGACACGAAGCCGAATCGACTCGAGAAGATCATCAATTTGGCCCTCGACAGGCTTGACCACAATCTGGGGGTCAATGAGGCCGGTGGGCCGAATTATCTGCTCGACCACCCCGTCTGAGACCCCGAGCTCATAGGGTCCAGGCGTTGCAGAGAGATACATCTTCTGGCCGGTTCGCCCCAAGAACTCATCGAAACGCAGCGGTCTGTTGTCCATGGCGCTCGGAAGCCTGAAGCCATGCTCGACGAGCGTGCGCTTACGAGAGGCGTCACCTTCATACATGCCGCCAATTTGTGGGACTGTGACGTGGGACTCGTCTATTACTGTCAAGAAGTCTTCGGGGAAGTAATCGAGAAGACAGTTCGGTGCTTCGCCGGGTTGGCGACCATCAATGTGCCGGGAATAGTTCTCGATTCCGGAGCAGAAGCCAAGCTGCTCGATCATCTCGAGGTCGTAGGTTGTGCGCATCCGCAGACGCTGAGCTTCGAGGAGCTTTCCGGCTGTCTCCAGTTCACCCGCACGTTCCTCCAGCTCTGCTCGAATCCCCAGGACCGCTCGCTTCATGGTCTCCGGTGAGGCAGCATAGTGGGTTGCCGGGAATACGCTGATCGTCTCCAATGACTCGATGGTGGTTCCGGTGAGGGGATGCAGGGAGGCTAGAGACTCAATTTCATCGCCAAACATGTCAATCCGAAGTGCGAGTTCTTCATAGACCGGAATGATCTCGATAGTGTCGCCCCTCACCCGAAAGGTGCCCCGCTCAAAGGCGATGTCATTGCGTTCATACTGCATCTGCACGAACGCCTTGATCAGCGCTTCGCGCGAGATTCGCTGCCCTATCTGCAGGGGAACCATGGCCTCGAAGTAGTCTTCCGGCGCACCGAGGCCATAGATACACGACACCGTGGAGACCACCACGACGTCGCGGCGGCTCAGCAGCGAGTTCGTGGTGGAGTGGCGAAGGCGCTCAACTTCGGCGTTAACGGAACTGTCTTTTTCGATGAAGGTGTCTGTTTGAGGAACATAGGCCTCGGGTTGGTAGTAGTCGTAGTAGGACACGAAATACTCGACCGCGTTGTGGGGAAGCATCTCTCGCAGCTCAGTAGCCAACTGAGCTGCCAAGGTCTTGTTGTGGGCCAACACCAGGGTGGGGCGCTGAAGGCGCTCGATCAACCAGGCTGTGGTGGCAGACTTGCCCGTGCCCGTTGCTCCCAGAAGCACCACGTCGGCTTCTCCGGCCAGAAATCTGTGCTCGAGTTCGTCCAGGGCCTTCGGCTGGTCACCGCTCGGGGTGTAGTCGCTGACGACCTCAAAAGGCCGGAAGGCGCGACGTGAATCCATGCACCAAGCCTAGGGCGCGAGGGTTGTGTACCGAGCTGGCGCTTCGACCAGTCGATCTGGCCAGCACTCCGCGAGCACACGGTACAGAACGCGTGCTCTGGCAACAGTGTCGTCCTCTGTTCCACTGGCATCAATGACTATGTCGGCCAGCGCCAACCTCTCCTCATCTGAACCTTGCGCAGCAACCCTCGCCGCCGCCTCAGCGTCGCTGAGCGCGCGGTGTTCTCGGAGTCGTCGCTTCCGTTCCTCGGTCGGCGCATGGACTACCACCACAAGGTCAAATTCCTCGGCGCGAGCAGACTCTGTAAGCAAAGGAATGGCATACACCAACACTCGATCGGGCGCCGCAACGCTTGCCTGACTAAACGCACTTCTGGAGAGTTCCTGGACAACGGGGTGAACGATCAGCTCAAGGTCACCTCGAGCAACAGGGTCGGAGAACACAATGGCGCCAAGCGCAGCCCTATCGAGCTCCCCCGATGCGTCAATGACTGTTTTCCCAAATCGGGCCTCTATGGCCGCCAGCGCTCGTCCTCCGCGCTCCACCGCTTGCCGGGCTAGAACATCGGCATCGACAACGAGGGCCCCCAGCTGCTCCAGAACCGCTGTGACGGTACTTTTGCCGGCAGCGATTCCGCCGGCGAGAGCAACAATGGGCATAGCGAGAGCCTAGCGAGCTGTGAACGCAGTATGGCCTTGCTTCAGAAGCAAGGCCATACTGTGACGAGAGATTTACTGTTCGTCGACGAGCTTGTCGCGCAGGGCAGACAGACCTTCGTCGTCTGCCAGAGTGCCGACACTGTCCTCGACTACGGGCATGGAAACCTCGGTGTCCTCGGCATCGGCACGCTCAACGGGCTCGATAACAATCGAGTTCATGTGCGCGACCTGAGCCTTGTGGGATTCCCAACGGGCTTGGGCATCGGCGTACTGCTTCTCCCACACCTTGCGCTGGTCATCAAAACCATCGAGCCACTCGCCAGTCTCGACGTTAAAGCCAGCGGGGTAGGTGTAGTTGCCCTTGTCGTCATACTCGGTCGGCATGCCGTAGAGGGCAGGATCAAACTCAGAGCCCTCCGGGTCGACACCCTCGTTGGCCTGCTTGATCGACAGAGAAATACGGCGACGTTCCAGATCGATGTCAATGATTTTCACGAATACCTGGTCACCGGTAGCGACAACCTGCTCAGCGAGCTCGATGTGCTTGTCGGAAATCTCCGAGATGTGCACAAGTCCCTCGATGCCATCTGCAACACGGACGAACGCTCCGAAGGGAACCAGCTTCGTCACTGCACCGGGAGCAATCTGGCCAATGGCGTGGGTTCTTGCGAACACCTGCCAGGGGTCTTCCTGCGTTGCCTTGAGAGACAGCGAAACGCGCTCGCGATCCATGTCGACCTCGAGGACCTCGACAGTCACTTCCTGGCCAACCTCGACAACCTCGCTGGCGTGCTCAATGTGCTTCCAGCTCAGTTCAGAAACGTGCACGAGACCGTCAACGCCACCGAGGTCCACGAATGCACCAAAGTTCACGATGGAGGACACAACCCCCTTGCGGACCTGGCCCTTCTGGAGACCGTCCAAGAAGCTGGAGCGGTTCTCACTCTGGCTCTGCTCGAGCAGCGCTCGGCGGGAGAGCACCACGTTGTTACGGTTCTTGTCGAGCTCGAGAATCATCGCCTCGATTTCTTGCCCCAGATAAGGAGTGAGGTCGCGGACGCGACGCAACTCGATGAGAGAGGCAGGAAGGAATCCGCGAAGACCGATATCGACGATGAGGCCACCCTTAACGACCTCGATGACGTGGCCCTTGACGACACCTTCGGCCTCTTTGATCTTCTCGACATCGCCCCACGCGCGCTCATACTGCGCGCGCTTCTTAGACAGGATGAGGCGGCCTTCTTTGTCTTCTTTCTGGAGAACCAAGGCCTCAACAGCGTCACCGACGGAGACGACCTCGGAAGGGTCAATGTCGTGCTTAATGGAAAGCTCACGGGAGGGGATAACACCCTCGGTTTTGTAGCCGACATCGAGGAGAACTTCATCCCGGTCGATTTTGACGACGATTCCAGAGATGAGGTCACCGTCGTTGAAGAATTTGAGTGTTTTCTCGACTTCGGCCAAGAAATCTTCGGCGCTACCGATGTCGTTAATGGCTATTTGCTTCGGGCTAGCTGTGGTTGAAGGATTCATAGAGTTACGGACAATGGATTTCTACTCGGGTTTGCGAACCGGCGGTTAGCAAAGGGTGGACAGGGCATTGTCGCCCTTTTTTGGACGACCCTTGAGTCTAGCTGGCCAGGCCAGGCCCGGCAAACGTCTAATGTGCCGCTTGGTCCCAGTTCGCTCCGAAACCAACCTGCACATCCAGCGGTACAGCGAGTTTCGCGGCTGCTCCCATCTGCTCAACCACGATGGTTTCCAGCTCTTCGCGCTCTCCTGGCGCCAATTCGAAGACGAGTTCGTCGTGAACTTGAAGGACCATGCGGGATACCAGGCCTCGGCGTCGAATCTCGAGGTCAATCGTAATCATCGCGCGTTTGATGATGTCCGCTGCAGTTCCTTGAATGGGTGCGTTGAGTGCAGCGCGCTCAGCGGCTTCACGGACGATTCGATTAGGGGACGCGAGGTCGGGGAATGGCCGCCGGCGGCCAAAAATAGTTTCCGTATAGCCCTTCACCTTTGCCTCGGCGACAACGGTGTTCAGATAATCGCGCACTTTCCCAAACCGCCGGAAATACTCCGTCATCAACTCTTTGGCTTCTGACGTGGGAATTCGGAGCTGCTTGGCGAGCCCAAAAGCCGAAAGCCCATAGGCGAGGCCATAGCTCATCGCCTTCACCTTGGTCCGCATCAGCGGTGTGACGTCCTCTGGCGCCACCTCGAATATGCGGGCTCCGACAAAGCGGTGCAGGTCCTCGCCTTCATGGAAAGCCTGAATCAGGGCCTCGTCTCCAGAGAGGTGCGCCATGATGCGCATCTCAATCTGAGAGTAATCAGCGGTGAAAAGGCCCTCGGAGTTGGCTCCGGCAATAAAGCACGCCCGAATCTCGCGGCCAATATCGGTGCGGATGGGGATGTTTTGCACATTGGGATCGAATGACGACAGCCGGCCGGTGCTGGTGCCCATCTGGTCAAAGGTCGTGTGGACGCGACCGTCGCCAGCCACTGCGACCCGAAGCCCCTCAATAATCTGGCGAAGCTTCGTGGCATCGCGGTGAGCCAACAGAGCGTCAAGAAAGGGATGAGGGTTCGAGCCTTGGAGATCCTGCAGCGCGCTGGCATCAGTGGAGAAGCCGGTCTTCGTGGCCCTGGTTTTGGGCATTCCCAGCTCCTCGAACAACACAGTCTGCAGCTGCTTGGGCGAGCCCAAGTTCACGTCGTGGCCAATCACTGCGAAGGCTTCTGCTTCTCTCTCCCGGACGGTTGTGGCGAGTCGCTCGTCGAGTAGTGCCAGCGCTTTCTGGTCGAGAGCAATTCCCTCACGCTCCATCCTGGCGAGAATTGCCAGTAGTGGTATCTCGATGTCTGCCAGAACAGCCCTGCTGCCAGGGTCAAGCTCGCTCGTCAGTGCATCCCAGGCTCTCAGAGAAAGCCACGCGTCAACGCCTGCCCCCTCTGCCTCGGTCTCTGGGAGAAGTTGGTCGGCATGCGGCGCGGGAACATCGATACCCAACGCGTCCCTCACCAGGCTGTGGAGCGAGTCCGACTTTTTCGAGGGTTTATGAACCCACCAAGCGAGAGACGGGTCTCCCACAACCCGCGGTGTGATGCCCCACTGGCGGTGGCAGGCTTTGAGGAGGCCTTTCGCGCCATAGGCCACGTAGGAGTGCTCGGGATCCTGAAGAGCGTCCAGCAGGGGACGGTGATCGCTACCTCCCTCAATAACCGGGACTCTGATGGCATCGTCATCGGTGGCAACACCGAGCTCTACGATGACTGGCCCGTGCATGCGCTGGCCAAGACCGAGCGGTTTCGTCTTGTTCTTCACCAACCAGTGGGCGAGCTCTTCATCCACAAGCAGCCGCTCTGGAGGAAGCTCAACAACTGTGGTCGGCAATGCGGAAACAGCCTCAGGCACTGCATCATCGCCAGCGAGGGCAATAACCCGCTCGGTCAGTGTTTTGAACGCCAGCCTGGTGAACACTTCCCGCACGGCTGCAACATCAATGGGCTTTCTTTCGAGAGCTTCGAGAGTCAGGCCAACATCGATATCGGTGAGCAAGTGATTGAGTTGCCTGTTGCGCAACACTCGGTCGGTCTGGTCTCGCAGGTTTTGACCAACCACTCCGGTGATGTCATCGACATGACTGAGGAGGTTGTCCAAGGAACCGTAGTGCTGAATCCACTTAACCGCGGTCTTTTCGCCCACTTTGTCGACCCCGACAAGGTTGTCACTGGTCTCTCCCACGAGCGCTGCAATCTCCGGGTACTGGTGAGGCTCGACTCCGTAACGCTCGATGACCGCTTCCGGGGTGTAGCGCTTGAGCTCAGCCACTCCCCGCGCGCTCGGATACAGCACCGTGACCCTGCCGTTGACAAGCTGGAAGGTGTCGCGGTCTCCCGAGACCACCAGAACATCCATCCCAGCGCTGGCACCCTGGGTGGCGAGCGTGGCGAGAATGTCATCGGCCTCAAAGTCCTCTTTGGTGATGGTGGGAACTCCCATCGCGTGAAGCGCTTCTTGCAGAAGGGGCACCTGTCCAATGAATTCCCTTGGCGTTTCACCCCTGGTGGCCTTGTATTCGGGATAGATCCGAGTCCGGAAAGAGAATCTCGAGACGTCAAATGCCACCGCAACGTGGGTGGGTTCCTCCTTCTTGAGGAGGCCCAAGAACATGGAGATGAAGCCGTGGATGGCGTTAGTGTGCTGCCCGTCGGGGGCCTGAAAACTCTCTACCGGGAGAGCATAAAAGGCACGAAAAGCCAGAGAATGGCCGTCGATGACCATCAATGTAGGCTTGGGGTTCACGGCCTAAGCCTAGCGTTGGGCCACGAGGACGCAGGAGCTCCGATGACTATCTTTCCCCAAGACTTAGACCCAGAACTCGTCACGCGGCTAGTCGAGACCGGCGGAGGCCAGCTCGCCCAGAAAATGGGCATTACCTTCGTGGAGCTCTCCGCGGAGAGGTCTGTGGCCACGATGCCAGTCGAGGGAAACCGTCAAGTGATTGGTCTTCTCCACGGTGGCGCCCACGTTGTCCTGGCGGAGTCCTTGGGTTCGATATCTGCAGCGATACACGCTGGTCCGGGACGCATCGCTGTGGGGATAGAGATCAATGCCTCCCACTCGAAGGCGGTCAGCGCGGGTATCGTGACTGCGACCTGTGAGGCTCTTGTTCTCGGCCGCACGCTGGCCACGCACACCATCACCGTGTGTGACGAGACGGGAAACCGCCTCTCCACGGTACGAATGACTAACTTCCTGAAGGACGCTCCTGGCGACTAAATGTCGGGGTGCGCGGCCCGCTCGGCGAGCTGATCGATAACAGTCTGTGCCACCTCACGCATCGAGAGGCGGCGATCCATCGACGCTTTCTGAATCCATCGGAACGCCTCAGGCTCGGTCAGTCCCATGGTGTCATTGAGAATACCTTTGGCCCGGTCGAGCACTTTTCTGGTCTCCAGGCGCTCTGCTAGGTCGGATATTTCATCCTCCAGGGCTGTGATCTGCTGATACCGAGTCAACGCAATGTCGATAGCTGGAATCAGGTCGTTCGGGGTGAAAGGCTTGACCACATAGGCCAGAGCACCGGCCTCGGCCGCTCGCTCCACCAGTTCGCGCTGGGAAAAGGCTGTGAGGAGAACTACCGGTGCTATATGGCGCTTGGTGAGAATCTCTGCTGCCGAGATGCCATCCAGCAGGGGCATTTTGACGTCCATCACCACGATGTCTGGCCGAAGTTCTTCGGCCAGCGCGACAGCCTTCTCGCCATCGGCGGCCTCGCCGACCACATCAAACCCGTTGTCCCGAAGAATCTCCACGATGTCGATTCGGATGAGTGATTCGTCCTCAGCAACGACGACACGTGTCTTGGCTGGAGGGTTCGGCGGGTTTTCGCTCACACCAGGAGCCTACGGTATGGTTCTAAGGCCAGCTCAACACCTTGCCGGATTGGCGGAATGGCAGACGCGGAGCACTCAAAATGCTTTGTCCGAAAGGGCGTGTGGGTTCAAATCCCACATCCGGCACCAGCGAACTAGTTTGACCAGACGGGCGCAACGCCCTCCATCGCATGGCCGACAACGTGGACTCTCAGATCGTTCGTTGATCCAGGGGTGCCTGGTGGGGACCCGGAAATCACCACCACCTTGTCACCGCTCTGCGCCAGGTTATGAGAGATCAACGCCTCGTCGACGATCGGGTACATGGCATCGGTGTGTGTGACGCGCGGCACAAGGTAGGACTTCACTCCCCACGAGAGAGCCATGCGTCGGCGAATTTCCTCCGAGGGAGTGAAGGCAATCATCGGGATAGGGCTGCGAAGTCTCGCCATGCGACGGGCAGAGTCACCAGACTCCGTGAAAATACACACGAACCTTGCTTCGACAAAGTCCGCCACTTCGGCTGCGGCAAGAGTAATTGCTCCGCCCTGGGTGCGCGGCTTTGTGCCTAGAGGCGAGATTCGAGACAACCCATGGTCTTCCGTGGACTCGAGGATGCGAGCCATTGTGGCCACCGCAATCGCCGGATACTTCCCCACGCTGGTTTCCCCACTGAGCATCACTGCATCAGCTCCATCGAGCACAGCGTTGGCGACATCTGAGGTCTCTGCACGCGTCGGAACGGGCGCCTCAATCATGGACTCGAGCATCTGAGTGGCGACAATGACGGGCTTCGCCATACGACGCCCAAGTTCGATGGCCTTTTTCTGGATGATAGGCACCGTCTCCGGTGGCATCTCAACGCCCAGGTCGCCTCTGGCCACCATGATTCCGTCGAAAGCATCAACAATAGAATCCAGGTTGGCCACGGCTTCGGGCTTCTCAATTTTCGCGATGACGGGACAGCTGAAACCTTCCTCCGCCATGATGGAGTGCACCCGGCCAATGTCCGACGCATTTCTCACGAAACTGAGCGCGATAAAGTCGCATTTCATTTTCAACGCCCAGCGCAAATCCTCTTCGTCCTTCTCGGACAGTGCGGGAGCCGACACCGCAACGCCGGGAAGGTTAATTCCTTTGTTGTTCGATACGGCTCCGCCCACCACAACGGTCGTGACCACATCCGTTCCATCCGAGGAAAGCGCCTCGAGACGGACCTTGCCGTCATCAATGAGGAGCGTGTCCCCGGGTTTCACATCGCCGGGAAGCCCCTTATAGGTGGTTCCCACAAGTTCCTTGGTGCCCTCAACATCGCGGATGGTGATGGTAAACGTGTCTCCCGGAGCAAGCACGTGCGGCCCGTTCACGAACTTCTCAAGACGAATCTTTGGGCCCTGAAGGTCCACCAGTATCGCGATGGGCTGATCGAGGTCGCTCGCGACAGATCGAACGGTCTGGAAGATTTCCGCGTGGACTGCGAGGCTCCCGTGGCTGAGATTCATACGGATAATGTTGACTCCGGCTTCCACCAAAGCCTGAATACTGTCGTAGCTCGATGTTGCTGGCCCCAGTGTTGCCACAATCTTCGCGCGTCTCATACAGTCCTCACGTAGTTCTTACACCGACAAAGGGCGATCGAAAGCGCTTACAGGCGCTGGTAAGAGCGTACTGCCTTCGAGATATCGGTCGACTTCCGCGGCTACAGCACGGCCTTCTGCGATGGCCCAGACGATGAGAGATGCGCCTCGCCCAGCATCGCCCGCTACGAAAACTCCTGGGACACCGGTCGAATAGTCACGATTTCTCTCAAGGTTGCGGGCCGCGTCAACGCCCATTCCCACCTGTTCGGATAGCAGCCCGTGCTCAGCTCCCTGGTATCCAAGAGCAAGAAGCACGAGGTCTGCAGGAATTTCTCGTTCGGTTCCGGGCTTGGGGAAACGACCGCCGTCTCTGTATTCCGTCTCACACACTTCGATGGCCCGGACTTGCCCGTGTTCATTGCCTATGAATCTGACCGTCGAGGCGAGGAACTCGCGCGCACCGCCCTCTTCGTGGGCGCTTTGCACCTCAAAGAGAATCGGATCCACCGGCCACGGCACCTCTGCCGGACGCTCTGTCGGGGGTTGCTTCCCAATGGCAAGCATCGTGGTCGACGCCGCGTGCTGCCGGTGCGCAGTGCCAAGGCAGTCA
>WLEA01000020.1 GCA_009704535.1 Actinomycetota bacterium
CCGGTCTAAGATAGAGATTTGGTGTGAAAAAGGCTTTCGAGACTTTTCTGCTCCAACGCATGACCAGCAGTACTTCACCAGTTAACAAGATACGAGGCTATGGCCAACAAAGACGGCGTCATCGAAATCGAAGGTTCGGTAGTCGAAGCCCTTCCTAACGCGATGTTCCGAGTCGAGTTGACCAACGGTCACAAGGTTCTTGCTCACATTTCGGGGAAAATGCGTCAGCACTACATCCGAATTTTGCCTGAAGACAAGGTAATTGTTGAGTTGAGTCCCTACGACCTGACACGTGGCCGCATTGTTTACCGGTACAAGTAACCGCTGGATAAGGAACGGCCCGGGAATCCGCTCGGGCACGAGGCCAGCGAGAACAAGGAAAAGATCATGAAGGTAAGCGCCAGCGTCAAGCCGATGTGTGACAAGTGCAAGGTGATTCGTCGCCATGGCAACGTCATGGTGATTTGCGAGAACCCGCGTCACAAACAGCGTCAAGGCTAGATAACTCAATATCTAAAGGCAGAGTCGAGAACCCGCTTCGGTGGGGGACTCCTCGGGTGGAGGCCCGGGCACAGATTCTGTCGCAGACCTCCACATGCAGCAGGAGAAAGTAATGGCACGTCTTGCCGGAGTCGATATTCCCCGTGATAAGCGGGTTGAAATCGCCCTAACCTACATTTACGGTGTTGGCCGTACCCGCTCACAGCAGACGCTTGCTGCTACGGGTATTGACCCCAACATTCGCGTTAAGGATCTCACTGACGACCAGCTCTTGATTCTTCGTGAACACATTGAAGGACAGTTCAAGGTGGAGGGTGACCTCCGTCGTGAAGTTGCCGCTGATATTCGCCGCAAGGTGGAAATCGGCAGCTATCAGGGTATTCGTCACCGCCGCGGGCTTCCCGTTCACGGTCAGCGCACCAAGACCAACGCTCGCACCCGCAAGGGCCCCAAGCGCACCGTCGCAGGTAAGAAGAAGGCCACGTAGGCCTCACATTTTGGTAATAGACCACACGATCTAGAGTCACGGAGAACACACACATGGCAGCACCCAAGTCCGCCGTCCGCAAGCCGCGGCGTAAGACCAAGAAGAATGTGGCTGTGGGCCAGGCCCACATTAAGTCGACGTTCAACAACACCATCGTTTCGATCACTGACCCCAGTGGCGCCGTTATTTCCTGGGCATCATCGGGTGGCGTGGGCTTCAAGGGCTCTCGCAAGTCGACACCGTTTGCTGCGCAGTTGGCCGCCGAGTCTGCAGCTCGCCAGGCACAAGAGCACGGCATGAAGAAGGTTGACGTGTTCGTCAAGGGACCGGGTTCCGGTCGCGAGACGGCTATTCGTTCTCTCCAGGCCGCCGGCCTGGAGGTTGGCTCGATTACCGACGTGACCCCTCAGGCTCACAACGGTTGCCGTCCGCCCAAGCGTCGTCGCGTCTAATCCAGGGTGGCGAATCTGAACCCAGAATCGCCACCAAACAAGCCCCCACAAACAAACAGGTAGACACGGTTTAGGCCGTAATCCTCAACCGAGTGTCATATAGCGGACACTTTGCCGAAAGGAAACCACAGTGCTCATTGCACAACGCCCCACCCTCACAGAAGAAAAAATCTCCGAGTTCCGCTCAGCCTTCATCATTGAGCCCCTGGAGCCCGGCTTTGGTTACACACTGGGTAACTCCATGCGCAGGACTCTCTTGTCCTCGATCCCTGGCGCCGCTGTCACCAGCATCCGCCTGGATGGTGTGCTCCACGAGTTCTCGACCATTGCTGGCGTAAAAGAAGACGTCACCGAGATCATTTTGAACATCAAGAACCTCGTTGTCTCTAGCGAGCACGACGAGCCCATCACTGCCTACCTGCGCAAGCAGGGTGGTGGCGTTGTGACCGCTGCTGACATCCAGGCTCCCGCCGGTGTTGAGGTGCACAACCCTGAACTCCACATCGCGACCCTGAACGACAAGGCTGGCTTCGAACTCGAGCTCACCATTGAGCGCGGTCGCGGTTATGTCTCCTCGGTCCAGAACCGCAACGAGTATGCAGAGGCTGGACAAATTCCCATCGACTCGATCTACTCTCCTGTCCTCAAAGTCACCTACCGCGTGGAAGCAACCCGTGCGGGTGAGCGCACCGACTTCGACCGGCTCGTAGTGGACGTTGAGACCAAGCCTTCGATGAGCCCCAAGGATGCCGTTGCATCCTCTGGGCGCACCCTCGTGGAGCTCTTCGGTCTGGCCAGGGACCTGAACGCCGAAGCTGAAGGTATCGAAATCGGACCGGCTCCTGTTGAAGCGGTTCTCTCCAGCGAAATGGCCATGCCCATTGAAAGCCTTGACCTGTCTGTGCGTAGCTATAACTGCCTCAAGCGTGAAGGCATCAACACGGTCAGCGAATTGGTTGCTCTCTCCGAGCACCAGCTGATGAACATTCGCAACTTCGGACAGAAGTCTGTTGACGAGGTTCGCGACAAGTTGGTCGAAATGGGCCTGTCGTTGAAAGACCCCATGCCCGGATTCGATGGCGCAGCCTTCTATAGCGGCCTCGAAACAGAAGAAGACTACTAAATCGGTGGTTTCCCACCGCCCAGCGTGACACACGGAAGAGAACACAACAATGCCTAAGCCCACCAAAGGACCCCGCCTCGGAGGCGGACCTGCCCACGAGCGCTTGATGCTGGCGAACCTGGCTACTGCCCTGTTCACCCACGGACGCATCCAGACCACCGAGACGAAGGCCAAGCGCCTTCGTCCCTTGGCTGAGCGCATGGTCACCTTCGCAAAGCGTGGTGACCTGCACGCCAGGCGCCGCGTGATGACAATCATTCGTGACAAGTCGGCTGTGCACAAACTCTTCATGGAGATCGCTCCTCTGGTCGACAAGCGCGAAGGTGGCTACACCCGCATCGTCAAGACCGGCTACCGCAAGGGCGACAACGCCCCCATGGCTGTCATTGAGCTTGTTCTTGAGCCCGTCAACCCCAAGCCAAAGACCAAGAAGGCTAAGCCTGAGCCCGAGAAGCCCACCGTTGTTGCCGCCGAGGCAGCCCCTGAGGTTGTGGAAGAGCTCGACACGGTTGAGGGCGCTGAGGAGACCACGGAATCTGTGGAGGTAGCGGTGGAAGAAACCACTGAAGCCCCTGCAGCCGACGAGGCGCCAGCTGAGGAACCCGCAGCCGAGGAACCAGCAGCCGAGGCAGCCGATGAGGCTCCTGCAGAAGAAGAGACCAAGTAGTTCAGAGTTTCAAACCTCGGCTCTACACTGTCTGAGGTGAGAACCCGGCTTCGTATTGACCTCGCCTACGCAGGTGGAGGTTATTCGGGCTGGGGTATTCAACCCCGGTTGAAGACCGTGCAGAACGAGCTGGAACAGGCTCTTGCTACGACTCTTCGGATTGATCGTTCTCTGGTGCGCACCGTGGTGGCTGGCCGCACTGATGCTGGTGTTCACGCGCTCGGGCAAGTGTGTCATTTCGATCTGCCCGAAGGGGTTGAACTCACCAGCGCGGGGCTTGCGAACCTTGGCAAGAAGGTTCAGGGCGCTCTGCGCCAGGAACCCATCACCATCAACCGGATTTCCTTGGCTCCTGAGGGCTTCGACGCCAGGTTTTCACCCCTGTGGCGCACCTACCAATACCGCATTGCTGATTCGCAGGCGGTCAATAATCCTCTGCACCGTGCGTTCACGGTGCAGAGCACGTATCCTTTCGATTTTCCGGCGATGGTGGAGCTCGGGCGCCAACTCGTTGGCCTTCATGATTGGGCAGCATTTTGTCGTCCCCGGGTGGGGGCGACAACGATTCGTGAACTTCAGTCCTATGAGTGGGTCCGCGACCACGACGGGGTGATGGTGGCCACGATCACCTCCGATGCCTTCTGTCACTCGATGGTGCGCGCACTGGTGGGCGCCGCGGTGTCGGTGGGGCGCGGAAAACTCACCATCGCCCAGGTGTTGGCCATTCGCGAGGCGAAGAAGAGGACCAGTGACTTCGTGATCATGCCCCCCCACGGGTTGGCACTGGTCCACGTTGCCTACCCCGAGGATTCTGAACTCGCGGAGCGCGCTGCGCTGACGCGCAACAAGAGGGCTGCTGACCCAGATTGACCCCTGTGCTTATGTCCTCTAGGCTTGGGGGCTGGTGCCAGTCGCCGACTGTGTACTTGGTTGAGCCCTCCACCGGGTAGTTCTCTCAGGAGAACGCCCACCGGAGCGGGATTCACGAACTCCTCGAACCGTAAAGGAATGTGGCATGACGCGCACATTTTCACCCAAGCCTGCTGACGTTCAGCGCAACTGGCTGGTTATCGACGCCACTGATGTGGTTTTGGGACGCCTCGCCTCCCACACGGCCGCTCTTCTGCGCGGCAAGCACAAGCCGACCTTTGCCCCTCACATGGACATGGGTGACCACGTCATCATTGTGAACGCAGAGAAGGTTGCACTCACCGGATCCAAGTTGACTCAGAAGATGGCCTACCGCCACTCGGGTTTCCCGGGTGGACTGACTGCCACCAGCTACGCGGACCTTCTTGAGAAGAACCCCGTTCGCGCCGTGGAAAAAGCGATTCGTGGAATGCTTCCGAAGAACACCCTGGGCCGCGCCCAGATGGACAAGCTCAAGGTCTATGCGGGTGCAGATCACCCTCACCAGGCTCAATTGCCCAAGCCCTACTCTCTCGACCAGATCGCGCAGTAGCGCTAGAGCCCTAAGGACACCTCACTAATGGACAAGACAGAAGAGACCGTGGACACCGCAGAAGCTGTGGAAATCCCCGAAACTTTCACCACCGAGACTCCTGCCAATGCAGTTGTTGAGAAGAAGCCCCGCCCAGCCCTCACCGTGGGTGGAAACGCTGTGGGCCGCCGCAAGCAGGCTATTGCCCGCGTTCGCTTGGTTCCAGGTTCTGGAAACTACACCGTGAACGGTCGCACGCTCGAGGCGTACTTTCCGAACAAGCTCCACCAGCAACTGATCAACGACCCGTTCACGGTCCTTGACCTCGGTGGCAGCTACGACGTGGTCGCACGCATCACCGGTGGTGGCCCCTCCGGCCAGGCTGGCGCACTGCGTTTGGGTATCGCTCGCGCACTGAACCTCATCGATGAAGAGAACAACCGCCCCTCGCTCAAGAAGTCTGGATTCCTTACTCGGGATTCTCGCGTGAAAGAGCGTAAGAAGGCTGGTCTCAAGAAAGCCCGTAAGGCGCCTCAGTACTCGAAGCGTTAATCGCTTCCACGACGGGTCAGACCGATGGGTCGCTTATTTGGCACCGATGGGGTCCGAGGGCTCGCTAATGGCGAGCTCACCCTGGACCTCGTCGTTCGCCTGTCCCAAGGTGCTGCCGTGGTGCTCACCAAGGGTCGTCACGCGGAAGAACTCAAAGCCGAGGGCCGCAGGCCCCGGGCTGTTGTGGCACGAGACCCCCGGGTCTCGGGAGCGTTTTTGGCCTCAGCGGTGTCGGCGGGTTTAGCGAGTTCGGGCATTGATGTCTTCGACGCCGGTGTTGTTCCCACTCCCGCGGCCGCCTTCCTGGTGAAGGAAGGGGGCTTTGACTTTGGCGTGATGGTCTCTGCCTCCCACAATCCAGCACCAGATAACGGCATCAAGTTCTTTTCCTTTGGCGGAACCAAGCTGCCCGATGAGGTCGAGGACCGCATCGAGGCAGCGATGTCTGAACCACCGCTCGCCCCCACCGGTGATGGCGTGGGGCGCATTACCCGCTTTGCCGATGCCGAGGACCGCTATGTCCTCCACCTGCTCGGGACTCTTGATCGCAGCCTCGAGGGAATTCACGTGGTGGTCGACTGCGCCCACGGCGCAGCGTCGGGTATTTCCCCTCGCGTGTTCCGTGATGCGGGCGCGACGGTGACCCTAATTGGTAGTGAGCCCGATGGGTTGAATATCAACGACGGCTATGGATCTACCCACTTGGAGCCACTTCAAGAAGCTGTTGTTTCTCTCGGCGCTGATTTTGGCATTGCTCACGATGGCGACGCTGATCGCACTCTTGCCATCGATCACCACGGTCGTGTGATTGACGGCGACCACATCATGGCCATCCTCGCTGTGTCCATGAAGGAGGCTGGAACCCTTGTCGGTGACACCTTGGTCACCACAGTGATGTCGAATCTGGGGCTGCGCAAGGCAATGGAGACCCACGGCATTGCCCTGAAGGAAACGGCTGTTGGTGACCGTTATGTGCTCGAAGAGCTTGCCGCCTCGGGTGCGAGTCTGGGTGGTGAGCAATCAGGACACATCATCATGAGCAAGTATTCGACCACCGGTGATGGCATCTTGACCGGCATCCAGTTGGCCAGGGAAGTTGCCCGCACGGGTAAATCCTTGGCCGAGCTAGCCGATGTGATGGATGTTTTCCCTCAGGTGTTGAAGAACGTGTCCGGTGTTGATCGCTCTCGTCTCTCCAGCGATGAGCTCGTCTCGGCCGCGGTCGCAGCGATCGAAGCCGAGCTTGGCGACAGCGGTCGAGTGCTGCTGAGGCCCTCAGGCACCGAAGCACTCATTCGGGTCATGGTGGAGGCCGCCGATGAGCACACAGCCCATCAGATGGCCGATCGCCTTGTTGATGTGGTTCGCGCTCAGCTGGCGATCTAAATACGCCGCAGAGAAATCTTGTTGACTCGGTGGTCCGAGTCTTTCTGTAACACGAGTGATGCACGGGGCCTGGTGGGCACGATGTTGTCGCGCAGGTTTGGTTCGTTGATGGTGCTCCAGAGCCTCTTGGCTTCCGCGCGGGCCTCAGCCTCACTCAGACTCGCATAGCGATGAAAGTAACTGCGGGGGTCACTAAAGGCACCTTGTTGAAGGTGGAGAAAGCGTTCCTCATACCAGGCCGCGATATCGGCGGTTCTGGCATCGACATAGATGCTGAAATCAAAGAGGTCACTCACGGCAAGGGCGGAGTTTGTGGCCGGTGGCGCCAAGACGTTCAGTCCTTCGATGATCACAATGTCGGGGTGGGAAATCTCGTCTGTTTGGTCAGGAATTCGGTCATACAGCAGGTGTGAATAGACCGGGGCGCCAACGGGTGACACCCCGCTCTTGATGCGCGAGACAAAGCGCAGGAGGGCCCGGCGGTCATAGCTTTCCGGGAACCCTTTGCGCTCGAGGAGTCCCCTTTTCTTGAGCTCTGCCAGTGGCAGTAAGAAACCGTCGGTCGCGATGAGGGCGACGTTCGGGGTGTCGGGGTTTCTCTCGAGCAAGGTCTTCAGAACCCGGGATGTCGTGGATTTCCCGACGGCGACGCTGCCGGCGATTCCGATGATGAAGGGGGTGTGGCGGAGGTCATCACCGAGGAACTGGCGGGTCATGTAGTGGAGGTGGCGTGCGCCCTCCACATAGATAGCCAGCAGTCTCGCCAGTGGTTGGTAGACCTCGGTCACCTCCTCGGCATCGAGCATGTCGCCAGCCGAGCGGACCCTCGCCAGGTCATCCTGGGTGAGCGGTAGGGGCGAACGAGGGGCGAGTTCTGCCCAGCTAACGCGGTCGTAGTCGACAAACGGGCTACCGTTGTCGAGACCTGTGGACGCGTGGGCCATCACACCAGGGTAGTGCGCCGACTCTCTGGGCACCCATCGCCTAGACTCGCATCATGTGTGGAATTGTCGGTTACGTCGGTGAAAGGTCCTCTATTGAGGTCCTTCTTGGCGGTCTGAGGCGTCTGGAATACCGGGGTTATGACTCAGCCGGTGTCGCCATTGTCACCCCCGGTAATGGCCTGGTTTCTCACAAGCGCTCGGGGAAACTGGGAATTCTGAGTGACGATTTAGGCCACAACCCCCTGGCAGAGGGCCACACCGGCATTGCTCACACCCGGTGGGCCACCCACGGTGGTCCGACTGACGAAAACGCCCACCCCCACCTGGGTGATGGTGGCAAATTGGCTTTGATTCATAACGGCATCATCGAAAACTTCCACGAGCTCAAACAAGAGCTTCTTGCCGAGGGTGAAGAGTTTCTGAGCGAAACCGATTCCGAGGTGGCAGCACTGATGGTGGGCCGCAGTTACCGGGAGCACGGTGATCTCACGAAGGCGATGCAAGAGGTTGTTAGCCGGCTGGAGGGAGCTTTCACCCTGTTGGTCGTCCACCAGGATCAGCCAGGCGTTGTGGTGGGCGCCAGGCGTAACTCACCGTTGGTTGTAGGCCTGGGCGAGGGAGAGAACTTTCTCGGCTCTGACGTCGCAGCGTTCGTTGCCTACACGAAGAAGGCGATGGCGCTCGGTCAAGACCAGATTGTCACCTTGCGCTCCACAGAGGTGAGCGTAATCAACTTCGATGGTGAACCCGTTGAGGCAGCGCCCTTTGATATTGACTGGGATGCCTCCGCTGCCGACAAGGGTGGTTGGTCAAGCTTCATGGCGAAAGAAATCTCTGAGGAGCCAGAGGCCGTGGCCAATACGCTTCGGGGACGCCTTGGGGACGACGGGCTAGTCGCGCTGCCCGAGCTCGATGCGCTTATCGGTGATGGCAGCGCCATCAACCGCATCATTTTTGTTGCCTGTGGAACCGCGTCCTACGCCTCGATGGTCGGTCTGTATGCGATTGAGAAGTGGTCAGGTATTCCCGTTGGCGTTGAGCTCTCCCACGAGTTCCGCTACCGCGAGCCGGCTATTGACGAGCACACCTTGGTGGTCTCGGTTAGCCAGTCTGGTGAAACGATGGACACCTTGATGGCCGTTCGCTACGCGGCAGAACGCGGGGCCAAGACCCTCTCGATTTGCAATACCCAGGGGGCCACCATTCCGCGTGAATCCGGTGCCGCGCTCTATACCCACGCGGGACCCGAGGTGGCAGTTGCGTCCACGAAGGCGTTCCTCGCCCAGGTTGTCGCCTGCTATTTGCTTGGCATGTATTTGGGCCAAGCCAGGGGATTGCTCAGTACCAAGGAGTCAGCTGCGCTTGCCGATGATCTTCACAAACTTCCCGGCCAGCTCGAGGAGATGGTCAAGACCGGTCCTCGCATCCAGGAGCTTGCTCGCTGGATGGCCGACACGAGGTCGGTGCTCTATCTCGGCCGCCACGTGGGATACCCGATCGCCCTCGAGGGCGCACTGAAGCTCAAAGAGCTTGCCTATATCCACGCCGAGGGGTTCGCCGCCGGTGAGCTCAAGCATGGGCCCATCGCCCTGATCGAGCCTGGCCAGATTGTCTTTGTGATTGTGCCAAGCCCGAGAGACCCGATGTCCCTGCACAGCAAGGTCGTCTCCAATATCCAGGAGATTCGCGCTCGCGGGGCTCGCGTGATCGCTCTGGCGGAACAGGGTGACGCGGCTGTATTGCCCTTTGCTGACGAAGTGATTCCCATTCCCTTGACCTCCACGTTCATGGAACCACTGCTCGCGGTGGTCCCCCTCCACATTTTTGGCATGGAGCTTGCCGGAGCCAAGGGGCTCGATATTGACCAACCGCGCAACCTCGCAAAATCTGTGACCGTGGAGTAGTTCGCGGAGCGCAGGGATGACCGTTTTGGGTGTGGGCGTGGACATAGTGGATATCGAGCGCTTTACTCGCGCCCTAGAGAGAACACCAGCTCTCCGACAGCGACTCTTTGGCCCAGTGGACACGCAACCCCAGGACTTGGCTGGCCAGTCGCTCGCTGCCAGATTCGCCGCCAAAGAGGCCACACTGAAGGCGCTTGGTGGCAATATCTCAGGTTTCTCCTGGCACGACATTCAAGTTACTGGCGAGCGCGGTCAGCAACCGAAGCTCGTCCTTTCCGGTGGTGTCGCCAAGCGGGCGGCCCTCTCCGGGGTAACCAGCACTCACCTCTCGATGTCTCATGATGGCGGCATGGCCATCGCCTTTGTTGTCGTCGATGGCGAGTCTCGCACGTGAGCAGCTCCATGAGGGAAGCGCTGATTAGGCCACAGGCCATCGCCCACAACGTCCAGGCCATTCGGCAGGCCACCTCCGCTGCAAAGACCCTTGTGGTCGTCAAGGCCGGCGGCTACGGCCACGGTGCCGTGATCGCTGCCCGGGCAGCACTCGAGGGCGGGGCCGACTGGCTTGGCACGGCTGATGTTGATGAGGCCCTGGAACTGCGAGAGGCAGGTATTACCGCGCCCGTGCTGTCCTGGCTTTTTGGGCCAACCGACGACCTCTCTGTGGCTCTAGAGAACGGCATTGATGTGGGGGTGTCCTCTCTAGGCCAGCTTGCCCAGGTAGTGAGCCAAGCCAGCCCAGGAACCCCTGTCAGCCCAGGAACAGTGGCCAGGGTTCACCTCAAAATTGACACTGGCCTTGGCCGAAGCGGTGCCACCCCAGACCAGTGGGCAGCGCTGTGTGAGGCGGCAGCCGCCGCGGAGGGTGGTGGAAAAGTCCGGGTAGTCGGTGTTTTCAGCCACCTCTCTGGGGCCAGTGCTGAAGCTGACGCCCTTCAAGGCGCAGCGTTTGCCCTCGCCTGTGATCAGGCGAGGGCAACTGGGTTAGATCCGGAGCTGTGTCACATTTCTGCGAGTAATGCCACAAGTAATTCACCCGAGCTTGCCTCTGACATGGTGCGCATCGGCATTGCCGCCTACGGGGTTCCTGTGGCCGGCCGTTTTGCAGGGCTTGGGCTTCGTCCTGCCATGCGATTTAGTGGACAGGTTGTGTTGACCAAGCGGGTGTCCAGTGGTCACGGCGTGGGCTATGGCCACACCTACCGAACGACTGGCGAAGCGACCCTGGCGCTGGTGCCACTGGGATATGCCGATGGTGTTCCGCGCCACGCATCCTCCGCTGGACCGGTTGTCATAGGTGGTCGGCGCTTTAGCGTCTCCGGTCGGGTATCGATGGACCAATTCAGCGTTGATGTTGGGGATCATGGTGTGAGAGAGGGCGACTGGTGTGTGCTCTGGGGTGACCCAGCCGAGGGACACCCGAGCGTTGAGGAATGGGCCGAAGCGGCTGGAACCATTGGCTACGAGATGATCACCCGTGTTGGCCCCAGGGTTCCTCGGGTAATCGAGCGATGAAGCTGGAGATTCCCACCAGCGAGGCTATGGAACGCTTCGGCGAATCATTAGCCCTGGTTGCGAAAGCCGGCGACGTGATCGTTCTGACCGGTGAGCTCGGCGCCGGGAAAACCACCTTTGCCCGGGGATTTGGACGAGCGTTGCAGTTGACGACCCCGATGTCGAGCCCGACTTTCGTTGTGGCGAGAACACATCAGCCAAGCACGCCGGGCGAACCACCGGTAGTTCACATTGACGCGTACCGCATTGGCTCGCTAGCGGAGATGGCGGATCTCGATGTTGATTCCGACTCGAGCATTATCCTTGCCGAGTGGGCCGCCCCCTTCGCGAGTGCGCTATCTGATTCGTGGCTCGAGATTGTGGTGGAGCGCCCGGTCGCCACAGAGCTTGTCGATATCGACTCCGACGAGCCTCGCCAGGTGAGCCTCACTGCTCATGGCGCTAACGCCAAGAACTATGACCGGCATATCGCAGCGGCGGGAGATTTCTCGTGATTCTCGCGATTGATTCATCGATGGGCACCTCGGTGGCGGTGGTATCGCCCGAGGGTCACGTCCTTGCACACCGTGAGAGCGATAACCCCCGTGCTCACGCTGAACTGCTCGGAGTGCTGCTCGCGGGTGCTCTTGAGCAGGCCGGCGTCACGTCCGGGCACATCACCGGCGTTGCTATGGGAATTGGTCCGGGCGCCTTCACGGGCCTGCGCGTGGGGATGGCAGGCGCACAGGCTTTCGCTCTGTCCAGGAACCTGCCGCTCTATCCCGTGGTGAGCCACGATGCCCTGGGGTGGGCAGTCGACACCGACACCGTCGTGATCACGGACGCTCGCCGTGGCGAAGTCGCCTTCTCGGTGTATTCACCGAGCGCTCCGCTGCGCCGCGTGCGCGGCCCCGAACTATCAACTCCGGCACTGGTCGACGAAGCGCTAGGCGATGCAGCCGCCCTGCCACGCATCGAAGGCCTCAGTATTGATGCCTCTGTGTTGGCCCTGGTCGCACTCCATGCACTAGCTGAGGGGCTCTCTCTGCCCGAGCCGCAGCCGATGTATTTGAGAGCACCCGATGTGACGGTGAAGCCATGACCTATCTGCTCTCGCGCGCTGTATTGGAAGACCTTCCCGAGATGATTTCGTGGGAAGCGGCAATGTTTGGCACGGATGCCTGGTCGCCAGAGGTGATGGTCGCTGAGCTATCCCATCCAGCTAGTTACTACCTTGTTGCGAGGCCAGATGGCGATGATCCGATTGTCGGCTATGCCGGATTACGCGCAGACCATCGAGGCGGCGATGGCGACATTCAGACGGTTGCTGTTGCGCCCGAGCACCGAGGGAGGGGACTTGGACGATTACTGGTCGAAGCCCTGCTTGTCGAAGCACGCCAGCGCTTGGTGAGCTCGGTTTTTCTTGAGGTGCGAGCAGATAATGACCAAGCCCGTGGGCTATATCAAAGCCTCGGTTTTTACGAGATTGACCGTCGTGCCGGGTACTACCAACCAGATGGCGTGGACGCCATTGTGATGACGCTCGGCCTTGGTGCGCCACAGCCTGGATGGGCTCTTGGGGATGACTGAACCCCTGGTGCTGGGAATTGAGACCAGCTGTGATGAGACCGGTGTTGGAATTGTTCGCGGCAACACCCTCTTGGCCAACATTGTCGCCTCCTCCATGGACGAGCACGCTAGATACGGAGGAGTTGTGCCAGAGGTGGCCGCACGGGCACACCTCGAGGCGCTGCCCTCGGTCGTGACCGAGGCCCTAGAGACAGCGGGTGTGAGCTTCGCTGACCTCGACGCGATTGCCGTCACCACGGGGCCGGGTCTTGCTGGAGCATTGATGGTGGGGGTCGGGGCAGCCAAAGCTCTGGCCGTGAGCCTTGATATTCCCCTCTATGCGGTGAACCATCTGGTCGGTCACGTGGGCGTCGAGGTTCTTCGGGATACCGAAGACACTCTCGTGACACCCACCATCGCCCTGTTGGTCTCCGGAGGTCACACCTCGCTCCTCCTGGTCAACGATCTAGTCTCCGACGTCGTGATGCTCGGTGAGACCATCGATGATGCCGCCGGCGAAGCCTTCGACAAGGTCGCCAGGGTTCTAGGCCTCCCCTACCCCGGCGGACCTCACATCGACCGGGTAGCCAAAGACGGCGATCCCACCTACTTCCGCTTCCCCCGTGCTCTCACCCAACACAAGGATCAGGAACACCACCGCTATAACTTCTCCTTTTCTGGACTCAAGACTGCGGTTGCGCGCTTTGTGGAGGCAAAGAATCACGCGGGGGAGCCCGTGGAGGTCGCCTCCATCGCCGCATCCTTCCAGGAGGCGGTGGCTGATGTGTTGGTCTCGAAGGCCTTAGCCGCGTGTAAGGAACACGGAGTGCCGAGGTTGCTTCTCGGCGGCGGTGTTGCCGCGAATTCGAGGGTCCGGGCGCTTGCCGAAGAGCGTTGCCAGGAAGCCGACGTCGAACTTCGTATACCGCCGCTGTCGCTCTGCACAGACAACGGCGCCATGATTGCTGCGATTGGCGCAGAGCGCATCATGAAGGGCTTCGCTCCCTCAGCGCTGGATAGCGCTGTGGATTCGACCATGCCGGCGTCACTGGTCCAAATGTGACTACATCGGGGTTGGACGTGTCACAGTATGAGAACACACTATGAGTCGCGTTTCACGGGAGGGTTAGCCCAATGGACGAGCAGCGGGACACAGGAGTTCCCAGTCACTACCCGATTGCTGGGCTTCGGGCTCGTGAGGTGTCCGGACAGACACGGGCCGCGCTTCGTAAGAAGTCCTCGGGTAGTTCCGGTGTCTCCTGGAGCAAGGTTTCTCTCTGGTCGGGGATTGTCAGCCTTGCCCTCGCGCCTGTTTTTGGGATTGGGGTTATTCCCGCCATCCTGTCGATTGTGCTTGGCCACATCGCAAAGCACAGAGAGCCACAGAGCATGTCGCTCTCACAGGTGGGCTTGGCGCTGAGCTACATCGCGCTGGTCGTTGGCACAGCTGTTCTAGTTTTCGTGGCCTTGCCCATTGTCTTCGCGTTCCTCGTCAGCGCCGGCTACATCCTCAGCGACTGAGCCGAGGCGCTTCGTGAGAAGCGCTGTTTTGTGACCTTTGACGCGGGTGAGAATCAGGGTTGCCGCGCCAGAGCCTGAGAGCGGCAGGGTCTTTCGCAGCTCTGCGGGATCGATATCAATCCCCCGTTTCTTGATTTCTAGGGACGATAGGTTCGCCCCAGCAATCAGGGCCTTCACGTTTTTTGGGCTGTAGGGGACCTGTTCTATGACCTGGAAGCCCTGCATAAGGGGGCTCTGATGCGCGGTGGCAGAGCTAACGTAGGCGATGCTTGCATCAATCATGGTCGCATCGAACGAGCGCGCAAGATCGCCAATCAAGCGCGCTCTGATGATTGCACCGTCTGGTTCATAGAGATACTCGTGAAGGTCTCCCACTTCCGCGTCCGGCGAGTCAGCACTAGCGACCATTTCAGCGCTGCCTGAGTGAGATATCACCAGAGCGCTTCTCGTGACGCCTTCGCGCTTCACCACGCCACTCCAGAGGACCATCTCGACAACTGTCCCCTGGCGGGAGACCCACTGAGCCTCCACCCGCTCTGGAATGAGGTCGCGGTCCATGCCAGGCGCAAGTTTGATTCCAGTCGGGCGTTGGGTGGCCATCTCAAACACCCAGTCCAGAGAGGGCGACCAATCCTCTGGGTTGTGGAATCTGGTGGCGCCCTCCCTGCGAGCTGGATCGATCCAGAGGGCCTGTGCTCCAGAGAGGTCTAACTCCCTCACATCGCCGTTGATGACCGTTGCCTCGGCGAAGGGAGCCAAGTTGTATGTCGCGAGCGCCGCTGTTGCGGTGTCTCGCTCGATGGCAGTCACCTGTATTCCGAGACCAGCAAACGCCAGGGAATCAGCGCCAATACCGCATCCTGCGTCGATGATGGAGGTGATTCCAGCGGCCCGGAATCGCCCCGCGTGATGGCTTGCGACATCGAGTCGAGTCGCTTGCTCGAGGCCTTCCTTGGTGAAGAGCATGCGCGGGGCAAAATCGCCAAACTTGTCTCGAGCCTTAGCCCTCAAGGACAGCTGATTCATCACCGCGTGGACGCGCTCGATGGGGTGGGAGGCTTTTCGCAGTCGGTTGATCGTGGCGAGGACATCGTCGTTGGTGGCAGGTGTCGGTGTCTCATCCAGAAGCCGTAGCGCCTCCGGCGTGAGTAGCGCCGCTAACTCTGGGTTATCCACACCTGTATTCTCTCAGCACGACACGACCTGGCACTCGTATTGCGCGAGTGCTAATGGGTTCGCTACAGTTGGGTTAGCACTCGGATAGTGAGTGTGCTAACGAATAGTCTCAGAAAGAGGTCAACCGTGTCGGTCTCCATCAAGCCGCTCGAAGATCGCATCGTGATCAAGCAGGTTGAAGCAGAACAGACCACTGCTTCTGGCCTGGTCATTCCTGACACCGCGAAAGAAAAGCCTCAGGAAGGTGAAGTAGTCGCAGTGGGCCCAGGTCGCTTTGACGACAACGGCAACCGCGTCCCTATGGACGTTGCTGTGGGCAATCGTGTTCTGTACTCCAAGTACGGCGGAACCGAAGTGAAGTTTGGCAACGACGAGTACCTCGTCCTGTCAGCTCGCGACGTTCTGGCCATTGTGGAGCGTTAACCGCGATTTACTAGTCATTACAAGAAGGCCCACACATCGTGTGGGCCTTCTTCGTTGTCTGGCCGGGTATAGCCTGGGCCGGTGGGAGAGGCGAAGCAACGACATGACGGGTTGCTCTCTGCGGTAGCCGCCTACGGCCTCTGGGGTTTTCTGCCCGTGTATTTTGTTGCCCTGCGGCCAAGCGGTGCGGTGGAGATCGTCGGCTGGCGCATCGCGCTTTCCTTGATCTTCTGCGCGGTGATTCTCGTCGTGATGCGCAGAGCCAGAGTGACCTTTGGCCTCCTGGCCGGCAGGGCGATGGTGGGCTGGAGCGCGCTGGCGGCACTGTTTATCCTCATCAACTGGGGCGTCTATGTCTATGCCTCCCTGAACGCTTTCATCGTCGAAGCTGCACTGGGCTATTTCATCAACCCCTTGGTCACAGTGGGTCTTGGCGTCATTGTGTTGAAAGAGACCTTGCGCCCACTCCAGTGGGTCGCGCTGGGTCTCGCTGTGGTCGCCGTGGTCGTGTTGGCCATTGGGTATGGAGCGTTTCCCTTTATCGCTCTGACCCTGGCGTTTTCCTTCGGTTTCTATGGTTTTGTCAAAAACCGCATGGGACCAGGTGTCAAGGCAATCGACAGTCTGAGCTTAGAAACTCTGTGGCTGACACCGCTCGCGATCGCCCTGCTGGTGTGGGTGGGGCTGGGTTCGGGGCTAACGATCGGGACCCTCGGGGTATGGCACACTGTGCTGCTTCTGTCGGCTGGGGCGGTCACGTCGATTCCACTCCTGTTCTTTGGCGCTGCGGTGCGACGCCTGCCCCTGTCAGTGCTCGGTCTTATGCAGTATCTAGCCCCGGTTCTGCAGTTCCTGTTTGGCGCCGTAGTGATGGGGGAGGAAATGCCCGTCGAGCGCTGGATTGGATTTGGAATTGTCTGGTGCGCTCTGATTGTGCTGAGTATCGACGCACTGGGAAACCGCCGGAATCGGATTCATTTTCCGCCAAATTAGGCCGTTTTCGGCTCTGATTGGCTGGCAATTAAGTTTCGCCACGTTACACGGATGTAATCAAATTGGCTTGTCCTAGGCACAATCTGGGCCTAAGTTAGTTACTTGTGGCTGTGTTCCGCATGGCCACTTTCTTTACACCAAGTAACTATAAGGAGCATCATGAGCGTATTTTCGAAGGTTGGGAGTGGCGTTGCCATTCTCGCAGCCTCCGCGCTAGTGCTCAGCGGCTGTGCCGCTGATGGAGCTACCGATGAGGCGACCGATGAGGCCGCTGTTGTTGAGGCGTTGACCCTCAAGATCGGTACCGCACTTCCGCAGACCGGTAACCTTGCATTCCTCGGACCCCCCGAAGAGGCCGGTGTTGCACTCGCCATCAAGGACGTCAACGAGGCTGCCGCAGGCATCACCGTTGAGGTTGAGTGGGGCGACTCTGGAGACACCGACAACAAGGCATATGAAACCGAGATTCCTCGTCTGCTGAATGCAGGCGTTTCTGCAATCTTGGGTGCCGCATCGTCTGGTACCTCCCTTCAGTTCATCGACCAGGTCATCGCAGCGGACGTAATTCAGTTCTCTCCTGCAAACACCTCGGCCGCATTCACCACCTACGAGGACAACGGTCTGTACTGGCGCACCGCGCCTTCTGACGTCCTTCAGGGTGAGGTGCTCGGAAACTGGCTCGCTGAAGACGGTCACCAGAACATCGCAATGATCGTTCTGAACGACTCCTACGGCACCGGTCTTGCTCAGTTCACCACGGAGGCCTTCGAGGCTGCCGGTGGTTCTGTGCTCGCAGCACCGACCTACAACACGGGAGACACCAACTTCACCTCTCAGATCAACGAGGTGCTCGCAGTTGACCCCGACGCCATTGTCCTCATCACATTCGAAGAGGCCAAGACCATCATTCCTGAGCTGTTGAGCCAGTACCCCTCCGACCAGATCTACATGGTCGACGGTAACCTCGCCAACTTCAGCGAAGACTTCGACGCTGGCACCATGACCGGCGCGAAGGGAACCCTTCCTGGTCTCGACACCAACGCGATCGGTGACTTCACCACTCGCATGAACGAGAGCTGGGTTGCCGACGGCAACGCAGACCTCGAGGGTGTCTTCGCCTACGGTGCTGAGGCTTACGACGCAGTCGTACTCCTCGCCCTTGCAGCTCTTGCTGCAGGTGCAACCGATGGTCCTACTGTCGCTGGCAAGCTCCAGGAAGTTTCTGGTGGCTCCGGTGATGGCGAGAAGTGCTTCAGCTTTGCTGAGTGTGCTGCCATCATCAACGCCGGTGGCGTTGCCGACTATGACGGCGTGTCCGGTCCTATCACCTTCAACGAGGTGGGCGACCCGACCGAAGCCAGCATCGGTAAGTACATCTACCTTGAGGACAACACCTACGAGCCTTTCGCAGGCTAAGTAGTGAGTCACCTCAACTGAGGTAACAACGTGGGCCCCGGGGAAACCCGGGGCCCACGTTCGTTTAACTGGGAACCGGCTCTCTGACGTCAGCGCTGAGCACGCAGTCTTCGGAGAGGCGTGGGGGTGTTCGAATCCCCCATTCTCCGCCAGCAACTCCCTTGATTTAGAGCCTCAGTAGGGGCGTTTATTGAGGGAGTTTTTGCTACTTGTGCAGTTCTTAACCAAAACACATCAGGCAGCGATCAATTAGCTTTCGGTTCGGATTGGCCTTGAAACAAGTGCCAAAGCTGAAACTATGAGCATGGTTGCAGCTAGGAAGAGATAGGTGGACGAAAGACCAAAGGCCTCAACTCCAAAACCGACTAA
>WLEA01000021.1 GCA_009704535.1 Actinomycetota bacterium
CGGGTTGCCGACCCGCGAGTACTCATACCCGGTGCTCGGATTACCCGGTTCGTCGACTTCGAACGTGACCGAGAGATCAATGGACGGGATGATGGCGCCGGTCAGAGGGTTCGGGGACCCCACATGGATCGCACGCGTGGCAAAGCCGTAGTTTGGTGCCTCTGACATGGCGCCCCCTCTGCTCCAGGAACCATAACGAAGTTACGGACCAGGGCGCGGGGAAGATGACGAAATGTGTCAGTTCCTAGGCCTTCTTTGCAGACATCCCCATCTTGGCGAGCCGGTCGACAATCATCTTCGAGAAAGCCGGGTCGAGCTCTTGCAGTGCCTCACTGACTGCGGTGCGGAGCTAGTGAAGCCCCAGATGCAGCCCGAGCGCACGAGAAATCTCACCCATGAGTGACTCGCCTAGGACGGCTGAGGTCGGTGCGATACGTCGGACATCGAGGGATCGAACCTGCTCCGCCTGGGCGATGCTGTCTTTGGTTAGACCAGACTGCACCGCCGGAATGGAAACCTGGAAGGCATAACGACGCCTGGAGGCCGAGGTGAGGGGGACGATGGTGACGACGCCCTGGCCGCCCTGCCACGCAGAGAGGTTTGCACCGTTATTGGAGACCACGATGGCGGGGCGACGCCTCGATGCCTCACTACCGACGGCCTGACCGAAGTCTGCCCACACGACTGAACCGCGAACGAACATCACAGCCCGTGCTCGTCCTCGAGGCCGTCCGCAACCGCCAAATCCCAGATGGGGTCGACCGAGGCAAACGCCTCCGTGTAGGAGCTCGTCAGCCTGAAAGTGCGCCATAGAGCAATGGCGTCCGTGAGCGCGGCAGAGCGTGACCGGTAGTGCCCCTGGTCAACCTGCTGGTCCAGGAACTCAAGATAGTCATCGGGAATGTTCGCACTAAACTTCATACTCTTTATACTACTTGTCATTGATCCAGTCTGGTGGAGCGGTGGATGACTAGGTGCGAACGTTGCGATATCTGTGGGCAAGCAGTAACGGTCACACTATGGGGATAAGTGCATTACTTAGCCAACCTAGGTAAGATATTGTCATGCCCATGACCCACATCGTTAACATGCACGACGCAAAATCCAACTTGTCCAAGCTTGTTTTTCAAGCTCACGAGGGCGATGAGATCATCATCGCCCGAGCAGGAAAGCCGGTCGCGAAGATCGTTCCCTACGAGGCTCCAGCTCGCAAAGGCATTTTTGGCGCTTTGAAGGACGTCATCCCAGAAATCACTGACGAGCAGTGGGAAGCGTCTGACCGCGATATGGCAAAACTCTGGAAGCTGTGAGACCCCCCAAAGGCGTTCTCCTCGACACCCACGTGCTTGTGTGGTTGGTGCGCGGAATGCCCGACCTTAGCCAGCGGGTCAGAAACCTGGTCGACTCGGACCGCCCAACCTACTTCTCGGCAATTTCCTTTGTGGAGCTGGCCATTAAGGCACAGCGCAACACCCTCCCGCAACTTCCAGATATCGCGGGAAAGCTGACCGCTGGAGGGCTACAGGAACTACCCGTCGATGCCGCTAGCGCGCAGGCAATCGGACGATTTGCCGGGCTCGCCAACCACGACCCCTTCGACCGGATTCTCGTGGCCCAGGCCGCAACCCACAATCTCACTTTGGAAACCGCGGATCAAAAACTCTTGGCCCTAGCCCTTCCCCACATCAACGACGCTCGGGCGTAGACCACAGAGCTAGGAGTTGTGTACGAAAATCATAAAGTTTCGTACAATCATTCCATGGCCCAACACAGCATTAGTGATATTCGCGACAACCTGGCTGCAGTCATCCACGAGAGCGCTACCGAGCCTGTGGAAATAATCCGCCACGGCCGCAGGGTGGCGGTTATGGTCTCCCCCACGATGTTTGACCGAGCAATGGAGGCGCTGGAAGACCAGGCCGATGAAGCTGCCTTCGATGAGGCAATCTCCGGCGAGATGATTCCCTGGGACGAGGTAAAAAAGGAACTCGGACTGTCGTGACCCCCTACCGGGTGGTCATTGAGAAGAAGGCCAGCCGGGCCCTCGTGGCACTAGACCAGCACCATCGCGCCCGCATTACGGGCGCGATCGAACTTTTGGCTAGGAACCCCTATCCGCCGGCAGCCAGGAAACTCACCAACCGCCTGGCTTACCGAGTGAGAGTGGGCGACTACCGCATCATCTACTCGGTGAATGACAGCACAATCACCGTCATGGTTCTGGCGGTTGGCCATCGCAGGGACGTTTACCGGTGAGCCTGCGCCCCGACTACAGTAAAAGACCATGAGTAGCTTTAGCGTCACCGAACTTGGTCCACTTGGCTCCTGGCGGGACTATGTCGGCGGCTTTCGCCCCGACACCACCCGGTCAGGTCGACGGGTAGTAGATCACGAGACCACCGGTGATGTCATTGGCCTCACTGCCAACTCTTATGAGCCAGGAGAAGAAGTCGGGTATTGGCACGTGCACTCAATTCTCGAAGAGGTCTATGTCTTCCTGGAGGGGGAGGGTCAAATGGGCCTCGACTCCGAAGTCGTCGATGTGAGAGCCGGAACCGTTGTTCAGGTGAGCCCAGGCGTCATGCGGACCTGGCGTGCTCTCCCCGAGAGCCCCACCAACCTCAAGTGGATCTGCATTCGGGCCGGGCAGAAACCCCTGCCGGCTGTGCCCGATGATGCTGAGCCCCTTCGGGGTCTGCCCATGCCCTGGTAACCGGGGCATGGTAACCGAAGCACCAGTGACGCAGCTACGCCCTAAGGGCCAAGCAGCGCGAAGGGCACAACGCCTATTCCGTCCCTGCGCCGATAGGCAAAGTTTCCCGTGTTCACAACAATGGCGTCCTTGAGCCTGGGCCCCAACTTATCCTTCAGCCACAGAAGGTGCCGCACATCGTGATCGGTCACGGTGTCGGAGAGTGTGACTTCACTAGCAACACAGCCACGCTCGGCATCCTCGCCAACGAGGTCAACCTCGCGCTCCCCGCCTTTCGGCGGTAATTCAGCTGCCCAGTGAACAGCTGGGCAGTCGCCTATCTTACATTTGGTCGGCTTTCTAACGAGCATTTCGTCGGGAAATTGTGGACCTGACGGGATTCGAACCCGTGGCCTCTTCAATTGCGAACGAGTAGCTCTGTGGCTCTACTTCCCCTTATTGGCAGGCTTTTGGCGGTTCGAAGTCCAGGAGTAATCCTCTAGTAAGCCTAAACGGCAGAATCTGGGGGTTTATCCCCGGATTTCCGGGGCTCGGCCGGAGAATCGTTAACGGGCCAGCACTGCAACTGGACTGACCATCGCGGTCCCTATAATAATGAAATCGTGACATCATTTTATTCGGAGTTCCCCGTGCGTCCACCGGGTCGCCCAAAGCGCGACGATTTCCCCATTCCAGTGGCCGAACTTCTAGTTGACGCCACGATTAAGCTCGTTGCTGAGCGGGGTCCCACGGACAGCAGTGGCCGCGTCGTGTGTGACTCGATTGGCGTGAAGTATGCGTCAATCAACTACAACTTTGGGTCCTGGAACGGATTGATTGCGAAGGCCGCTTCGGAAGTTTACGTTGACTATGTCAACGGGCTCGGTGAGGCCGCGAGGCAGGCTCCAAGTAATCCAGAAGACAGATTCCGTGCATATGTCATGGCGCAAATGGATTGGGCGCGCCGCAACCCGGGATGGGGGGCAATCTTCAACTACCCGTTTTCGGCTCGCATGGCTTCACAGATACTTCAAGAGAAATTCGGGCACATCACGCGACCGCATTTCGAACTCAACGTAGCAAGACTCGCCCAGCTCACCCTGGATATTCGCGAAGGGTACGTCTCGCCCAACGATTTTGATATCACAAACTATCCACGTGCAGAGCTTCTCGCAGACAAGCTTGCAATTGCCAGATCAACTATGGCGGGCTGGACGACCCTCGGCATGATGGTGTGGGTGGGGCGCGGCCCCACACTGGAGTCCCAAATTCCAGAGATTTTGGAGCGACAAGAGGCCATCTTCCGTTTCGCTTTAGAAGAGACAATCACGTCCATTCGGAGCGATCGCGGACGACAGCTTTAATCGTTGTGTCCCTGTTCTCGCTCTCTCCCTGAGTGGGGACAGGGGGCTGGTCGCTGCAGTCGCGCAACACCTTTTCTCGAAACGGACTTGACAGATTGAATAATAATAATATTTAATTCCAATGCTAATTGGTTATCTTGTTTTCGTCACAGAACAGTAAGGGATTGGGGATCTTGTGCTGAGGCATCTGGGTTTTGGGTTGTTGACTTTCGCCCTTGTGGTAGGCGTTATCGGTACTTCGGAACAGCCTGCTTGGGCCACTTCTGATGAGGCGACATCGGTCAAAGTAGGCACTGATGTTTTTTTGGCGGGGATGTATGTCGAGGCTGGCTTGAAGGAGAACGGGAGTTTTGGAAGTGCTGGTACGGCCCCGGGTGGATTTCATCCTCAGGGTGTCACCGGGATAGGTTTTGTCGCGGTCAGGGATACCGCACAACCGAGTTGGTCCGCGGCTAGTGCAGCTGGTTTAGTGGACGGGGATTTCTTCCTCCCCGGCACACCGGTCGAGGCTTGGGCGTTGAAGGTTGGTTCTGTTGTGGGTAATAACACCGACGTGGACACCGATATTCCGGGCTTCTGGCTTCCCGTCACGGACGCCACTGGCACCTCCGGCAACAACACAGTGCGTTGGGCCAGCACTGCTACTTGGGAAGGTTTGAATATCGTGAAGACTTATTCCGTGCCACAGGCAGGCCAGAGAGTTGACGTTGAGGTTATGCTCACGAACGCCACAACGAGCGAAATGACGAACATCTATTACGGCAGAGGACTAGACCCAGACGATGCTCAGCTACCGGTTCCCGCCATGTATCAATCCACCAATACCATTGTGTCGCAAATTTCTGAGGGGGGCTCATCGTCCCGAGTTTCTGCCGCGTTCACGCGAGGCTCGCAGATTTCTCTTGATTCGACGGACCCTCGGTCTCGTGTTGCCCGAATATTTTCCGGGTTTAGCGGCGACTTTGATCCTGCGTCCGTGTGGGCGGCTACAGCACCGCTCTTTATTGGGACGGTTGGTAGCTCTGCTACAGGCGATGCAGGCATAAATCTAGCTATCAAGATCGATTCCCTAGGTGCTGGTCAATCAACAACCTTCACTCTGTCCTACCTCCTGGCCCCCACTGTAGATGCAGTCGGCGGTGCCGGTGCTGAGTTGCCCGCGGGTCCTCGGATTGCTCTTGACTTTAGGGGGCTTGCGGGGCAACCGTCGGAGGGTGCCGTTGTTGGCGTATCCGGGTTGAATATTCCGGATGGCTCTGTAGCGACGGTGTCTTTGTGTGCCCCTGAGGTGAAGCTGTTCGACCAAGTTCCAAACACGCGGGCGTTCGAGCGGACTGTTGCACTGCCTGCAGGGCTCGCCCCTGGTTCCTCCACCGTGGTGTATCGGGTGGTTCTTCCCTCGGGGGAAGTGTTGGCCTTGCATGTTGTTGTTGGGGTTGGTGCTGGTGGTGTGATCACCTCTGTTTCACAGAACGTGGTGGGTTTGCCATCTGCGGGGGCGTGCGGGGATATTTCGGCGCTCGCTGACACCGGTGTGAGAAGTTCCTCCGTCCCGTGGTGGGCCATCATCACAATTTTTGGTGGCCTCGCTTTGATTATCTATAGCCGCCGATTGGTGACTCGATCAGGGGCCGGGACATCACGTTCTCACTGATTGCCGCAAGCCAGATTGCCCGGTTGCGCAAGCACGCGTGACCTGCGGGACACGCTCGATGGTGTGGCTACCCAAGTGAAGATTCGCCCAGCGTTTCAGGGCTAAGAAACCCTAACCCCAAGACCTGCGGGGTGGGGGCAGAGGGGCCAGACCCTCTGCCCCTCCCTCCAGGACCGCAGGGCCATCTGGCTCGGTGTGTGTGAGTTGGGGCGGTTTGCCGCCCTTCCTTCCAGCGAGGGCATCTCACGCCCCACAGGCATCTTCTGAGGGTGGGTTCATCCTTCATCGCCCAGAGCAACACCCGCCAGCCCAGCGCCTCTTTCCTGGTGGACCTGACGGGATTCGAACCCGTGGCCTCTTCAATTGCGAACGAGTAGGTCTATGGCTCTACTTCCGCTTATTTTTGGGGCTTGTAGAGGTTCCAAGTCCAGGAGTAATCCTCTGGTAAGCCTAAGCAACAGAATCCGGAAACTTATCCACAGATTTCCAGGGGCTCCTCTAGGGCCCACCAGCAGGACCTGACCTCCACACTATGGACGCACTCTCAGAGCTTGCTCACCCTAAGTGCCCACACTGTCTGACACGCTGCTATCGGTCGCGACGGCTCTTTTGCTGTGATGATGACGCTGGTCCTAGTGGACAAAGCTGCGCTTCGCCCAGCGGTTGAACCACAATCTATGGCGTCACACCAAGCATCGTGAAAAAAACCATATTCACATTGTGTGTTAGCTCCATTTTGCCCGGCTCTTGATCGTACGACTGATTTAAGTCAATGTAAAAATCGCCAATGGGGGCGCCATCACTGTGGTAGCTGCCAAAAATCTGCCACACTGCGCTTCCAGACTCATTTCCTGAATCTATGCCTATCGATAAGACCTCAACGCATGTTTGCTGGGCTTGATCTTCATTTCCTGACATCACAATTACCGGAAGACTTCCGTCTGCTTGGCCATCCCTAAACCCCGTTGCTCCTAATGCAGTAGCCCAGTCAATTAGGTAACTACATTCGGCATCGACGGATTCTGTAGTCAACGATTTCTGGAACCAGACTTGAAAGTTCTGTTGATTCCCCGCCGTACTGAGCCAATTTCCACCCTCAACTTCTCCAGATGAATACCCAAGAGGAGGCGTCGCGACTACTTCCTCTATTATCTTTCGCGACTTGGCAGAATCTGAACCTGGACCACAAGCCTGGAAAATCAACAAGGCGATAATCACTAGTGCTGTTGCAAAGAGTGCTTTTCGCATAAAGCCACTGTATCTATGGGTGTCTCAGCGGTTCTTCCATTCCAGGGGAGTCCCACCATGCGACAACCACAGGCGGGCGAACTGACGCGAACAGGGTGGAGTCAGTTACCTGCCAGAAGGTTCTACTTTCGCAATCTCTGAGAAATCGACGAGGTCACCTTTGTGACAATCGCCCATATGGTTCCGAGCCCAACACAAGCGACCCCGAGCCCCCAGGCCCAGAACTCCTCAACCAAATACCCGGACTCGTCAACGTAACTTCCCACAATCACGAAATAGGCCATGAGGCCGAATCCAAGTGATACCAACAATCCCGGTAACCAATAGTTTCTTGAGCTCACATTCTCAAACCTAGCCGCCTTATTGGGTTCCGCAATCGTCACAGCCGAGGAGCCTGGGTACGAATCGGGCAAGTTGCACCGGCCGATAGGCAGGCGTTTACAGGGTTTTGACGGCTACCAGGCTATTTTCAACCGTGGACCTGACGGGAATCGAACCCGTGACCTCTTCATTGCGAACGAAGCGCGCTACCAACTGCGCTACAGGCCCTCGGAAAGCCCCAGGATAGCAGTGGGGTTAGATCGATGTCTTGGTCACCCTTGTGATGAATGCGTAGTCTCCGGCACGGACCTCACGCAACTTAGAGAGCTCCCACTGGGACTGCAGGTGGAGCCAAAACTCGGGACTCGTTCCAAAGAATGCGGCAAGCCGCATCGCCGTGTCCGCGGTAATTGCCCTCTTCCCTCTCACAATCTCACTGATGCGAATCGGTGGCACATCAATCGCTAGCGCTAGAGCGCGCTGGTTTATCCCGAGCTCCACAAGAAACTCCTCGTGCAAAACCTCTCCTGGCGACACAGGTCGCCCAGGAACAAAGGGCTCTCGAAGGCTTTGAGAGCGTCCGGTGTCACGAGTGATAGTCACTTAGCTCAACTCCTTCCGGGCCATCAATTCCCCACTGGAAAACAATGCGCCACTGTTTGTTGACCCGAATGCTCCAGCTCCCTTCCCGCTTTCCGGCTAACTTCTCTAGCCGGAGGGACTGAATCGCCGCCAGATCCTGCATGGAGCTGGCCGCATCGAGGATAGAAAGTTTTCGCGTCGCTGCCACGCACAGCTGGGGGTGCCAGCGTCGCGCGTAACCCCGAACAAAAAGCTCTTCTGTCTCCCGAGCCCCAAAGGACTGAATCATGCGGTGAATATAACGCCTTACGTTACACCACAGCCACAGTTATGAACAGCCCACAAGCCCGCTAGCGAGAGGCTCTAAACAGCCCGGCGCCTGGCAAGAACCTCGTCGAGGTTCAGGCGCTCAGTGGGCCTTGCCTCAACCTCGCCCATGCGGGCAAAGGGTGAGACAACAGCAAGATCTTCGTCGTCAAATTCTTCTGGACGCTTCGCAACAGCGGCTGAGCGGGCTTGACGTAATAGCTCATCTCGGCTGGGCAACGCCGTGTCTGGCTGTGCGGATGAGGCAAGGCGGGGCTCCGGCAGTGGAGTGGGTGTCCAGGCACGCGGGTCAGAGGTGGCAAGGTGTGGCACATAGCTCGGGTGTTGGGCTTGTGCCTGGGCGCGCTGCTGGTTCACCCGGTTCAAACGACCAAGGATGGCAAAGGAAAAGGTGGCCACGGAACTAGACGCCCAGATCACTTGGAGCGGCCATCCAGCCAAGAAGGCAGTGACACCGGCAACGACACCAGCGGCAAAGGTCAAAGAAAACACCTGCTTGGTGCGACGGCGACGCTCGGCCACGCTCAGGGTGTCGCCCTGCGCTGCCCGCAGCTGGCGCTGCGCTTCGCGCTCCTTCTTAGCAATGGCCCGAGCTTTGAGCTCGGCCTTGATTTCTTTGGAGGCCTCAGTGGTGCTGGCCAGAAGACGAAGCGTTTGCCCGAGCCTCGCGGCATTGACCTCCGTGGCGTAATACTCGCTGCGTCTCATCCAGAGTGGGACCAGGTAGACAAGCCACAACGCAGCTGCCACCAGCAGCAGAATCGTGCTCCCAACGCCTGAGGTTTCCACGGGCTCTAGGTTACGAGCGCTGGGGCCACAATCCAGGTATTGGCACGCACCCCCGCGCCCACTACCTGGGCGGTAGTGGCAGGGGGTTTCTTGCCTTAACCCAATCAATCTCTGGAATATCCGCCACTCCGGGTGGCACCTGACCCCCCTCATACCGGGCGAGTATTCCCCGGGGCACCTCGTCCACCACGAGGGCGAAGCAGAAGTGATCAGCCCATTTGCCATTGATGTGAATGAAGCGGCGGCGCAGGCCCTCGTATCGAAAGCCGAGTTTCTCGACCACCCGCAACGAGGCAGTGTTTTCTGGCCGAATACAGACCTCCATGCGGTGGAGACCCTTTTCGAAGAACAAATAATCAGTGGCTAGTGCCACCGCAACGGGGGTAATGCCCTGCCCTGCAACCGTCTCCACAATCCAGTAGCCAAGAGTTGCCGAAGACAGGGAACCATAGGTGATTTGTGAGACGTTCAGTTGGCCGATTACTTCGTGGTTGACCTCCAACACCAGGGGGAGAGCCGTCTGTGCCTTCGCGGCAGCGAGTAGCCCGCTAATGCTGGACCTCACGCTCAGCTGACCCGGCCGAATAAAAGGCGTGGTGGCCTCCCACGGCTCGAGCCAGCCGCGATTATCACCGAGCGCTTGTTCCAACACCCTGGCGTCTCGACGCCGAAGGCCTCTGGCCGTCACGAGACGGTGCTGCAGTGTGGGAAGCTCCACGACGCCCTTAGTGGGTGGCCATGAACTGGCGAAGCCAGGCCAAGAAATCTGGTCCCAAGTCCTCGCGTGAGGTAGCGACCTGGACAATCGCCTTCAGATAATCCAGACGATCCCCCGTGTCATAGCGGCGACCAGAGAAGATCACACCGTAGACGCCTCCGGCGATATCCCCGGTGGCAAGCGCGTTCAACCCATCGGTCAACTGAATCTCGCCACCAGAGCCAGGCTTCGTGGCCTCCAGGATGGGGAAAATCTCTGGTTGGAGGACATAACGACCAATCACCGCCAGGTTGGAGGGCGCCGTGCCCGAGGCCGGCTTCTCCACGAGACCCGTGATCTTGACCACATCGTCCAGATCCGTGGTCTCCACGGTGGCAATGCCGTAGAGGTGGGCAGCCTGGGGCTCAACCTCCATGAGTGCAATCACGGTGGCGTTTTTCATGTCGTGAACGGCAATCATGCGCTCCAGCAGAACATCGCGCTCATCAATCAGGTCATCACCGAGAAGAACAGCAAAGGGCTCGTGTCCCACATGCATCTGTGCGCGCAACACTGCGTGACCAAGACCCAGGGGGTCCCTCTGTCGCACATAGTGCAGGGTGGCCAAGTTCGTGGACCGAAGGACCGCCTCGAGGCGACGCTGGTCCCCCTTGGCTTCGAGCATGGCCTCGAGTTCAGTGGCGCGGTCAAAGTGATTCTCTAGGGCGTTCTTGTTGCGGCCGGTCACCATCAATAGGTCACTCAGGCCAGCGCGGACCGCCTCTTCCACGACGTATTGGATGGCCGGGGTGTCCACCACCGGCAACATTTCTTTGGGCATTGCTTTGGTCGCCGGAAGGAACCTGGTCCCCAATCCGGCGGCGGGGATCACTGCTTTTGTAATCGGCATCCCACTATCGTAATCCTCCGCCCTACACTGGGGTAATGGCCGATTCTCTTCAGCCCAGCAAACGCGCTCTCCGCGCGGAAATCCGTGAACGCCGACGCACGATGACCCAGCTCGAGCGCGAGAAATCGGCGGCGGGCCTGCTGAGCTCTATGAAGCACGTGGTGGATCAGCACGTGGCCAGTCGCATCGCCTGCTACCTCGCCACCCAAGACGAACCGCCCACCAGGCCCTTTATCGACTGGGCACTCGCTGAGGGATTCACCGTGTTGTTACCAGTGGCCAGAGAAGACGGGTTAATGGACTGGGCGCCCTATGACCAGGGCGATGAGGCCCTCGATTCCACCGGTATGCCGATTCCCACCAGCGATGTTTTGGGCCCTGTGGCGCTCTCGCAGGTTGACCTCATCTTCATCCCGGCCGCGAGTATTGCCATCGATGGAATGCGCCTTGGCTGGGGTCGCGGGTATTTTGATCGGACGCTGGGTTCCATGAGCAAGAGGCCCCCGGTCTATGCCGTGGTGTATGACCACGAAGTGGTCGATGATGTTCCCCGGGAGCGGCACGACCAGGGCGTCGACGGGATCGTCACCCCAACGCGTAGTATTCGACTGGGCCAGTAGAGCCCGCGATTACCAAGGATTAAGCCTCGCCATGCCTACCTATTCTTACCGTTGCACCGTGTGTGATCACACTTTTGATATCCAGCAGGCATTTACTGATGACGCACTGAGCGTGTGTCCGGAATGCAAGGGAACCCTGCGCAAAGTCTTCAACAGCATCGGTGTGACCTTCCAGGGCTCAGGCTTCTACCGCACAGACTCCAGAGCCGAGGCAGCGGGCTCGAAGAAGTCCGCAAGCGCCAACGCGAGCTCGGACTCATCGTCTAAGGGCTCAGCGACACCGACACCAGCATCGACATCAACATCGACACCGGCCACAACTAAGCCCGCGACCCCCAAGTCCGAGACCACAAGCACCAGCTAGTAGTGGGGCGGTTTATCCGCCTTCAGCCGATCGTTATTAGCCGGCGGTGTCTTCGGGTCCTTGAGGGGTGCGGGCTCGTGAAGTTGGCCAGCAACAGCTTCGGTTCGAACGCGGCGTGGACCGATCTTCTTGCTGACCGGCGGTTTACTCTCCGTCATCGCCTCTGAAAGCCCCTCTGTCATAACCTCCGAGGTCACGCTGAGGGGTGGCAACGGGTTCCGTCTCAACAAGGCCGACCAGGGTACCAATGCGGCGTGCTACCTGATCTGGCGCGCTGAAGAGTTCAACAGCGTGAGCCCTGACGTAGTGCCACCCCGAGCGGGCTAGCGCGCTCGGGCGAAGGCGCAAGCCTTCCCTTACGCTCATTCCCATGAGCGACACATCGGTGTCGACGGCGATGCAGTAACCGCCGTGGCGAGCGGCGAGTGGAATCTTGCCCTTGTAGTTGAGTTCAACATGCATGCCAAGGGCTTCCAAGCGCCTGGCAAGGTCGACTAGAAGGGGATCGTGCTCTTGCCGATCGTCAAAGCCCAGTGGCGGACTCAGAACCCGGTGCAGGACATCACCGAGGGCTTTGGTGGTGGGCGGCAAGCGTTCATCGCGCAGTTCCTCAACCCCCACACACGAAATGACGCGAATGTGGCGGCGTGCCCTCGTGAACGCTACTGCGAGCAAGCGTTCACCACCGGGCAACGAGAGTGGGCCAAGGTCACTGAGCACTCGACCATGAGGCGTCCTGCCATACCCCAGAGAGAAAATCACGCGGTCACGCGTGACCGCTCGTGCCTGCTCGAGGGTCAAGACGGTGAAGGGCTCAGTGGAATCCTGAGCAAAGAACGTGTGGAGGTCGGGTAGTGCGGCAAAGGCGGTGACAACCGCCTCGTGCACGCGGGTTGCGTGAAGAGCACTCGCGGTGATGACCATCAACGATTCATTCGGGCGACTGCGTGCGTGGTCAATGACGTGCTGGGTGGCAAGGGCTACCTCGTTATCCACGCTCTCCACAGTGCCGGTCGTGGCGTCGGGAAGACCGTGACCGTCGTCAACGACGTCAAGCACCACCGAGGGGTGACCCAAGAAACTTCCAGCCCAGGGCACGCTGTCCTGCTGGCCGGAGTAGAACGAGCGATTCACCAGGGCTGCGACATCGTCGCCGCTCGGGCGATAACTCCTGGTGAGTGCCAGTGAGGGCACCAACCCCGTGAGATCTGCCATCAGTGACTCTTCGTGCCACACATCCAGATCGCGCTCTGGCACGGTGCGATCCGAGCGAAGTCCCACCTCGAAGGGGGTCGGGGCCTGGGTGACCGGGTCACCCATTGCTACCACCGCTCGGGCACGACGCAGCGCGCCGAGCGCCTCCGAGGTTCGAAGCGACCCAGCGTCCACCACGAAAACGGCGTCAAAGCGCAGAGTGTCTGGCAGTTGGTGCACGTTATAGGGGCTGGCTAACCACACGGGCGAGAGCGCTGTGGCTAAGTGTGGGGCCAACGAGATGAGGCGTGGCACGGTCGCGGTCTGGTTCTTCAGAATCTTCTTCAGCGCAGAGGCCTCATCCGGCCAGTCCATCAGGCCAAGGCTCCAACGCTCAGCCAATTGCCATGCCAGGCGTTGGGCATTGCCGGCAGTGTGTGCTTCATCGACCAGGCGGAAATCAGCTTCCAAGCGCTCCAAGACGGCGATGTCAGAACCCAAGAGAGCTTCCTCTTTCTGGAGGATGGTCTCAAGGGCACCCCGCCACCAGGCCAGCTCCAACTCTGCGGCGACCCGCTCGCCTGCCACGTGACGGGTTGCAAGATCATCCACGAGAGGTTGCAGATGCCAGTTGGCTAGGTGGTCGGCGACCTCCTGGCGTCGCTCTAATCCATGGAGAATCTCGGATTCTTCTACCAGCTTCCCCAGGAACTCATAGAGGTCTTGGATGGTCATGTCCGCCAAACGCGACCCGGGCTCCTTTGTGCCGAGCACGCGGTCTAGTTCAGCCAGGTCCGCTTCCACTTGCTGGTAGGCGGCGTGTGCTTCACCTAAGCCGCCGGGGAGTGTGGGTGGATGGCCGGTATCAACGAAACGGTTCCACACTTCGCGCTGCTGTTGGATCTTAATCAGCGAACCGTGCAGGTCACCAACGCGAACGCCGGGGCGCACATACTCCTTGGCGAGTGCGATCAGACGCCTGCGCTGCAGCGCGGGAACTCCGCGGGACATCTCTTTGGGGCCAGTGGCCTTGATGAGCTCAGTCACAGGGCGATCAAAGACACGTGGCTGGAATCGGTCGATGCTGTCTCGCATGTCGACCAGCAAGTGAACAAAGATCCCCATCTGGCCAACGGTCTTGGCTTGCGGCAGAGGAGTCTGGGCGATGACGGCCTGCATCAGCTCAGCCAACCGAGGAAGCCCGTCGCTGTGAAGGCGACGTGCCCGCTCTTGAGACTTCTGCGCATCCTCGAGATTCGCGAAGCTCACCCCATACCAGGGCGTGTCACCGGGTCCGTAGGTGAACTCTCCGAGTTCAGCAGCACGTGCCAAGAGTTCAGCCGCTTGACCAAGCCCACTGGCCAAGGACACCAACGCAGTCTCGTCGAGTCGCGCGGTGGTCTCCGGGGGCTTCGGCAACAACGACAGGTTGCCAAGACGCGTGAAGCACTCCAGGGCACTTACTCCTAATTGCTGGTCTTTTTTCGTCAAAGCCTCTCGATAGAGCAGGATGACTTTCCGCAAGCGCTCAAGAGCTGCGTCCACGTCATTGAGGTGTGGCTTCTTGGTTTTCTCGTTGCGGCTGATGGCCGTGATCATGCCGGTGCCAGGGGCGTCGACACTCGCGGCTAAACCGCCAAGCCCGGCCTCGGCCAGGCGCGCCGAGATTTCCTGCAGGCTCGCTGGTCGGGGGGAGACCACCAGAGCACGCTTGTTGGCTGAGACCAAGGCACCAAGCGCATTCACGAGGGTTTGGGTCCCGCCCGCGCCAGGTGTGACCCGAACGACCAGAGAATTACCGCCGAGTATGGTGGCGACTATGGCGTCTTGCTCTGGGTCTGACTCGACGACGAAGCGATCCGCATCAGCTCCGCGGTCATCAGGATTGGTGAGCTCGACAGGAACCCTGCTCGCACGCACAGTGTCCCTCGCGTGAGCATTCCCCCCAAGAGCATCAAGAATGGGGTGATTGAGATCCTTGGCATCATCGAGCAACGCTTGGGAGACTTCGCCAAAGCTCGAAATCACCAAGCGCGCTGAAACTGCGACATCACCGCGATGCGCAGTGAGATTGCGCAAACGGTCGAGTGCCGCATTTGGCTTAAACGCTCCCCCATCGTCGGTGAGCGCCACAAACGCTTCCGCATCCAAAGTGATCTGCAATTGCTCGGCAAAAGCACGCTGGAGGCCCGGGTTCAGTCGAACACGAGCGCGCTTGAGGGTGATCTCAACATCGTTGCCTCGACGACGAAGCCGCACCGGGCGCATCAAGAGCGGTCCCGCATAGTCGACGCCCTCGTGCTTCCACTCGACGAGGCCGATGCCAAGCGCAATAGTGTCAAGACCCCTGGTGTGATGGAGCTCCAGAGCGTGGTCCACAAGCCGCAGGGCGGCTTTGTGGGCCGGACGTCTCGCGACATCGTCACGGACCAGGTTTCCCAGCAACGTGGGAGAACGAGCGAGGAAGCGGGCGAGACCACCCGGGTGGCCTCCCGAGATATCGATGCGGTTTTCGCTGACATCCTGGAAGTGAATCAGAGGGCTCTGGCCGCCAAGTTCTGCAATCTCTGCGCGCCAGGTTTCCCAGGCCTTGGCGGCCTGGTTGACGGGAGTGGCCTCAGAGTCGCCGACGCTCAGTTGGTGGGCCAAATCTCCCGACCACCACGGAGTGGTATCGAGGGAATAACCCACCGGGGTGGGAGCGTCATAATTGTCGGCACGCCACACCCCCCAAACTTACGATTAAGGCTCTAATTCGGGCTTTATCCCACGCCGAGGCCCTCGAGCGCGCCAGGGCACTGACTCAACACGGTGCACTGGTTGTGTGGGGAAGAAAACGCTCTGCTGTGGGGTGACACACCTCACGGGCCTCCTAAAGAGTCCGCATCGCGCGGCCTAGCGGCTGTATACAATATTTCGATGCTTAGAGAACAACCACGGACCGATGAGACACTGCTGGGCGTTCAGGAGGCGCTCGACGCCCGGGTATGGGAGTACGACGGAGTGGAGCTTCGCAATGCCACCGTTGGCCTTGGACGCCATTCCACTTTTGGCCTTGGCCTCTTCGCCACTCGCCGTTTCTTCCCGGGCGAGGTTATCCTTTCGACCGAGTTGCTCACTGTGAGAGGGCCCGTGGGGGACCTCGTCGCGCAGACGATTGTCGATGGACGGATTACGACCGTTGAGGTCACTGCCGAGCATATGGTCGTCTTTGAGGACGGTCGCTGGCTGGATGTTCCGGGCTGCTTTGCCAACCACTCCTGCGCGCCGAACATGAAAAGCGTCTTCCTGGATCCCTCAGGGAGCGGTCAACCAAGCGTCCGCAACGACGTGGCACTCGTAGAGCTCCTTCCGGGAGACCAGATCACCTGCGACTACACGCGCTTTGAATGGGGTGATGGCTTTGGGTTCGAGTGCCAATGCGAGGCGCCGGGCTGCTACGGACTCATCGATGGTTTCGGTGGGCTACCCCCGAACATTCAGCAACAGGCAGGGGACACCCTCTCCATGGAGGCCAAACGACGGTGGGCTCTCCTTGGCCCCCAGGAGTAACGTCCGGCGAGACCGATGCGCCCCTATGCTTTCGGCGCATAAACAACCGCAAGAAACATACAGAAAGACACCGCGATGCTTCTCCAGCGGCTGTATACACTATCTGCATGCTTAGAGAACAACCACGGGCCGATGAGACACTGCAGGGCGTCCAACAGGCGCTCGATTCCCGGGTATGGGAGTACGACGGGGTCGAAGTGCGCAATTCCAACGCGGGCCTTGGCCTCTTCGCCACTCGCCGTTTCCTCCCGGGCGAGGTGATCTACTCGACCGGCTGGCTCACTGTGAAAGGGCCCGTGGAGGACGTCGAGCTCGTCGCGCAGACGATTGTCGATGGACGGATCACGACCGTTGAGGTCACTGCCAAGCATATGGTCGTCTTCGAGGACGGTCGCTGGCTGGATGTTCCGGGCTGCTTCATCAACCACTCCTGCGCGCCGAACATGAAAAGCGTCTTCCTAGATCCCTCAGGAAGCGGCCAACCAAGCGTCTTCGACTACGTGGCACTCGTAGAGCTCCTTCCGGGAGACGAAATCACCGAAGACCAAACGCGCTTTGACTGGGGCGACGATGGCTTGGAGTTCGAGTGCCAATGCGAGGCGGCGGGCTGCTACGGACTCATCGATGGTTTCGGTGGGCTACCCCCGAACATTCAGCAACAGGCAGGGGACACCCTCTCCATGGAGGCCAAACGACGGTGGGCTCTCCTTGGCCCCCAGGAGTAAGGTCCGGCGAGACCGATGCGCCCCCATGCTTTCGGCGCATAAACAACCTCAAGAAACACACAGAAAGACACGACCATGATTCTCGACTTACAGCCCCAACTCGACGGGAAGGTTTTCCGTTGCCCCGAAGGTGTCGCGCTGACCCGAGGACCCATGGGGCTGGGACTTATCGTCACGCGTCCCTTTCGCGCCGGCGAGGTCATCTACCGAAACGAGTCGTTCACCGTGCCGGATACCGACCACTCGTATCGCGTGCTCGTCGAAATCGATGGGAGCGTGGAAGAGGTGCGCGTGACGCGCACTCAGTCGGTCAAATATGGCGACGGACGAGAGTTCGACATCCCCGGCACCTTCATTAATCACGCATGCAACCCAACATCAATGTTCTTTGATCTGGTAGCCGACAGCGGTGATGAGTTCTACGAGCAGGTGGCGCTCGTCGACCTCGCGCCCGGCGACCCGATCACCATCGACTACACCCTGCACGACTGGGACTGCGACGGACACGTCTTCACCTGCCTCTGCGGCTCCTCCGAGTGCTACGGGCTGGTCGCAGGATTTAAAGGCCTCCCGCGTCACGTGCAGGACACCATGCTCCATCGAATCAAGGGCGAGACAGCGCGAATGTGGGCTGCCTTGCATTGATTCCGCCGTGGCGATGACCTCGACGCGTGTCGAAATCCTTGAAACTGAGCCTCACCACAACCGGTGATGGGATACCGGTCGGCGGGTTGCTCGCCGCCCCGACCAATTCGACAAAACCCCTAACGAGGGCTCCCAACCCAAGACATGAAAAACACGTCAACCCTCGACAGGGGGTTTCACATGCCCACGATGTCCTGGGCATCACCGGGTGCCCCTGGAGGGAGTCGAACCCCCAACCTTTTCCTTAGGACGGAACCGCTCTTCCATTGAGCTACAGAGGCGTGGGATTTAAGTGTAGCGATGCCTGCTCGTCGCACCACCTGACTAGGGTTTGTGGAGTGAAGATGTATGTGGCCACCATCGGCTCCCGGGGGGACAACGAACCTTTTCGCGCGCTAGCCCGTGAAGCCGCTGCCGCAGGCCACGAGGTCTTCTTTGCGCACACCTCTGATCCTTCCAGCGAACCTCACGAGCCCTACGCCACACTCTCGTTGCCCGGTTCCTTCGAAGCACTGATTGCTGACCAAGGTGTTTCCATCACCCGTGCACTGCTCAACTACCGCACCACCGTGAAGCCGATGCTTGAGGCTGCCTACCAACAGGTCGTCGAGCAAATCCAGGAGATTTCCCCCGACGTGGTGGTCTACCACCCGAAACTCGTCACCGCACCCGTGGCCGCCCACGC
>WLEA01000022.1 GCA_009704535.1 Actinomycetota bacterium
GAACAATGGGATTCTGATCGGCGAACACCTGAGGGAAGTCGCTCCGGAGCTCATCGCGTTCTTTGGGGAGCATATGTTTGCCACCGCGCACTATCGAGCAAGGAAACCGGACCCCGTCGTATTCGAGCGCGTCCTCGAGCGATACGGGCACTCGGGCGAAGACACCTTCTTTGTTGACGACACGCCAGAAAACCTGAGAGGCGCACAGACACTCGGCATCACCACACAGTGGTTTTCGCCGAAGGACTCCGGAGCCACAATCCGCCAGAACATCCAAGCGTTTGTGGATTCGAGGAACTAGGGCGCTATCGCGTGAGTAAAGCGGTCTCTGCCGAGGAGATCCTGCTCGGTGTGAATGGTGCGAAAACCGTCGGTGGACAATAGCTCTGCCACGGCAGCACCCTGAAGATTCGAGTGCTCCATCATCAACGCTCCACCGGGCCGCAGCGCATGACGAGCCAGGGCAACAATCTCGCGCACAACGTCGAGCCCATCAGCACCACCAAAGAGCGCCAGGTGCGGGTCATGAGCGAACACTTCCGGATCGTTCGGCATCTCGGAGTCTGGAATGTAGGGGGGGTTTGCCACAATCATGTCGAGTGATGATTGTGCCTGGGACTTCCCAAAGTCCGTCACGCTCACACACTCCACCGCAATCGAGGGCGCCAAACGAGACACATTGCGCTGAAGGTAGGGAATCGCTTTCGGTGATACATCCAGTGCAACCACCGAAGCCCAGGGCACTGCCCTCGCCAGAGAGATTGCGAGGACACCCGATCCCGAACACACATCAACAATCGATAACCCGCGGTCATCAACACCGATGCTCTGCGCCAGAGCAATGGCCCGCTCTGCTAAAGACTCCGTTTCTGGGCGGGGAATGAAAACTCCCGGCCCCACCTCGACCTCAAAGTTCATAAACGGCGCCCTACCGACAATATGTTGGAGAGGCTCTCTGGCCTCACGTCGTTGCACGAGTCGCTCGAGATCCGCACTCACCGCGGCGGAGATGTGCTTGCCTAGTTGGGCATGCACCACGAGCTCGCCGCGGGATAGTCCAAGCAAAGATCCGAGGAGAAGTTCGGCATCGGCATCCGGAGAGGGAACCCCAGCCACGGCCAAACGATCGCGGAGCGAGGAGAGAGCCTCCGCGACTAACACGATTAGCCCTCGCCTAGAGCACTGAGGCGTTCCGCCTCATCGGCTTCAATGCAGGAGCGGACAACCGCGTCTAGCTGGCCGTTCATGACCTGGTCCAGGTTGTATGCCTTATAGCCGGTGCGGTGATCGGCGATGCGGTTTTCGGGGAAGTTATAGGTGCGGATTCGCTCCGAGCGATCCATGCCGCGAATCTGGCTCTTACGAGCGTCAGACTGCACAGCGGCAAGTTCTTCTTGCTGCCTGGCAAGAATTCGTGCGCGCAGCACGCGCATTCCGGCTTCTCGGTTTTGAATCTGGCTTTTTTCGTTCTGCATCGACACGACTATCCCGGTGGGAAGGTGGGTGATGCGCACCGCTGAATCTGTGGTGTTCACAGATTGACCACCGGGGCCACTGGACCGGAAGACATCGATCTTCAAATCATTGGGACCAATTGCCACTTCTTCGGGTTCGTCAACTTCGGGAAAAATCAGGACACCCGTGGTGGAGGTGTGGATACGGCCCTGAGATTCCGTGACGGGCACGCGCTGGACGCGATGAACGCCACCCTCATATTTGAGGCTCGCCCACACACCCTCTGCGGGGTCGGTGGCGGAGGACTTAATCGCGACCTGGATGTTCTTATAACCCCCCATGTCACTCTCGGTCTTGTCGAGCACCTCAGACTTCCACCCCCGCGACTCGGCGTAGTGGAGGTACATACGCAACAGATCTGCCGCGAACAGAGCACTCTCCTCGCCGCCTTCACCGCCCTTGATTTCCATGATGACATCGCGGCCATCGTCCGGGTCCCTGGGAATCAACAACGACCGAAGGGTCTCTGTTGCCTCTTGGACAGCCGTTTCGAGACCGGGAACCTCAGCGGCAAGCGCTTCGTCATCGCTCGCGAACTCCTTGGCCGCAGCCAAATCGTCCATGAGGTTCTTGAGCTTCTCATTGGCCGAGACAATCTTCGAGAGCTCCGCAAAGCGCCGGTTGAGTTTCTTAGACAACCCTGCGTCAGCGTGAACTGCGGGGTCACTGAGCTTGCCTTGAAGCTCGGTGTACTCCGCAATTAACGCATCAACAGAATCAAACACGGCTGTTCCTTAGAGGCCAAGGCCTGGGAGTTTCTTCCCCATCGCGACCAGGAACTCGACGTTCGAGGCGGTTGCTTTCATACCCTCCAAGATGACACCAAGGCCAGCGGTTGAGCTGGTTGCACCGAGTGCCTTGCGAATGTCAGCCACAACACCGGCCTCATCCTTCGCAAGCAATTGGTCGTCCTTGCGGGTGGCGCTGTGAGAAATGTCCAGTGCCGGGAACATGCGCGCCGCAGCAGCCTCGTGGCTCACGTGGAGCTCGAGGGTGGCTGAGCCTGCAACTTCACTGGCAACCACGTCATCACCCTGGATACCGGTGTCGGTCACGAGGGTTCCGATGATGGTGAGCGAGCCACCGTTTTCCACATTGCGAGCAGCTCCGAAGAGCTTTTTCGTCGGGTAGAGCCAGGCGGTGTCACCGCTGAGGCCGCGACCACCACCGAGGCTCTGCTGGTAAGCCCTAGCGAGCCTCGTGAGGGAATCCACAAGAACGACAACGTCATGGCCCAGTTCCACCAAACGCTTCGCACGCTCTACAGCGAGCTCGGCAATCGTGGTGTGGTCATCGGCCGAACGGTCGAACGTCGAGGCGATAACCTCACCCTTCGCGTGGCGCTGCAGCTCAGTGATTGCCTCGGGGTGCTCGTCGATGAGAACAACCATCAGGTGAGCATCGGGGGCGTTCTCGGCAACGGCAGTAGCCATCGCCGAGAGAATCATCGACTTTCCGGTCTTCGGGGCGCCAACGATAACACCGCGCTGGCCCTTACCGACGGGAGTGACAATGTCGAGAACGCGGCCCGTGATGTTCTCCGCTGAGGTCTCCATCCGTAGACGCTCGGTGGGGTAAACAGCGGTCAAGGCCTGGAAGTCAACGCGACTGGCAGCCTCATCAATGGTCTGACCGTTGACGCTGTCAACACTCACCAGAGCGTTGTACTTCTGACGCCCTTGGTTTTCCCCATCGCGGGGCTGGCGGATTGCGCCGATAACCGCGTCACCCTTGCGCAGGTTGTATTTCTTGACCTGGCCGAGTGAAACATAGACATCGGTGGAACCAGGAAGGTATCCCTGGGTGCGCACAAACGCGTAGTTGTCCAACACATCCAAGATGCCACCGATGGGAATCAAGACGTCGTCATCGGAGATTTCAGGATCCCCGTCTTCGCCGAATGAGCCACGACCACGTCGGCGATCCCGGCCTCGACCACGGCCTCGACCGCGGTTAAAGCCGTTGCCCTGGTCATCCCCGTTGTCATCGCCAGAATCGGAACCCTCGTCAGAGGATTCAGTGGCGCTCTCGTCACGCGCGGGCGCAGCCTCATCGGCTTGGGCCCGGCGACGGCGCGGGCGCTCAGGAGCTGCGCCGGAAGGATTCACTTCCCCAGTGGCTTCTGCCGACGGGGAAGTGACCGAGTCCACGGCAAGCTCGGTGGATACGACCCGGCGGGAGCCGCGCTTGCGGGGTTGGCTTACTGCCTCGTTTGAGGTTGGTTCTTGGTTATCTAAGTCCATGTTGTCTCCTAGTTCGTGCCACGATCGTGGCATCACACTGTGCGATGTTTCTCCTCACACACGCGCCTGGCTTGCCTGGGGGCCGAAGGAACCGTAGTTCCTCTGTCACGAATGACCCTCCAACGCCTGAAAGAACTTCGTGGCGTGTTATGTGATGAGGCTATCCGGAGCGCTAACTGGGGTCAGTCGGCGAGCGCCGGAAGTTCTTCTACTGTAGCACCTCGCTCATCGACGGTGAGCATGTGGCTTGTCCACTTGCCCCCGGCATGAGCGGCAACAACCTCGGCAACGCCCAGGCGCTGACTCGGGTCGGAGCACAACACCAAGACTGACGGGCCAGCGCCAGAGACCACCGCCGCGAAGCCGAGCTTGCGCAGCGACTGCAGCAGTGCATCGGTGTCCTTCATCGCACTCGCGCGGTAGTTCTGGTGGAGACGGTCCTCCGTTGCCTCAAAGAGCAACTCTGGGCTTTGAATGAGTGCGGCGATTAGAAGCGCCGATCTGGAGAGGTTGAATATCGCGTCTTTGTGAGGGACCGTCTCGGGTTGCAGGCTTCTCGCGAGGGAGGTCGACATGCTGGCGTCATCGGGAACAGCGACGACCAACGAAACCCCGCGGTGAACACTGAGTTTCTTGTGCTTGGGGCCCTGATCTGTCATCCAGGCAATCGTCAAACCACCAAAGAGCGAGGGAGCAATGTTGTCGGGGTGGCCTTCCATATCGGTTGCCAAAGCCAACAGTTCCGATGAGCTGAACTCCACGATTCCTTCGAGTAAACCCTTGGCAGCCATCACACCAGCAACGATGGCCGCACCGGAGGATCCGAGCCCACGACCGTGAGGAATCACGTTGTGAGCCTCGAAATGCAGGCCAGGAACCGGGATGCCCTTTGAGGCAAAGGCGTGGGCGAGGGAGCGTGCAATCAAGTTGGTCTCATCGGTGGCCACTTCCCCAGCACCAACGCCGTGAACGTCGACGGTAATGCCGGAGGCCTTGACCGCCGTAACGATGAGTTCATCACCAATCGTCAAAGCCATTCCGAGAGTGTCAAAGCCTGGGCCAAGATTTGCGGTGGTGGCGGGGACCTTGACCTGCACGCGTCGGCCGACGGGTATTTTTGCGCTCATCGGTTAGCCGCCAATCCAAGAACCTGCGCAATGTGAGAGATGTCGATGGGGACCTTGGTGGGCTCAGCCTCGGAACCGTCTTCGTTCTTCAGGGCCCACAGGGGATCTTTAAGCCCGTGTCCTGTCACGGTGAGAACGGCGGTTGCGCCCTTGCGCAACACACCAGCTTGCGACCGCTCAAGCAAGCCCGCGACGCTAATCGCAGACGAGGGTTCTACAAAAACTCCCACCGTGCGTGAGAGCAAGCGGTGGGCGGCAAGAATCCCGGCGTCATCGATTGCACCGAAGTACCCGTCGGTGTCCTCCCGAGCGGCCAAAGCCAAATCCCACGAGGCCGGATTGCCAATCCGTATCGCGCTGGCAATGGTCTCAGGCTTGGCGACGCGCTCTCCGGTCACAATTGGTGCTGAGCCAGCAGCCTGGAAACCCATCATCTGGGGCAAACGGTCGATGCGACCACGGTTTGCCTCTTCGCGGTATCCGCGGTGGTACGCCGTGTAATTTCCAGCATTTCCCACGGGAAGGAAGTGATAATCCGGTGCCCTGCCCAAGACATCAATGACTTCAAAAGACGCTGTCTTCTGACCTTCAATACGGTCATTGTTGACCGAGTTCACCAGGTGAACGGGGTAATTCTCCGCGAGCTCCCGGGCGATGTCGAGGCAGTCGTCAAAGTTGCCATCCACCTGGAGGACGTGGGAGTTGTGAGCAACAGCCTGGCTCAGCTTTCCCATCGAAATCTTGCCATCGGGCACCAACACTGCGGAAGCCATGCCCCCGTATGTGGCATAGGCGGCAGCAGACGCAGACGTGTTGCCCGTAGAAGCACACACCACAACCTTGGCGCCGTGTTCTTTCGCTTTGGAGACAGCCATCGTCATGCCGCGGTCTTTGAACGACCCCGTGGGGTTCATACCTTCGAACTTCACAAATACCCGAAGCCCGGTGAGCTCGGAGAGATGGTGGGCTTCAATCAGTGGTGTGCCACCCTCGCCGAGTGTCACCACCGGCGTGGCCTTGCTCACATCGAGACGATCGGCGTATTCGTGAATCACCCCGCGCCAAATTCTGGAACCCCGGGTGTGCTGGGGTCCGATGGGCCTTGAGCCACCAAAAAAACCGCGCTGGAAGATTGACATCGGCACTATCCCTCTACTCGCAACACGCTGGTGACCTTCACGACGACTGGATTCTTCTCTAACGCAACCACGGTGTCCTGGCCACTCGCTTCTGAAGCTCGGTGCGTCTGAATGACCAGCGTAGCGGTCTCGTCTTCGCCGGCTGGGCTCTGGTGAAGCGTTTCGACGGATACTCCGTTGTCGCTAAAAACCTTCGCAATCGCAGCCAAGACACCTGGTTGATCCTTGACGACGAGGCTCACTTGGCGTCGGCTGGTGACCCGCTCGAGCGGGATGCTCGGCAAATCAGCGTGGGTGCTCTCCCCCACCCCAGGCCCGCCGACAACGTGACGCCTGGCAGCAGAGACAATGTCGCCGAGCACCGCCGAGGCAGTCTGAAGCCCTCCAGCACCTGCTCCATAAAACATCAGTGGCCCGGCAGCCTCTGCCTCGACGTAGACAGCGTTGTTGGCACCGTGAGCAGCGGCAAGGGGGTGAGTCCTGGGAATCAAGGTCGGGTGCACACGAGTACTGACACCGTCTAAACCGGTCACCGGATCAACAAGCCGCTCACAAATTGCCAGAAGTTTGATGACGTGCCCGGAGCGCTTCGCGGCCTCAATTTGGCTAGCGCTGACACCGGTGATTCCCTCTCGATGCACATTTGCCAGGGGGACAGCGGTGTGAAAGGCGAGAGAAGACAAAATGCAGGCCTTTTGAGCGGCATCGAATCCTTCGATGTCTGCGGTAGGGTCAGCCTCGGCGTAGCCGAGCCTGGTTGCCTCTGCCAGAGCGTGCTCGAAACTCAGACCCTTCTGGTCCATCTCATCGAGGATGTAGTTGGTGGTGCCATTCACAATTCCCATGATTTTGGTGACGTGATCTCCGGCCAGTGAGTCGCGCAGAGGGCGAATAATCGGAATCGCCGCGGCGACAGCTGCTTCGTAGTAGAGCTGGGCTCCAACCTGGGTGGCCGCAGCAAAGAGCTCCGGGCCATGCTCGGCCAGCAACGCCTTGTTGGCCGTAATCACATCAGCGCCCGAGTGCAGCGCCTGCAAAATCAGAGACCGTGCAGGTTCAATCCCACCCATCAACTCGACAACAATGTCAGCGCCCACGATAAGTGACGCAGCATCGGTGGTCAGCAGCTTCTTGGGAATAGGAGCCGAACGCGGAGCGTCCAGCGAGCGAACGGCGACGCCAATGAGTTCCAAGCCAGCGCCTGAGCGCTGTCCGAGCTCGTTAGCACCATTCAGCAGTCGATTCGCAACCTGCGCCCCCACGGTGCCACCACCCAAGACAGCGACACGAAGATTTCTGTAGTGATCTTTCATGGCTTTACTTTCCTAACTTTCCATAAGGGAGACCGCGGTCTCGCCCGAGCACATCCTCGAGGGATTCGCCCTCAATCATGAGCCCGTGTGTGCCGCTATCCACCCACACCACCGGTGGTCGCCCCACCACGTTGTAATTGCTGGCTAGGGAGTAGCAATACGCGCCAGTTGCCCCAACCGCAATCAGGTCACCCGGTGCCACATCGGCGGGTAAATAATCTGCGTCGACGACAATGTCGCCACTCTCACAGTGCTTACCAACCACTCGCACCAGCGCGGGACCATACGCCGAGACGCGGTTGGCAATCCTGGCGCTGTAATGTGCTCCATACAGGGCCGGCCTGGCGTTATCGCTCATTCCGCCATCCACGCTGACATAGGTGCGTACCGACACGGAACCATCCGCGGCGGTCACAGACACCGGCTTTATGACCCCGGCCGAATACAAGGTGACCCCCGCTGGGCCGGAAATCGCTCGACCCGGCTCGAAGGCGATATGGGGCATTGCGATATCGAGAGCCGCTGCGGATTGCGCAACGTGATCGACGATGGCGGCAACCATGGCTTCTGGCGCAAGGGGCGCGTCGGATTCGGTGTAGGCAATGCCAAAGCCACCGCCAAGATTCAGGGTGCCTTGGGGTTTACCGGCAAAGAGGTCGGCATAGAGAGCCACCATTCTGGTGGCCGCCTGGAGGAAGCCCTCCAGGGCAAAAATCTGCGACCCAATATGAGAGTGCAACCCCACCAGCGACAAACTTGGCATCGAGCCAATCTCGCCGGCCAGCGCGGCGACCTCCGGAATAGAGAGGCCAAACTTCTGATCCTCGCGAGCGGTTGCCAGATACTCATGCGTGTCGGCGTGGACACCGGTATTGACCCGAATCATCACGCACTGCTGAACTCCGAGCTCGTCGGCAATTGCGCTGATTCTGTGCGCTTCAATCGGAGCGTCGATCACTATGCACCCAACCCCCGCGGATATGGCGCGGTGAAGTTCGGCCTGAGACTTGTTGTTTCCCTGGAATTCAAGACGTGAAGGATCGGCCCCGCCGGCAAGCGCAATGGCTAATTCACCACCGGTTGCGACATCAAAGCCGAGCCCCTCAGCTACCAACCACGACACAACATGTCCCGAGATGAAGGACTTAGAGGCGTAGTAGACACTGCCGCTCACTCCGTGGGCAGAACACGCCTGCGTCACGCTGGCAAGGAAGGAGCGTGCCCTGGCCATCAGATCACTGCGCTCCATCACATAGAGCGGTGTGCCATAGGTGGCTACTAACTCTGCTACCCCCACGTCACCGATAACCAGCTCACCCTGCGGATTCCTGGCAGCACTAGCAGGCCACACGCCCGACTGCAGCGCATTCGGGTCACGTGGCGCACTTCGCCAGGACGGGGCAAGCGTCGAAGACATAGGAGAAAAGACCACCTCACGTTGGAACGATTGTGTGTGAGGCGAGCGAACCCGGATTGGTTCCTGAAGCCACCACAAGGATAGCGAACCACGCCCAAGAACTACATACGCTCCGGTGCGCTGACACCCAGCAGGCCAAGGCCGTTGCGCAAAACCTGGCCGGTGGCATCGTTGAGCCACAGCCTCGTGTGATGGACAGGCTCCACTGGCGCATCACCCTGGGGAGTAACCCGGCAACTGTCATACCAGCGGTGATAGACCCCGGCGACTTCCTCGATATACCGGGCAATGCGGTGTGGCTCGCGCAGCTGGGCTGCTTGGCTAATCACTCGGGGGAAATCACCGAGTGAGGCAATCAGCGATGCCTCGCTCTCGTGACCGAGGAGCTCGGGCTCGAAAACATCTCTGGTAACCCCGGCAGCCTGTGCGTTGCGAGCCACCTGGTGGGTCCTCGCATGAGCGTATTGAACATAGAAGACAGGGTTGTCATTGGTGTGCTTGGTGAGAATGTCGGAATCGAGCGTCAGCGGCGAATCTGCTGGATAACGAGCCAGCGAGTAACGAAGGGCGTCGGTGCCAAGCCACTCGCGCAAATCATCTAGCTCGATGATGTTTCCAGCTCGCTTGGAGAGCTTCGCGCCGTTGATGCTGACTAGCTGGCCAATCAAGATTTCCACGTTGGTGTCGGGGTCTTCCCCTGCGGCACCGGCAAGCGCCTTCAAGCGGTGGATATAGCCGTGGTGATCAGCACCGAGGAGATAGATCTTTCTAGCAAAACCGCGGTCAGATTTGGAGAGGTAGTAGGCGGCGTCCGCTGCGAAGTAGGTGTAGGCGCCATTGCCCCTCTTGATGACGCGGTCCTTGTCGTCACCAAAGTCGGTTGTTCGCACCCAAATGGCACCGTCCTCGTCATAGACGTGGCCGGCCTGGCGCAAGCGGGCAACAGAGGCGTCAATCAGGCTTTTTCCATCGAGGCCCGGGTTGTGAAGTGAGCGTTCTGAGAACCAGACATCAAAAACAACGTTGAACTTCGCCAACGATTCTTTGATCTCAGCAAGCTGCAACGCGTAAGCGGCATCCCGGGCAAGGGGTATCTGTTCTTCCTGGGGAAGCTCCAGTAGCCCGGGGTTATCCGCCATCACGCGTGTGGCTAAATCTTGGATATAGGCACCGTGATAGCCATTTTCCGGAGCGGGTTGCCCTGTCGCAGCCCTGATGATCGATTCCCCAAAGACATCCATCTGTGCGCCGGCATCGTTGATGTAGAACTCGCTGACAATTTCCGCACCCGCGGCGCGCAGCACCCGGGCGAGTGCATCACCGAGTGCTGCCCAGCGGGTGTGCCCGATGTGTAGTGGTCCGGTGGGGTTGGCCGAGACAAACTCGAGGTTGATTGTTTCCCCCGCCAAGTCTTTTCCGTGCCCGTAGGTGTCTCCAGCTTTCACAATCGTCGCAACGAGCTCGCCTGCGGCTCCAGCGTCGAGGGTGATGTTAATGAACCCTGGGCCCGCTACGTCGGCTTTGGCAACACCCGGGAGTGATTCGATAGCGCTCGCGAGCGCTGTGGCAAGCTCACGCGGATTGCTGGAGAAATCTTTGGCCAACTTAAGGGCGATTGAGGTTGCCCAGTCACCGTGATCTTTGCCCTTTGGTCGCTCGAGAGCGATATCGGCAGTCTCCACCACAATCGCAAGCGATTGGGATTGTGCATAGCGCTCGGTCACTTCTACGATGTCGCTCGCTAGCGCCCTGGGGTCCACAACGCCCAATCCTAGCGGTGAGGCACGCGCCTGGACTCGAGGCTGTAGCCTGGTAATGCCCAAAGAGCCCCCATAGCTCAGGGGATAGAGCGTCTGCCTCCGGAGCAGAAGGCCGCAGGTTCGAATCCTGCTGGGGGCACAAAAACTGCAGCCTCCCTTCAGGCTCGATCTGGGCTCTCGTGGGCCTCCAAAAACTCGAAGAGCTCGATGTCATCGACACCCGGGAACATCCCGCCACGCAGCGGCGAGAGAACGTGGGCGTGCAGGCGTGCACTGGTCCACGCCCTGCCCGACCATTTTTCGGTGAGCTCTGGCGCCGGCCGCCTGCAGCATTCCGCATCTGGACATCGGGAGCGCTTGCGCTCGGCGGTGTCGCGGCCTCGGAACCACTTTGCGTTTTCGAAAGTGACTCCGACCGTGATGGAAAACTCGTCGGTCGCCGATGTTCCAATTTGAGTTGACTCCCAGAAGGTGCCCTCGGGGGTGTCTGTGTATTGGTGGTACTCAGTCGTCCGATTGGTGCGCACGAACGCTTCTCTGGCGCTCCAATGCCGACAGACAATCTGTCCCTCGGTCGACCCTGTGACATCGAGTGGTAGTGCGAGCCCATCATTTTCATAGGCCTTATAGACAGTGCCATCATCTCCCACACGGAGGAAGTGAAGGGTGAGACCCAAGTGCTCGGTTGCGAGGTTCATGAAGCGCAAACCGGCGGCTTCGTGAGTGACACCAAAGGCGTCGCGGAAATCTTCCACCGCCAAATTCTTAGCCTTCTTCGAGCCAGCGAGAAATTCCACTGCTTGCGTCTGTGGCATCAGACAGGCGGCGGCGAAGTAGTTGATGTCGAGTCGTTGCTCCAAGAATTCTTCATAGGTGGTGGGTACCGGGTGCTTCATCAACTGGTGAGCAATCGCCTGGAGAGCGAGGGAGCGAAGCCCGTGTCCACCGGGAATCGACGCGGGGGGGAGATATATTCGGCCGTTTGCCAGATCGGTCACGCTGCGCGCGCTGCGAGGTAAGTCGCCCACGTGAACGATTTCCAACCCGATCTTCTGAGCCATCTGCGCCACCTCGCGGTGGGTGAGCGCACCCATCGCCGTGTGGCCCACGGAGCGGACCAGGTTTTCGGCGAGGTCCTCTAGGTCCGCGCGGTAGTTATTGCGCTCACGCATCCGCAATCGCAACTCGGTGTTGGCCCGCCTGGCCTCTTCCGGTGTTGCAATCGCTCGGGTTTCGCGACGCACCAATTCCTCGTGGAGTCCAAGCAGCAGGCTCAGATGATCATCACTGAGAGATTTAGAGGCCTTAATTTCGGGCAAACCTAATGAGGCGTGCAGGGTGCTGTTCTGGGCCTTGGCCCAGTCGCGCTCCAAGCGGGCACGCTCAGTCGGTGGTGATTCATCCAAGAGCTCGGCAACCTCAACATCGAAGGCGCGAGCCAATTCGGAGAGCAAGCCAACTTTTGCTTCGCGCTTGCCGGTCTCCACGAGAGAAAGCTGGCTTGGGGTCACACCAACGCGGGCGCTGAGTTCTTCCAGGGTCAGGCCAGCGGCCTGGCGAACATGTCGAATTCGTTGACCCAGAGCAAGAATTTCCACCATTGTCTGACAATAACGCAAAAATAGTACTTTTTGACAAGCAAGACGGTCGGTTGGCGAGCGGTTTCTTGACGATAGTGGTGTTATCGCAACTCAAGGAGCCAACATGCCACTGCCCACTAGCGTGACCAGTACCCGCCACAAGAGCGACGGATCACGACCGGTGGATGTTGTGGAGTGGGTCAATGAGATTTCTGCCCTCACCTCACCCGAGACCGTCGTGTGGTGTGACGGGTCTCAGAGAGAGGCCGACGAACTTATTTCCGTCATGCTGGCTAGTGGGACTCTGATTCAACTCAATCCCACACTTCGCCCACAGAGTTACCTGGCTCGCAGTGCCCCCAGCGATGTTGCACGGGTTGAGTCCAGAACTTTCATCTGCTCGCTCGATCCAGAGGACGCTGGTCCCACCAATAACTGGCACGACCCTCGCGAGATGAAAGACACAATGCGGGACCTCGCCATGAACTCAATGCGCGGTCGCACCCTCTACGTGGTGCCCTTCGCGATGGGGCCACTCGGGTCACCGCTGTCAAAACTCGGAGTCCAGGTCACCGACTCCCCCTATGTGGCACTCAGCCTCCAGATGATGGTGCGGGTCAGCGGCAAGGTCTTCTCGATGATCGACGCGGGTTCCTCCTGGGTCAAGTGCTTCCACACGGTAGGGGCGCCACTGAAGGACGGCTACGTGGACGTCGCCTGGCCCTGCAACGAGACCAAGTACATCAGCCACTTTCCCGAGAGCCTTGAAATCTGGTCCTACGGGTCCGCCTACGGCGGAAATGCTCTTTTGCCGAAAAAAGCATTTGCCCTACGTATCGCTTCAGTGATCGCGAGGAAAGAAGGCTGGCTAGCCGAACACATGCTACTTGTGAAGGTCACGAGCCCCGAGGGCAAGACTTACACGATGGCTGCTGCGTTCCCAAGCGCCTGTGGGAAGACCAATTTCGCGATGATGCGCCCAAGCCTTCCCGACTGGAAGGTCGAAACCCTCGGCGATGACATCGCCTGGCTGCGTCCGGGTCGCGATGGCAAACTTCGCGCGATCAACCCCGAGGCAGGCTTCTTCGGAGTCGCCCCTGGCACTAGCCAGGCGACAAATCCCTCGGCCATGGAGATGCTCTGGGGTAACACCATCTTCACCAATACAGCTCTGACGGCCGAGGGTGACATCTGGTGGGAGGGGATGACCAAGGAAGTCCCCGAGGGACTCATTACATGGCAGGGTGAACCCCACGACAAGGCCTCAGGCCAACCTGCTGCCCACCCAAACTCCCGCTTTGCTGTGGGACTCAGCCAGTGCCCGACCTTGGCCGACGAGTGGGACGACCCCGAAGGCGTTGTCGTTGATGCCATCATCTTTGGTGGTCGCCGCTCCACCACGGTCCCCCTGGTCACCGAAGCGCTCAACTGGAACCACGGCGTCTTCCTCGGTGCGACTATCGCCTCAGAGCGCACCGCTGCCGCCGAGGGAACACTCGGCGAAGTCCGCCGCGACCCCTTCGCGATGCTCCCCTTCCTCGGTTACAACATGGGCGATTACCTGGCCCACTGGCTCGAGATGGGCGACACGCTCCGGGTGACTGGGCGACCGCCGAGAATCTTCCAGGTGAACTGGTTTAGGCGAGACGCAAACGGTGGCTTCATCTGGCCAGGTTTTGGCGAAAACTCACGCGTTGTCGAGTGGATTGTCGAGCGCCTGGAAGGACGCGTTCCTGCACGCCGAACCGCCATTGGCTGGACCCCGGAGCGCATCAATCTTGAGGGCCTTGACCTCGAGAGGGGCGCTCTCGAGTCGTTGCTCGAGATTGATACCCAGGCCATCGCCCGCGACCTCGATGATGCCGAGGTGTTCCTGGCGGCCCTAGGTTCCAGGTTGCCCAAGGAGATCAGCCGGCAATTGGACCAAACCCGGGAGCGCCTGCTTCTCTAAAGAGCATCGTCGCATTGTGCCAGACCCCGCGGGCAGCCTCCGGGTGACGAAGTCCGCTCGCGCCGTTAGGCTTGGGAGCATCGAGAAAGGGTCCGATGGACCGCATTGCCGTAGTGACCGGCGCCAGCAATGGAATTGGCGCCGAGGTCGCTCAAGAACTTGCCCGACGATCGTGGCGCGTTGCTGTGGTGGGGCGAAACCCAGAGCGAACCAAGGCTGTGGCCGGCAAAATCGGCGGAACGCCTTTCATCTGTGACTTTGATCGACTCGATGAGGTCCGCGGTTTAGCGCAGGACCTCTCCACCAGGTTTGACCACATTGATGCGCTGGTGAACAATGCCGGGGGCATTGTCGGCAAGCACAGCCTCAGCGTTGACGGTCACGAATTGACGCTCCAGCGCAACGTGCTCGCCGGTGCTGTCCTCACCGAAAGATTAATCCCTCACCTGATGGCGGCCAGAGGGCGCGTGATTCATACCTCGTCGATGGCCTCGCGGCTCGGTCGCATTGACCTGGAGGACCTCAGTTTCACAGCCAGGCGCTACGGCGCAGGCTGGTGGCCTTACGCCGCAGCCAAGCTCGGTGTCATTCTCTACGCGCGGTCTCTTGCGCAGCGCACCGGACTCGAGAGTTACCCTGTTCACCCGGGCTATGTTCGCAGCGGGTTCGGAGCGGAATCTCGCAGCGGAAGAATGATTCTGGCGCTCTCTGGCTGGATGCAAATTAGCGCAGAGGCGGGTGCGGCACCCCTGGTGCATTTGGTGGATACCCCGGAATTGGGGGTGGCCAACGGAACCTACTTTGATGGTTTGACACCCGACGGGCCGACCCATCCCGGTGCCGCAGATGTGGACTTGATTAGGGCATACTGGCGAAAGATAGCCTCCTTCGTGGACCTGTCGGTCGACGAGCCCCACGCAACATAGTTAGGGACTAAGCCATGCGCCCCAGAGCCAAGAGACTGATGCCACTTGCAGCACTTGTGAGCAGTGCGGTGCTGCTCTCGGGGTGCTCGGTCCTCGAAGACTGGGGAGTCTTGCCCGCCGTGGAGTCGGTTGTCGAGGACATTGCGACCCCCGAAGAGGCGGCAGCCCCCGCAGCAGGCGAGGAGGGTCTAGCCCCTGAGGACACCGGCTTTGTGATCCCCACCTGCGATGAGCTCTTCTCGACGGGGCAAACCGGCGCCATGATTGAGCAGGAACGCGTGAACATGGGGGACACCAGCGAGGGCGATTATGGTTATGGGACCACGAACCCTGAATTAGTTGGTCTGCTGAAGAATGTCCGAACGGATTTACGAATTTCTTGCACCTGGTATCTCCCGGCCAGTGAGAGCGTGTCAGTGACCTCCCTCGCGGTGGTCAACCCCGACGAGGCCTCGGCGGTTAGTGCCGCACTGGCGTCCTTAGGAGCGGCCCAGCAGGAGACGGGGGGCGGAGTGCTCTGGAGCATCGATTCCACTACCTCCGATGAATCATCCGACTACATCGCGACAGAAGCCCACTTCCTGGCTTCAGTCCCCTGCCCGTCTTCTCTGGCAGAAACGTCGTGCACGGCGTGGGTGAGCACGAACTACGCATTTGGCCAGGCAGAGACTCTCACTCTGGACGCAGCGAAGAATCTCGAGGTCTTCGCCGGCTAGCAGTGGCCACGGAGCACGCTGACCCCCTAAGGCGCTATTGATTCATCCCCCCACGACACGCTGTGTATGTGCGCTGATGCCATGGCGTCCAGGCCTCCTGGGCCGTAGACTGAAGCTCAGGAGGAAAGCTATGTGGCCGAACCGCGAAATCTACCGCGCAGCCGCTCTCGCCGGTTTTCTTGCCTTGTCGCTCTCCGCCTGTACTGCGAGCCAAGGAGATGGTGCCGACCAGGTGACCACTGATGAAGAGGTTGGCGCCGAGACGGAACAGGCGCAGGTTGTTCAACTCTCCTTCATCCCCCCGGCCGATTGCACCACACTGTTGCCACAGTCAGCTATCTCGAGCCTGGCTGCTGAGGGTATCGAATTAGTCAAGGGCCCCGGCAGCTCCAGCACGGAGCCAATTTTTGTTGAGGGACAAACTCCGGAAGAACTCGTCGGTGGAATCTCCTGCCTTTACTCAGTGCCTGGCGAGGAAGAGACCGCCGTCTCCATCATCCTCAGTGTTGCGCCGGTGACCCAGGCCGCCCGACCCACGGTGATCAATGACCTGCTCGCTCAAAATCTGAACGTTGGGCAATCAGGCGATGGGGCTTTGACCTACTGGATTTGGGGCGACGAGTTCAATGTTCCTGCTCTGCACAACAACCTGTACCACGACTCGTGGTACTCCGCCCTGCTCCAACCCGGCGGCCGAGCCGCCTATGACAAGGGCGTCGCACTGGTTGAGGGTATGCGCGAGCAAACAACCCGCTAGTTTATCTGCATGCCCCTAACGGCGCTTGGTGAACTATTGCCCGCGGCGCTGCCGGCGCGCTGGGTTCACCTAGTCGGAGACGAGGGTCTCGAGATTCTTCAGGGTATCGGACAGCGTCTCGATCGGAATCCGAGCCACAACGCCCTGTTGACACCCCTGCCCGAGAACATACTCAAGGTTTTTGCAACGCCACCACAAAATGTTCGAGTGCTGATTGTTGGGCAGGACCCCTACCCTGGTGCTGGCCAAGCCACCGGGCTCGCGTTCTCAGTCGGACGAAACGTCCACCCGTTTCCGCCAAGCCTTCGCAACATCCGCACTGAGTACTCAGCCGACTTAGGGCTTCCGCTTCCCTCCCACGGGGATCTTTCCGGCTGGAGTCGTCACGGAGTTTTCCTTCTCAACCGACACCTAACAACCCTCGTGGGATCACCCGGAGCCCACCGGGCGCTTGGTTGGTCGCGCTTTATCGACCTCGTCATCGGCGGACTGGTGGAGGGTGGCCACTTTTTTGTTCCGATTTTGTGGGGTAGGCAGGCTCAGGAATTGGTTCCGTCGCTGGGGTCACTGCCCAGAGTCGAATCCTCGCACCCAAGCCCGCTTTCCGCCCGGCGGGGTTTCTTTGGATCCAGGCCGTTTAGCCGAACCAACCAGATACTCGAAGAACGCGGCCTTAATCCGATTGACTGGGACTTGGACAAGGACCGCTAATGCTCACAGAAGAATACGAGAAACCTCGCAGGCCGCCGCGCCCACTCGCCAAGGCCACTACCCCGGCCACCTTTACATGGTCAGTTGTCGACGCAACGGAGACCGATCTTCCCGACGTGCTTAGCCTCTATCGCCACTATGTGAGGAACTCGGTGGTGACCTTCGACGAGAAACCGCCCACTCTGGCAGCGTTTCGATCAAAGTTTCGCCATCTTCAGAAGCTTGGCTACCCCTTCAGAATTGCACGCTCGCCGCAGGGCACTCTCCTCGGCTACGCCTATGTGTTCCCTTTTCGCGAGAAGTCAGCCTTTCGAAAGACCGTCGAGAGCTCCATATATCTGGGCCCGGCCGCGACCGGCCGCGGGCTAGGAACCGTTCTCCTGGCTGACCTTATGGAGCACTGCACAGACGCCGGACTTAAAGAAATCATCGCGGTCATCGCGGACCATGGCGCTGAAGCCTCGCTTGCGCTCCATCGGAAGTTTGGCTTTGTGGAAACAGGGCGAATGGGCAAGGTCGGGTTCAAGTTTGAGCGCTGGATTGGCATCATTTTGATGCAGAGGTCACTTCCCTAGTCTCTGCGCATTGTTACCCAGCGTTACAGGCCCAGATGACGAATCTGCTAAGTCGCTTTACTGTGGGGCCAACGCAGTTCAATCGCCTGCGCTCCACGACAGAAAGCACGGCCATGGCAGACAACTGGAAATTTGAGACCCAGCAGATCCACTCCGGCGCAACGCCCGACCCGACCACCCACTCCCGCGCAACTCCGATCTATCGCACCACTGCCTACGTCTTTGACAGTGCTGAGCACGCTGCGAATCTTTTCGCGCTCGCAGAGTTTGGCAACATTTACACCCGCATCATGAACCCAACACAGGATGTCGCAGAGAAGCGCATCGCTGCGCTTGAAGGCGGAACGGCTGCGTTGCTGCTGGGCTCCGGTCAGGCAGCAACGACCAACGCCATTTTGAACATCGCGCACTCCGGCGACCACATTGTCAGCTCGTCCTCGGTTTATGGCGGAACCTACAACCTCTTCAAGTACACGCTGCCAAAACTCGGTATCGAGGTCACCTTCGTCGAAGACCAAGACGACCTAGGCGCGTGGCAGGCTGCGGTGCGGCCCAACACGAAGGCATTCTTCGGCGAAACGATTGCCAATCCGAAAATCAACATCTTGGACATCGAAGGCGTTGCC
>WLEA01000023.1 GCA_009704535.1 Actinomycetota bacterium
GGGTTCGCATCGTTGTCGATGACACCGGGCAGCTCGACGAGTTTGCCGGGTCTGACTAACCAGAGGGTGCCCGGATGGATAGGCTCACTGGGATGAAGGTCCTCTTTGCCGGTAGCCCTGATGCGGCGGTTCCCACCTTGCGGGCCCTTCATGAGAGTACCCACACTGTGGTCGGGGTGCTTACCCAGCCGCCCGCGCCGGTAGGACGTAGGCAGGTCCTGGTCGAAACTGCCGTTGGCGCGTGGGCCCGTGAGCAGGGGCTGGAAGTGAGGACGCCGGAGAGTTCGGCCGAGGTGACCGCGGCGGTGGCAGAATTTTCTCCCGATGTCGCGATTGTCGTGGCCTACGGTCGAATTCTTGATGGCAGAGCGCTTGACTCTGTGCCCAGTGGCTGGTGGAACGTTCACTTCTCGTTGTTGCCACGCTGGCGTGGGGCAGCCCCGGTTCAGAGGGCAATTCTTGCCGGCGATACGGAGACCGGCATCACTCTTTTCCGCATCGTGGAAGCCCTAGATGCGGGGCCGGTGGGTGCTGCTCTTGCCCACCCCATCAGTCCCTACGAGACTTCCGGAACGCTGTTGCACAAGCTCTCACTGATCGCCCCTGGGTTGGTGCTTGATTTTCTGGCCCAGGGCGACCCCGCATCGGCCTCTGTCACCTGGCAGATTGGTGAGCCCACCTATGCACCGAAGTTTCCCCCTGGTTTTGGGCACTTAGACCTGCGAATGGACGCCACAGAGCTCTACCAGCACTTCCGAGCGATGACACCGGAGCCAGGCGCCTACGTGGTCAGGAAGGACAACGGAACCGTGGTCAAGGTCCTCTCCGGTTGGGTTGACCCCGATTTTCACCCACTCGAGCCTGGGGAGCTGGTGAAGACTCCGCTGGGCATTCTGCTGGGCACAGGAAGTAAGCCCCTCGTTCTGGAGCGCGTGCACCCAGCGGGCAAAAAGCCGATGATGGCCGCCGACTGGTTCCGGGGGTTACCAGAAGGAGTGCGCATAGATGTCGCGCGGAAGTGACACCCGGCGGCTAGCACTCGAGGTCCTGGCTGATGTGACCCACGGCGGCGCATACGCCAATATCGCGCTACCACGAGCGTTGGCCGCTTCTGGTTTGGATTCCAGAGACCGCGGGTTTGTCACTGAGCTGGTCTACGGCAGTCTGCGCCGCCAGGGTGAGCTCGACACAGTGATTGCGCAGGTTGCCAAGCGACCCACCACCGACATTGACCAGGAGGTTCTCGAGGTGCTCAGACTCGGGGTCTACCAACTTCTTTTTCTTCGTGTTCCCGGTCACGCTGCAGTCGATGAGAGTGTCAACTTCGCCAAGTCGCACGGGCTTTCTCGCGCATCTGGTTTCATCAACGGCATTCTTCGCTCTGTTACTCGCGAGTCAATCGAGCACTGGCTGGGCGTGATAGAGACCTCAGCGACCTCTGAACACTCGCACCCGGTGTGGATTGCGAGGGAGATTGAAAAGGCCCTCGAGGAGTCCAGCTCCGAGGCGGAACTCGGCGCTGCCCTCGAGGCAAACAACCAGGCACCTATGGTGTGTCTTGCATGCCTACCCGGTCTCAGCGAACCGGGTGATGCAGATCAGCACACGCGCTTTTCACCGTGGGGTGTCACGTTGTCCGGTGGTGATCCGTCTCTCGACCCAAGGGTGGCCGAGGGGACCGCACGCGTCCAGGATGAGGGCTCTCAGCTGGCTGCTTTGGCGCTGATAGCAGTGGGGCCCATCGGCCCGGCCACAAGGTTCCTCGATATGTGTGCAGGCCCAGGCGGAAAGACGGCACTTCTCGCGGCAACGGCGATGCACTCTGGCGGCCATGTCACCGCCATTGAGGCCATGCCCCACCGCGTGCGACTCGTGCAAGACTCTATTCGCGCGGTGTCCCAGCGAAACTCGGCCGTGGTGAGTCTTCGCGAGGGGGATAGTCGGAAGATCACTGGGGAATTCGACCGAATCCTCTTGGATGCCCCGTGCTCAGGTCTTGGCGCCCTGCGACGTCGGCCAGAGGCCAGGTGGCGCAAGCAACCAGAGTCCCTAGCCGAGTTGACGCTGTTGCAGGCAGAATTGCTCGATGCCGGTCTGCGAGCTCTGGCACCCGGGGGAGTGCTCGCCTATGTCACCTGCTCACCCGTGGTGTCCGAAACCACCGCCATTATTGACGACGCGCTTGGTTCCCGCCCAGATATTGTCGCTATCGACACGGCCAGCGTGCTCGATCGTGCCGCCAAAACACCGGTTCCTCACTCCGCCAGGGGCACCGCCGTGCAGTTGTGGACGCACCGACATGGCACGGACGCGATGTTTATCCAACTGCTCGCCAAGCCCGTCGCGGTCTAAGCTTGGGGAGTGTCACTGCGCATCTACCCCAGTATTCTGTCTGCTGATTTTGTGAACCTCGAGGCGGAGATAGCCCGAATCTCCTCGGCCGATGGCGTGCACTGCGATGTCATGGACAACCACTTTGTCGAGGCGATTTCGTTTGGGCCCCAGACGATTAGACGGATAGTCCAGGTGTCCTCTGTTCCCGTCGATGTTCACCTGATGATCGAGAACCCAGACAAGTTCGCACCAGGTTATGGCGAGATCGGCGCGCATTCTGTGACCTTCCATGTTGAGGCCGCCAAGGATGTCGAGGACACCATTCGTGCCATCCAAGACACCGGCGCGCGTGCGGCGATTGCTCTGAAACCTGGTACGGCACCAGAGCCTTACTTTCCGATGTTTCACCTCGCTGACATGGTGCTGGTGATGACGGTCGAACCCGGTGCTGGTGGGCAGCCCTTCCTCCGGGAGATGATGACCAAACTCGACGCCGTCGCGACCTACGTTGCCGATCACAACCTCAGTGCGCTGGTGCAAGTCGATGGGGGCATTACCGTCGACACGCTACCCATCGCTCGGGCACACGGTGCCGACACGTTTGTGGCAGGCTCGAGCGTATATTCCGCTGGGAATCCTGCAGAGAACATTGCGGCACTGCGCGCCGCCGCCAACCGCACCGAGGAGTAGACCCATGAGCGAGATAACCAAACCCGACATCGACGCCCCGCTGGGCTCAGCACCACTGGACTTGGTGTGCCTCGACCTCACAGAGGGTGATGGCGCCGAGGTGGCACCCGGAGCCGTTGTCGAGGTCCACTACGTGGGCGTCGATTTTGACACAGGCGAAGAGTTTGATTCCTCCTGGTCGAGGGGTGAATCCATTTCGTTTCCGCTGCAGGGCCTTGTGCGGGGCTGGCAAGAAGGGATTCCTGGGATGAAAGTGGGCGGCCGTCGCCAGCTGATCTGCCCCCCGGCCTGGGCCTATGGGCCAGAGGGTGGCGGGCATCGACTGTCTGGTCGCACACTCATCTTCGTCATCGACCTCTTGGCCATCGGGTAGCTTTGACCCGGTACCCTTGAGAAGTGAAGACTTTCGACTCGCTTTTCGCACAACTGCGCAACAATCAAGCCTTGCGCCCGGATGGATCTCGCACGGTAGAGCTGTTGGACGCTGGTGTCCACGCTATTGGGAAGAAGATTGTCGAAGAGGCCTCCGAAGTCTGGATGGCTGGTGAACACGAGGACGACGTCGCGCTTGCTCTCGAAATATCTCAATTGCTCTATCACGTCCAGGTGTTGATGGTCGCCCGTGGGTTGTCCCTCGAGGATGTGTATCGACAGCTATGACCGATCAACCCCTCAGGATTGCTGTTCCCAATAAGGGAACACTCTCCGAGACTGCCGTGGAAATGCTCGTCGAGGCTGGTTACGCCGGCCGTCGGGACCTGCGCGCGCTCACTGTGCCAGACCCTAGAAACAATGCAGAGTTCTTCTATCTGAGGCCTCGCGACATTGCGACCTATGTGGGCTCGGGTGCTCTTGACGTGGGAATCACCGGACGGGATTTGCTCCTGGACTCCACGACTTCTGCCACAGAGATTGAGCCGCTCGGGTTTGGGCACTCTACCTTCCGGTTCGCCGGGCCGAAGGCTCTGCAGGACGTTCACGCACTACAGGGGCTGCGGGTTGCGACCTCGTATCCAGGCCTGGTGGGGAACTTTTTGGCAAGCCTGGGTGTGAGTGCCTCGATTGTCTCGCTCGATGGGGCCGTGGAGTCCGCTGTGCGTCTGGGCGTTGCGGATGCTGTTGCCGATGTTGTTTCTACTGGAGCGACCTTGCGTGCGCAGGGTCTCGACATTTTTGGCCCCGTTATCTTGGAGTCTGAGGCTGTATTGATTTCAGCCAAGCCAGATCTTCCCGGGATAGAGACACTGCGGAGGAGGCTCCGCGGTGTGTGGGTAGCCAAGCAGTACGTGCTGATGGATTACGACCTGCCACAGGCACTCATCGATGAGGCCTCCCTCATCACCCCGGGCCTTGAGTCGCCCACCGTATCCCCGCTGCGGGACCCGGCGTGGGTTGCGGTGCGGGCTATGGTCCCCAGAAATGACGCCAACCTCGTGATGGACCAGCTGTATGCGCTCGGCGCCCGCGCGATATTGGTGTCAGCCATCCACGCCGCAAGAATCTAATGGCACTGTCGATCAGGGTCATTCCCTGCCTCGACGTGGACAAGGGTCGCGTGGTGAAGGGGGTTAACTTCGAGAACCTCCAGGATGCCGGTGACCCGGTCGAACTTGCAGCCCTTTATGGGGCGCAAGGCGCTGATGAGATTACTTTTCTCGATGTAACCGCCACTGTTGATGATCGACGAACCACCTATGACCTTGTCCGTCACACCGCCGAGAATGTCTTCATCCCCTTGACCGTCGGAGGCGGCATCCGGGTTGTGGGTGACGTAGGAAAGCTTCTCGAGGCCGGAGCCGACAAAATCAGCGTGAACTCCGCGGCTCTAGCCAGAGCTGAACTCATCAATGAAATCGCTCGGCATTTTGGCTCACAGGTCTGTGTGATTTCGCTGGATGCTAAGCGTGATCCCACGCAACCGTCGGGGTTCGTCGTGACCACCCACGGCGGTCGCCAGTCCGCGGGGCGCGATGCGCTCGATTGGGCTAGGGAAGCCTGCGACAGAGGTGCTGGCGAAATTCTCCTGAACAGCATCGATGCTGATGGCACCAAAGCTGGCTTTGATGTGGAGATGATTACCGCGCTTCGAAGCCGGGTTGACGTCCCACTCGTCGCCTCTGGTGGCGCCGGCATGGCCTCGCATGCTGTGGCTGCCTACCACGCCGGAGCGGACGCGGTTCTCGCCGCGTCTATATTCCACCACGATAAAGTTAGCGTTGCAGAGGTGAAGGCTGAACTGAGGAGAGCGGGGGCGGTGGTCAGATGACAGAGCGCGATCACATCCTGGTTCCCAGCGACCTCTGGGATCGTGTCCGTTTTAACGAGGCGGGCTTGGTTCCGGCCATCGCGCAGGATATCGATACCCGTGAAGTCCTGATGCTGGCCTGGATGGACCAGGAAGCGCTCCGGCGCAGTCTTGCCGACGGGCGGGTGACCTACTTTTCCCGCTCCCGAGCCGACTACTGGCGAAAAGGCGACACCAGCGGTCACACTCAGCACCTCACCCGAGTCGACGTGGATTGCGACGGCGACGTTCTCTTGATGCAGGTCCATCAAGTCGGCGCAGCCTGTCACCTCGGGACTCGCAGCTGTTTTGACAGTGTGGTGTGAGGTGGCGGACACGACACTGGAGGATTATCTAGACCAGGCCAAAACCAGGTCGGTCACACCGGTGGTGCGAAGGCTTTTTGTTGACAGTGAGACCCCCATGGGCCTGCTTCGTAAGCTATCCCGCGGTCCCGGCTCCTTTCTTTTGGAGTCCGCTGACCAGGGTGGTAAATGGTCGAGATACTCATTCTTGGGCGTTGGCGCTCACGGCACTCTGGTGGCATCGGGTGGAGTGGCCCAGTGGCGCAACTTGGGAATGAGTGCGGAGGCTGTGTTTGGGGGCGCCGTTCCCCATAACCCTCTCGATGCATTGACAGTACTGAACGAACGCTGGGCCAGTGAGCCCATTCCGGGTCTGCCCCCGTTTGCCGGAGGTGTTGTGGGGTTCCTTGGGTGGGATGTTGTCCGGCTTCTCGAGAGCCTTCCGAGTCCGCCTGCGGCGACCCACGATGTGCCAAGCGTGCACCTGTCTTTGGTCAAGGATTGCGTTGCATACGACCATCACACGTCCGAAGTTGTGTTGATGGCGCTGGTCCACTCGAAGGGAGCGCCTCGGGCAGAAGACTTTCACGAGGCCGTGGGGAGGCTCGATGCTATGCATCGTGACCTTGCTAAACCCACCGCGTCCACCCTCCACCAGAGAGTCGACCCGGCCGAGGTTTCCCCGACCCCGTCGTTGACCGCGCAAGAGTTCAGCGACATGGTCCAGGTAGCAAAGAAGCACATCGTCGATGGTGATGTGTTCCAGGTGGTTCTCTCCCAAGAGTTCACCCTGGAGGTGAGCGCCTCTGCTCTCGAGGTGTATCGGGTGCTGCGGTCATTCAACCCCAGTCCCTATATGTATCTGCTCGAGTGTGAAGGGGTCGACGGGGTTCCCTTCCAAGTGGTGGGCTCCTCTCCAGAAGCGCTGGTCACACTGTCTCAGGGAAGGGTCTATTCGCATCCGATTGCCGGGTCCAGGCCGCGCGGTGCCACCCCAGAAGAGGATGCAGACAACGCCGAGGCGCTGCGCGCTGACCAGAAGGAGCAGGCAGAGCACCTGATGCTCGTGGATCTTGCTCGCAACGATGTCTCCAAGGTGTGCGAACCGGGTTCGGTCGAGGTCACAGAATTCATGGAGGTTGAGCGCTTCAGCCACATCATGCACCTGGTGTCCTCGGTGGAGGGAACCCTGCGCCAGGGGGCCACCAGCGTTGACGTGTTGCGCGCTACGTTCCCAGCCGGCACGCTCAGCGGCGCGCCGAAGCCCCGTGCTTTGGAGATCATTGATGCCCTTGAAGATTCCGCGCGCGGAATCTATGGGGGAGTGGTCGGTTATTTTGGGCACAGCGGCGACTCTGATCTAGCCATCACCATCCGCACTGTGTGGATGCGAGAGGGGCAAGCAGTCGTTCGTGCGGGTGCAGGAATCGTCGCTGACTCAGATCCCCTGAGTGAATTTCGCGAGGCCATCCACAAGGCATCAGCCCCGGCGCGGGCTGTCTTTGTCGCGAACGCCCTGGTTCCAGGGGCGCAATGAGTCGTCTGCAAGCTGGTGTTACTCTCATGGGGTTGTGTGCGCTCCTGGTGTCTTTGGGAGCCCCCTGGTGGAACGTGTCCCTGGAGAGCGGTGCAATTATCCCTGTCTCGGGGGTGGGGGCCAGTCCCCTGGCATCCTCCCTGCTTGCTGTTGGGGCCGCCGCCCTCGGGCTTACTTTCGTGTTGCGCGGGCCGTGGCGCCGGCTTGTCTCCATCCTTCAGGGAATCGCGAGCGCGGGAGCTGCTTACGCTGTTTACGCTCTCAGTGGTCGCCCCGAGGTTGCCGTCGTTTCTGAGATCGGTTCACTCACCGGGGTCACCGGCGCCAACGCACTGGACGCAGTTGTGGGAGCGCAGACAACGGCATTCCTTTGGGTGGGGGTCCTCGGCATTACTGCGTCCATACTCTCGGGAGCCCTCGGTGCGGTGATGCCAGATAGAGCGGCCACAACGGATCGTTTTCAGCGCTCTGCTGAGATGGTCGACCCCAAGGATTCGGTTGCCGCATGGGATGATCTCTCAGATGGTTCAGACCCGACCACCCGATAGACTGGGGACACTTCGCATCCCAAGGAGAGTCATGAACCCCGCTTCCGATCCTGGCCACGGACATTCACCCGCGGCGTGGACAGCTGTCATCATCATGGTGATCGCCCTGTCCATTGGCACTGTCGCGTTCTACCTTGCTCTGTGGTGGATTGTCATCGCGATGGCCGTGCTCACAGTCGTTGGATGGGGCGCGGGGTTCGCCCTGGCAGCACTCGGGTGGGGTGTCAACGGCCCGAAGTATCAGCCCAAGGGGCACTAGCGTGCTAGCTGAGCTCTACCGGGGAGCCACAGAGGACCAAGCAGCCCGGGAGCTCCTGGTGCCAATGGAAACCCTTGAGGAGCTGGCAGCGCAAGCCAGCCCCCCGCGCGACGCACTAGCTGCGCTAGCGCCACGGGAGGGCGTCCACATCATTGCCGAGATCAAGCGCAGGAGTCCTTCGAAGGGAGCACTCGCTGATATTCCAGAACCCGTCGGGCTTGCCACCGCCTACCAAGACGGCGGAGCCAGCGCGATTAGCGTGCTCACCGAGGGGCGCAAATTTGGTGGGTCACTGGAGGATTTGCAGGCGGTCTCCGGAGCGGTCGATATTCCCGTCTTGCGCAAAGACTTCATTTCTACGCCCTACCAAATCATTGAGGCTCGCGCCAGCGGTGCCGACTGGGTTCTGCTCATCATGGCGGGCCTCGATGACTCTTCCATCCGGCATCTACTGCGTGTGGCACAAGAGTGGGGTATGTCGGCGCTGGTTGAGACCCACTCCCGGGATGAGGTTCTGCGGGCGATTGACTGCGGTGCCGAAATTATCGGTGTGAATGCGAGAGATTTGACTACTTTCGAGCTCGACATCGAGCTTTTCGGGCGACTCGTATCGCTGATCCCTGGGGGAGTCGTTCGAGTGGCGGAATCTGCTGTGGCAGATTCTCAGGATGTGGCGCGCTACCGTGAGCAGGGAGCACACGCGGTGCTCATCGGAGAGGCCCTGGTGACAGGAGTCGACCCGGCACAACGAGTCAGGGAGTTTGTGAACGCATGACCACCTCTCTTCGGAGCGTCTCTGGTCCCTACTACGGCGAATTCGGGGGCCGGTTTGTCCCAGAGTCACTGATCCACGCTCTTGACGAGCTGGAAGCTGCTTATGCGGCGGCGAGAGCGGATCCTGCGTTCGCTCACGAACTTGCTGAACTTCACCGCACCTACACCGGGCGGCCGTCCATTATCACCGAGGCTACGCGTTATGCCGAGCACTGTGGTGGGGCTCGCATCTTCTTGAAGCGCGAGGATCTCAACCACACCGGCAGCCATAAAATCAATAACGTTCTCGGTCAAGCCCTGCTTGCCCGGAGGCTTGGCAAGACGCGTCTCATCGCAGAGACAGGTGCCGGACAGCACGGTGTCGCCACGGCCACAGCCGCCGCGCTGATGGGCATGAGCTGCGTTGTGTACATGGGCGAGGTCGACACGGAACGCCAGGCCCTGAACGTTGCGCGCATGAGACTGCTCGGTGCTGAGGTCATCGCCGTCAAGACAGGTTCCAGGACCCTTAAAGATGCCATCAACGACGCCATGCGCGACTGGGTCGCAAGCGTCGACACCACCCACTATTTGCTGGGTACAGTCGCTGGCCCGCACCCATTCCCGCTGATCGTGCGTGATTTCCATTCCGTCATTGGCCACGAAGCAAGAGCGCAGATGTTGGAGATCACGGGTGCGCTTCCCACAGCGGTCACGGCGTGTGTTGGTGGTGGGAGTAACGCCATGGGAATCTTCCACGCGTTCCTCGACGACGCCGAGGTTCGCCTCGTCGGATATGAAGCTGCTGGGAATGGCATTGACACTCCTCACCACGCAGCAACCATCTCCATGGGTAAGCCCGGGATGCTCCACGGTGCACGGTCACTCGTGTTACAGGACGAGGACGGTCAAACCGTGGAGTCCCACTCCATCTCTGCCGGTCTTGACTACCCGGGGATTGGCCCCGAGCACGCCTGGTTGTCGAGCATTCACCGCGCTGAGTATGTCCCCATTACCGATGACGAGGCCATGCAGGCGCTGCGGTTGCTGAGCCAGACCGAAGGAATCATCCCTGCAATCGAGACCGCTCACGCACTTGCCGGAACACAGGCGCTCGGGCGCGAGCTTGGACCCGGTGCGACGATTCTGGTGTCCCTGAGTGGCCGTGGGGACAAGGATATGGAAACTGCTGGTCGTTACTTCAATCTCCTCGGGCCTGGACAGTAGTGGCAAGCGTTTCTGTCGCAGACACGATTGCAGCGCGCCGAGCGGAGGGCTCCGGAGCGCTAGTTGCGTATTTGCCCGTTGGCTTTCCCACACTCGCGGAGAGCATTGACGCGTCGGTTGCTGTCTTGGATGCGGGCGCCGACATCTTGGAGCTGGGTGTTCCTTACTCTGACCCCGTGATGGATGGCCCCGTTATCGCAGAGGCAACGCAAGCGGCGTTGGCAGGAGGGTTCAAGCTCTCCCAGCTGTTTCCCGCCGTGGCAGAAATCACCAGGAGAACCCAGAAGCCCGTGCTGGTGATGACGTATTGGAATCCGGTTGTGCAGTACGGGGTTGAACGCTTTGCCAAAGACCTCGATGAGGCGGGCGGGGCCGGGCTCATCACGCCTGATCTGATTCCCGATGAGGCAGCCCAGTGGCTTCAGGCATCAGATGACTCTCACCTGGAGCGGGTTTTTCTCGCTGCTCCTTCGTCCACCCAAGAGCGGCTCGCCAGGGCCACAGAGATGTCGCGGGGCTTCGTGTATGCCGTATCGACGATGGGCATCACCGGCGCTAGACAAGATGTCGATAGCGCTGCGCGGGGACTCGTGGAGCGCCTACGCGCGGTCAATGCAACCAGTGTCTGCGTCGGGCTCGGGGTGTCGACACCCGAACAGGTCCGTGACGTTCTCAGCTTTGCCGATGGTGCCATCGTTGGGTCTGCACTGGTGAAGGCCCTCTCCAGCGGAGGGGTTCCCGCGGTCGCGAAACTTGCCGCCGAGCTTTCCACCGGCACAGCCAGGGCCTAGTAGCCTGGGGTCCATTAGGAAAGGCACGTATGAACACCTCGGGTATCCCTAGTCCTCCCAGTGAGTGGCGGTCGTTTAACCTTGGCCAGTGGCTCAGAGATCTTGGCCTCGACTGGTTTGGCCTGAACTTGGTCATCAATGCTTACGCGGTGTGTATTCTTCTGGGCATCGCTGTCGCGGTCTGGCTTACCAACCGTCGCCTCGTCGAACGCGGCGGAGAACCCTGGGTCGTGCTCGATGTTGCCCTGTGGGCTGTGCCTTTTGGCATCCTAGGAGGCCGCCTTTACCACGTCGTTACCCACCCGGCCGATTACTTTTTCCCCGGAGCTGACCCCCTGCGCATCTTCTACGTGTGGGAGGGCGGGCTCGCAATCTTTGGTGCCATTTCTCTAGGTGCCGTGGGTGCGTGGATCGGCGCGCGGCTAGCGGGCATCCGGTTCTCGTCGTTCGCCGATGCCCTGGCTCCTGGCCTCTTGCTCGCGCAGGGTATTGGTCGCATGGGAAACTATTTCAACCAGGAGCTCTTCGGAGCCCCGACGAGCCTCCCGTGGGGACTGGCCATCGATCGCCCGAATCCGGCTATTCCTTTGGGCCTTCCAGCGGACACGCTCTTTCACCCCACCTTCTTGTATGAGATGGCCTGGAACGTCGTCGGAGCGTTCGTGTTGATAGCGCTGGGGCGTAAGTTCGCCCTCCAATGGGGTCAACTGTGTGGCGTTTACCTCATGTGGTACGGAGCAGGCCGGGCGTTCTTGGAGACACTGCGACTTGACCCGGCGGAGCTGATTTTTGGCGTGCGGGCCAATGTCTGGGGCGCTGTTTTTGCAATCCTTCTGGGACTTATAATTCTCATCGCTCAGGCGAATCGTCACCCTGGGAAGGAACCCGGAATCTACAGACCGGGCAAGGAGTGGCAGAGCGAGTCTGATGTAGACTCTGAGGACATGTACTTCGTTGTTGATGGAGAACCAGAGAACAACGAGACAGAAACACAAGCCCGCAAAAAGCCACAAGCAACTAAGCGGCCGGTGTAGTTGCAGGGTTGAGTTTCTTCTTTCCCCTCCCGGGCCATCGTTGTCCCGCAACGTTAGAACACGTCGAGGACGGTGATTATGTCTCCTGTTTCCCCCTTTGTGCGCTGGAGCACAGCGCCGCAAGCGCGCGGGCTCTATGACCCCGCCTTCGACAAGGACGCCTGTGGTTTGGCGATGGTCGCAACCCTTCGGGGAACGCCGGGACACGACATCGTGGAGAAGGCTCTTGCCGCTCTGCGAAACCTCGAGCACCGGGGGGCCGTTGGCTCCGATGCGGGCACAGGGGATGGTGCTGGCATCATCACCCAGATTCCCGATGGTTTCCTTCGCGAGGTAGTCGACTTCGAGCTTCCCGCGAAGGGTTCCTATGCCGTCGGTATTGCGTTCTTACCTATTGATTCTGCCCAGCGAGCCAGCGAGAAAGAGGCAATCGAGCGGATTGCGACCGAAGAAGACCTTCACGTCCTCGGGTGGCGAGAGGTCCCTCATCGACCGGATCTCATTGGCGATGTTGCCCGCGATGCCATGCCAGCCTTCGAGCAACTCTTCGTGCGTTCTCACGGGACCACTGCCAAAGGCCAGTATCTCTCTGGAATTGAGCTCGACAGACTTACGTTTCGCGTGCGGAAACGAGCAGAGCGGGAACTGGGGTCATACTTTCCTTCGCTGTCGTGTCGGACGCTGGTCTACAAGGGCATGGTCACGACCCTCCAGCTCGAGCCGTTTTACCCGGACTTGAGTGACCCGAGGTTCCACTCAACGCTTGCTCTGGTGCACTCGCGCTACTCCACCAACACTTTCCCCTCCTGGCCGTTGGCGCAACCCTTCCGCATGATTGCTCACAACGGAGAGATCAATACTGTTCGCGCAAACCGCAACTGGATGAGGGCGCGCCAATCCCAGCTGGCCTCGGACGTTCTTGGCGATCTGACCCCGCTGTTGCCGATCGTGACAGAGGGTGGCAGCGACTCGGCATCGCTTGACGAAGTCGTTGAACTTCTTACTCTGGCGGGGCGTTCTCTGCCCCACGCAATCATGATGATGGTCCCGGAAGCCTGGGAGAACCAGGTGGACATGGACGAGTCCGTGCGCGCCTTTTACGAATATCATTCGATGCTTATGGAGCCGTGGGATGGTCCAGCGGCACTCGTCTTCACTGACGGCTCGCTAGTCGGTGCAACGCTAGACCGCAACGGGCTTCGCCCCGGCCGTTATGTGATCACCTCTGATGGCCTGATCATTCTCGCTAGTGAAATCGGTGTGCTCGATATTGACCCCTCGACCGTCGTGCGCAAAGGGCGACTCCGCCCAGGCTCAATGTTGCTGGCCGATACCCTCGAAGGCCGTCTCATCGAGGACCAAGAGCTCAAGGCGGAGCTCGCCCACCAAAAACCCTGGGCTCAGTGGATTTCCGACAACAGAATCGAGCTCGAGAAGCTCCCTGAACGCGAGCACATCTCTCACACGCCGGCTTCGGTGATGCGCAGGCAGAGGACCTTTGGTTACACGGAGGAAGAGGTTCGCATCTTGCTCACTCCGATGGGTCAGGGGGGCGCCGAGCCCCTCGGCGCCATGGGTTCTGATACACCTATTGCCGCCATCTCGGACCGTCCGCGGTTGATCTTCGACTATTTCACTCAGCAGTTCGCCCAGGTCACTAACCCACCGCTCGACTCCATCCGCGAAGAAGTAGTGACATCAATGAGCTGTGGGCTTGGACCTGAGCGCAACCTGCTGGCCTCAACCCCGCAACACGCCGCCCAGGTCTCGCTTGAGTTCCCGGTAATCGACAACGACGAGCTTGCAAAAATCGAGCACCTCAAGCTTCCCTCTGGCGCACCGGCCACGGTGGGCCTCAGTGGCCTCTACCGTATCGACGACGGCGTGGGTGGTCTGGAGCGGCGCTTGGCTGAGTTGTGTCACCAGGCTGATGAAGCCGTCGATGGGGGAGCCCAGTTCCTCGTGCTGAGCGACCGCGACTCCACTGCGGATCTCGCACCGATTCCTTCACTACTCATGCTCTCAGCAGTGCACCACCATCTGATTCGTGGGGAAAAGCGTATGCAGGTCGGCCTCGTGGTGGAGACCGGCGATGTCCGCGAAGTGCACCACGTTGCACTCATGATTGGGTTTGGCGCCTCCGCTGTTAACCCCTACCTGGCGATGGAGAGCGTGGAGAACTTGGTCAACCAGGGTGTGATTACCGGAGTTGACGTCGACACTGCGGTTCACAACGTGATTAAGGCTCTGGGCAAGGGCGTTCTGAAAATCATGAGCAAGATGGGCATCTCCACCGTTGCTTCGTATGCTGGAGCTCAAGCCTTTGAGGCCGTGGGACTGAGCGAAGACTTCGTGGCGAAGTATTTCACTGGCACCACCACCATTCTGGGTGGCGTAGGACTCGAGATCATCGCTAACGAAAATGAGCAGCGCCACCGCACTGCCTATCCGGTGACAACGCTGGGAAACCCGCACAGTCGCCTTGGAGTTGGCGGTGAGTACCAGTGGAGGCGCGAGGGCCCACCACACCTCTTCAACCCTGAAACAGTGTTCAAGCTCCAACACGCGACTCGCTCAAAGCGCTTTGATGTGTTCCGGGAATACACAAGAACCGTGGATGACCAGTCCGAGCGCCTGATGACTCTCAGGGGCCTTTTCACCCTCAGGACAGCCAGCCGCACACCAATTCCGCTCTCGGATGTTGAGCCCATCGAGGCGATTATCCAGCGGTTCACCACCGGTGCGATGAGTATGGGCGCTATTTCCCCAGAGATGCACGAGACCCTGGCGATAGCGATGAATGAACTGGGGGCGAGAAGCAACACGGGAGAAGGCGGTGAGTCACCCGAGCGCCTGCGTGACCCCCTGCGCCGCAGCAAGATCAAGCAGGTTGCCTCGGGACGCTTCGGTGTCACGAGTTTCTACCTGACCATGGCCGAGGACCTCCAAATCAAGATGGCACAGGGCGCAAAACCAGGGGAGGGCGGCCAGTTGCCCGCCAACAAGGTCTACCCGTGGATTGCGGCACTGCGTCATGGAACTCCTGGCGTCGGCCTGATTTCACCTCCACCACACCACGACATCTACTCGATTGAAGACTTGAAACAGCTGATTTTCGACCTTAAGCGGTCAAACCCCGCCGCCCGCGTTCACGTGAAGCTTGTCAGCCAGTCGGGAATCGGCGCTGTTGCGACTGGTGTTGCCAAGGCTAAGGCTGACGTTGTGCTGATTTCAGGCCACGATGGTGGTACAGGCGCGAGTCCACTGAATTCTTTGAAGCACGCCGGCACACCCTGGGAGATAGGACTCGCTGAGGCTCAGCAGACGCTCGTCACCAACGGTCTGCGAGGACGCGTTACCGTTCAGGTCGATGGCCAAATGAAGACTGGTCGCGATGTCATCATCGCGGCCTTGCTGGGCGCGGAAGAGTACGGTTTTGCGACCGCACCGATGGTGGTGAGTGGTTGCATTTTGATGCGGGTCTGCCACCTGGACACCTGCCCGGTGGGCGTTGCCACACAGAACCCTGTGCTGCGTGAGAGGTTTACTGGCACTCCAGAGTTTGTGAAGACCTTCTTTGAGTTCCTCGCAGAAGAGGTCCGCGAGTATCTCGCCGAGCTCGGCTTCCGGAGCCTGGAGGAAGCAATCGGACAAGTCCACCTTCTCGACGTCGACCGCGCGATTCATCATTGGAAGACCGATGGCCTTGATCTAAGCCCGATTCTTTCAACAAGCCACGCAAGCTCTGGTGCCCTGTTGCAGAGGAAAGAAGGGCAGGATCACGAAATTGGGCAGCACTTCGATCAGCAGCTCATCTCACTCGCCGAGCCCGCGCTATCGCGGGGTGAACACGTTGCCATCGATCTTCCGATTCGAAACACGGAACGGGCCGTCGGCACCATGCTCGGTCACGAGGTTACTAAAGCCTATGGAGAACACGGCTTGCCAGCTGGCACCATCGATGTGTCACTGACGGGTGCCGCTGGACAGTCTCTAGGCGCGTTTGTGCCAGGGGGGATTACCCTTCGGCTATCCGGAGACGCCAATGACTATGTCGGCAAGGGACTTTCCGGCGGCTCGATTGTCATCCGCCCACCCCAGGGCTCTCTCTATCCGCCAGAGCGCAACGTCATTGCCGGAAACGTCATTGGTTACGGCGCGACGTCTGGAACACTCTTTATCTCCGGCGTTGTGGGCGAGCGCTTTATGGTTCGAAACTCCGGCGCGACCGCTGTTGTTGAGGGTGTGGGAGACCACGCTCTTGAGTACATGACGGGCGGTTTGGCAGTCATTCTCGGAGAGACAGGGAGAAACCTCGGCGCTGGAATGTCGGGCGGAACCGCCTACATTCACCGGCTGCGTAACGAGAGGGTAAACCGCGAAGCAATTTCCAGTGGCGAGTTGGAGATTGGGCCACTGGGTAGCGGCGATCAGGAGATTTTGCTGGACTTGTTGCATGCGCACGCCCTGGAGACGGGCTCGCCTCTTGCCACCCGGATGCTCGCTGATGCCCACGTTGCGGTTGCGGAATTTGTCAAAGTCACCCCGCGCGACTACCAGGCCGTCTTGCGCACGACACAACAGGCCAAGCAGGAAGGCCTCGACCCGAATGGCGAGATCGTGTGGAGCAGAATTCTGGAGGTGACCAGTGGCTGATTCACGGGGCTTCATGCGCTTCCCGGAGCGCGAACTGCCCGCCAGGCGAGCAGTGGAGGTTCGCATTGGTGACTGGCGAGAGGTGTATGGGCCGGCGGACCCTGGCGCGCTCACGAGACAAGCGTCGCGTTGCATGGACTGCGGAGTGCCTTTCTGCCACCACGGATGTCCGCTGGGAAACCTGATTCCCGAGTGGAATGAACTCATGCGTCGTGGAGACGGCAAAGGCGCAATCGAGCGTCTCCACGAGACCAATAACTTCCCCGAGTTCACCGGCCGTCTGTGCCCAGCCCCCTGCGAATCATCCTGCGTTCTAGGAATCAACCAACCGCCGGTGACCATCAAGAACATCGAGGTCTCGATCATTAACCAGGCTTGGGAAAACGGGTGGGTGAAGCCCCTACCACCCGAGCGACTCACCGGCAAGACGGTCGCTGTGGTCGGTAGCGGACCAGCGGGTCTCGCGGCGGCACAACAGTTGACGCGGGTGGGACACACGGTCGCTGTCTTTGAGCGCGATGATCGCATCGGAGGGCTTCTGCGCTACGGAATTCCGGATTTCAAGATGGAGAAGCACCATCTGGACATGCGTCTCGCACAGATGCAGGAGGAGGGCACCCGGTTTAGGCCCGGGGTGAACATCGGGGTCGATATCACCTGGCGTGAGTTGACCGAACGTTACGACGCTGTCATCGCGACAACAGGCGCCACCATTCCTCGCGACCTCGCCATCCCGGGACGAGACCTCGGTGGCATCTATCCCGCGATGGACTATCTCACCCCAGCCAACAGAGTTCAGGCCGGTGACGAGGTGCTCGGTCAGATTCACGCTGAAGGCAAGCACGTCGTGATATTGGGAGGCGGGGACACCGGGGCTGACTGCCTTGGCACTGCGCACCGGCAGCACGCGGCGTCGACCACGATGCTTGCCATTGGGAAGCAACCCCCGACAGAGCGTCCGGCAGAGGTGCCGTGGCCGGTGGATCCGATTCTCTTTGAGGTGCAGAGCGCCCACGAAGAGGGCGGTGCGCGCGAGTTCCTCGCCTCGACGGTCAGATTCATAGGCAATGAACACGGACAAGTCCGGGCCATCGAAGTGTGTGAGACGGAATACAGAGACGGCGGTCGTTTCCCCAAGCCCGGAACCGAACGCGAAATTCCTGCAGACCTCGTGCTTCTTGCTCTTGGATACCAGGGAGCTGAGCACGGGCTGCTATCCGAACAGGTGGGAATGGGCGTTGACGCGGCCCGCAACCTTGAGAGAA
>WLEA01000024.1 GCA_009704535.1 Actinomycetota bacterium
GGCATCCGACTGGGGATTGACGTCGGTCAGGCCCGAGTGGGTGTTGCCCGCTCAGATCCGCAGGGAACGATGGCCGTGCCGGTAGCGACTCTGGCTAGAGCCACAGCCCTCCTGGAGATTGCTGCTTTCATTCAGGAGTATCAGCCCCTCGAGGTGGTGGTTGGGTTACCCATCAACCTGCAGGCGGAACGAACGGCCTCGACGGAGGACGCCGAGGGTTTTGCGCGTGAGATTGACGGGTTGGGTCTCGTTCCGGTGCGCATGGTCGACGAGCGTCTGAGTACCGTGTCAGCGATCAGTGCGCTTCACAGTGCGGGGCGATCGTCACGATCGCATCGCCTGGTTGTCGACCAGGTTGCCGCTGTTATCCTTTTGCAACATACGTTGGATTCAGAACGCAGTCAGGGGGTGCCAGGCGGGTATGTGCTAAACAACCCGGAAACCCATGACGAATGATGCAGACTTCGATCGTATTTTCAGCACACTGCCTCCGCTGACCCCCCAGACCCCGCAGGCGGCACAGACTCCGCAGACGGGGCTGGTTTCCCAAGGTTTCGGCGAGCCGCTCCCGGCGAGGCGTGAGCTGCGGGCAGGAAGACCGCCCCGGCAATCAGGCGGCAAGTCCATCGGGGCGATTGTGACGATACTGGTTTTGGTGTTGAGCGGTTCGGGTGTGTGGCTGCTATGGAATGAATATGGCGAGCGGGTAGTGAACTTCTTCGCTGAGGAAGAGATCCCTGATTTTCAGGGCTCGGGCGCAGAGCCCGCAATCGACATCGTCGTTGCTCCGGGGGACATCGGCGAAACGGTTGCGCGGAAGCTTGCCGAGGCTGGGGTAACCGCGTCCTTTGAGGCTGTGTATTCGATTTTGCTTGTCGATACCACCATTATTTTCCAACCGGGCACCTATCGACTGCTCACAGGCATGTCGGGGGAGAGCGCGATTGCTGCTTTGCGCGACCCTGCCAACCGCGTTGAGGTAACCTTCACCATTCCCGAGGGAAAAACCTTGGAGCAAGCCATCGAGATTATGGCTGCAGCCGCGGACCTGGAGGTCTCAGACTTTGCTGATGCGGTGGCAGATCCCTCTGCCTATGGCATTGATAGTCCCACGGGGACTCTGGAGGGTTATCTTTTCCCATCGACCTATACGTTTGAGCCGGGTGTCACCGCTAGCGAGATTGTCGACCGATTGGTCCAGGAGATGGTGAGCCGTTTGGAGGCAAGCGGTGTTGCGTCTGAGAACTGGCACGAGGTACTCACGATGGCAGGGCTGATTCAGCGCGAAGCGCGTTTCGAGCAAGATTTCTACAAGGTGTCCCGGGTCTTCACCAACCGCCTGGAGGTGGGCATGCCACTGCAGTCCGACGCGACGGTGACGTACTGGACTGGGCTCTATGACGGTGCTGGCACGTCTGATGCTGACCGTGCGGATGAGGAGAATCCCTACAACACTTACGTGATCTCCGGTCTGCCACCCGGTCCGATTTCTCTTCCTGGTGAACTTGCCATCGACGCAGCCGTCAATCCGGTCGAGGGTCGTTGGCTGTATTTCGTCTCAGTGGATTTGCGCACGGGAGAAACCGTGTTTTCCGAAACCTACGCAGAGCACAATCGCGCCCGCGACCAGTGGCTCGAATGGTGTCGCGCCAGCGAAGAGAACAGTGCCTACTGCTAGACCCTGGGCGGAGGTGTGGGGCTCGCCCATTAGTCACTCTCTTTCGCCCACGCTTCACGCCGCGGCGTACCGAGAGCTCGGCCTTGACTGGGAGTATCGCGCTCGTGAGGTGGCGGTGCCCGACTTGGTCCCAGTGTTTAGCCAACTGGGGGAGGGTGCCAGAGGGCTCTCACTGACTATGCCTCTGAAGGAAGCGATTTTGGCAGTGGTTGCCCACCATGACCCTGTTGTTGATCTTTTGGGCGTTGCCAACACGGTGGCGTTCACTAGCGACGGCCCGGTGGTGACCAACACCGACCCCCAAGGGGTCGAGGGTGCACTCGATGATGCCGGAGTTCATGCAGAGATTGCCTGGATTGTGGGAGCCGGTGCAACTGCGCGAGCGGTTGGCTACGCACTTGCCAACCGCGGAACGCAGGGAATTGTTTTGGTCGTCCGCGAGGCAGCGCGAGCTGTCGCGACTGCCGATGTTCTGCGCAGCTGCGGTGTCAAGGTCACCGTGGTCCACCAGGACGATGTTGCGAAGGCTCCCTCTCCCGGTCTTGTGGTGAGCACTCTGCCCGGTGGAGCTGAGTTCTCCTTTGTGCCAGAGTTGACAGTCCTGCGGAGCAGTGCGCTTCTTGACGTGGCCTACCACCCCTGGCCATCACAGGCAGCGGTTCTGTGGCAGCGCGAGGGCGCGCTGGTGATCTCGGGCCTGTCGATGTTGGTTCACCAGGCACTCCACCAGATTCGCTGGTTTTTTAACGGACATGCCAACGAGCCAATTCCTGGAGAAGGGGAAGTACTGCAGGCGATGAAGCGCTCTGTGGGGCTCCCGTCGTCCTAGAAGCCCTCCCCGGCGTGAAAGAATAGCGATATGTTGCGTTGGTTGACAGCGGGTGAATCTCATGGCCCCGAACTCATCGCTCTCGTGGAGGGCTTTCCCGCCGGCGTGCCCATCACTCTGGAGATGGTTCAAGACGATCTTGCCAGGCGTCGTCTGGGTTACGGCCGAGGTGCTCGAATGAAGTTTGAGGCAGACGAGGTGTCTCTCTCGGGGGGTATTCGTCATGGGTTAACCCAAGGCGGTCCGGTGGCGCTGCGCATTGCCAATACGGAATGGCCCAAGTGGGAGACCATCATGAGTCCACACCCGGTTGCCACTGAAGACTTGACCGGCGGCCGCGCCACAGCTCTCACTCGCCCGCGTCCTGGTCACGCAGATCTCACGGGTATGCAGAAGTATGGCTTTGACGATTCGAGGCCAGTTCTGGAGCGCGCATCCGCACGCGAGACAGCGGCTCGAGTCGCGTTGGGTGCGGTTGCGAGAGCCTTCCTCCGTGAGCTTGGTATTGAGGTGCTCTCTCACACGGTCGCCATCGGGCCAGTGGCGGTTCCTGAGGGTGTGGCGTTGCCGACGCCGTCTGATGTTGGTCGTCTAGACGACGACGCGCTTCGCTGCGCGCACCCCGAGACAGCGGCTCTGATGGTCGCAGAGGTTGATGCTGCCCACCAAGAAGGTGACACCCTGGGTGGGGTGGTGGAGGTTGTTGCCTACGGTCTGCCGCCAGGCCTTGGGTCCTATGTGCACTGGGATCGCCGCCTTGACGCCAAGCTTGCTGGTGCGCTCATGGGAATTCAGGCGATCAAGGGTGTTGAGGTGGGGGATGGCTTCCTCACCACGCGGCGCCGCGGATCCCTTGCGCATGACGAAATTGTTGCCACCGACGATGGAGTGATTCGCACCAGTGACCGCGCTGGCGGCACTGAGGGCGGGATGAGCACTGGCGGGGTGCTGCGAGTGCGTGCTGGAATGAAGCCGATTTCGACTGTTCCCCGAGCGCTGCGCACTATTGACACCACCACGGGCGAAGAAGCCGTTGCCCATCACCAACGCTCGGACGTGTGCGCGGTTCCCGCCGCTGGTGTTGTCGCGGAGGCAATGGTCATGCTCGTGCTCGCTGATGCTCTCGTGGAGAAATTTGGCGGGGACTCTCTCACGGAAATTAAGCGCAACCTGACTGGCTACCTCGACTCGATTCCCGAGGCGATCGCCCCGGTCAGACACCGCTAATGGCCGAAGCGGGACCCGTGGTGGTCCTCGTGGGGCCACCGGCTGCTGGGAAGACGCGGCTGGGCAGAAGAGTAGCCAGGATTCTGGGGGTCGATTTCCTTGACACCGATGCGATGGTGACTAGTCGCTATGGCCCGATTCCCACGCTCTTTGCCACTGAGGGAGAAGCGTCCTTTCGAGAGAAAGAGCGCGCAGCAGTGACTGAGGCACTTGCAACGAGCGGTGTTGTGGCCCTCGGTGGGGGAGCCGTCATCAACCCGGACACACGGGCCGATCTTCGGGCGCATCGGGTGGCGCTCATCTCGATATCCCCTGAAGCGGTTGCTCCGCGGTTAGATTCAGCACGGCGCCCCCTGCTCGCGGGAGGCCTGGAGAGCTGGGTGGCACTCGTGGCGGCGAGAACTGGATGGTATGCGGAAGTTGTTGGCGCAACCTTCGACACCTCGACCACGCCACTCGATACTGTTGCGGAAGATATCGTCGCGTGGATTAAGAGTGAGGCGGCCTGATGGCTCAGGTCCCGAACACCATCACGGTGTCGAATTCGCACCAGGGCGACTATCCCATCGTTGTGCGCCGTGGAGTCATTCACGAGGTGGCAGATTATCTGCCCGGTGACGCGAACAAAGTTCTCATCATTCACGCCCCGGCCCTCGCCACTATTGCCGAGGGACTTCGCGAGGGCTTATCTGTTGCCAAAGAAGTCTTTCTCGCTGAATTGCCAGACGCTGAGGGCGCAAAACGCATTGAGGTGGCGTCCTTCTGTTGGGGCGTCCTTGGCCAACTCGATTTCCACCGCAACGACGTGATTGTCTCTCTGGGTGGTGGTGCGACGACTGATGTTGCGGGCTTCGTCGCGGCGACCTGGCTTCGGGGGGTGCCACTGGTGCACATACCCACCACAGTGCTCGGCATTGTGGACGCCGCTATTGGTGGGAAGACGGGAGTTAACACCCAAGAGGGCAAGAACCTTGTTGGCGCGTTCTACGCGCCACACGCCGTGCTAGTGGACCCCGACGTTCTCGGTGGTCTGTCGGAGAACGAGGTGAAGGCGGGATTCGCAGAAATTGTGAAAGCTGGCTTCATTGCCGACCCGCGCATTTTGGAGTTGATCGAAGAGGACCCGACGCTCGCAATTGACACTACGAGTGAAGTCTTTGAAGAGTTGCTGGGGCGCGCCATTGCGGTGAAAGCGCGTGTCGTTGGAGACGACTTCATGGAGCAGGGACTCAGGGAAATTCTCAACTACGGGCACACCCTTGGTCACGCCATCGAACACGCTGAGCGTTACCAGTGGCGTCACGGTGTTGCGGTGTCCATCGGCATGATTTTCGCGGCCGAGCTTTCACGGATTGTTGCAGGGCTTGATGATGCCAGCGTTGAGCGCCACCGCAGCATTCTGCAATCCTTGGGATTGCCCGTGACCTATCCACAGGATCGCTGGCCGACGTTGCTCGCGACCATGCAGAAAGACAAGAAAGCCCGCGGCGGGGTGCTTCGGTTTGTGGTCCTGGACGCAATTGGAAAGCCTCGGGTTCTCGCGATTCCTGATGAATCTGTTCTCTTTGCGGCGTATGCCGAGCTTGGCCAGTCGGCACAGTAGGCTTGCTGTGTGAACAGCGTCCTCATTCTCAACGGCCCGAATTTGGGCCGTTTGGGGTCTCGGGAGCCCGAAATCTACGGCTCGTTAAGTCTTGCCGATATTGAAGCAATCCTTCGTGCCGATGTTCCCGAGGATGTGGCACTGCGCTTCGAACAGACTGATGACGAGGCGACACTCATGGGGTTTCTTCACGAGGCGCTGGACGCTCGCATGGGAGTAATCCTCAACCCCGCGGCGTTCACTCACTACTCCTACGCCATTCGCGACGCGTGTGCGATGGTGACTAGTGCTGGCCTGCCACTCATCGAGGTGCACCTGTCCAATCCGCATTCCCGCGAGGAATTCCGTCATCGCTCTGTGATTTCCGGTGTGGCAACGGGTGTAATCCTTGGGTTTGGTGCTGACTCGTATCGGCTCGCGATGACCCAGATGATGACTCTGTTAGGAAGGTAATCCCATGGCAACGACGAACGATATCAAAAACGGCAGTGTTCTGAATCTGGATGGACAGCTCTGGGCTGTGGTGGAGTTTCAACACGTCAAGCCTGGTAAGGGTGGTGCCTTTGTGCGCACGAAGCTCAAGAATGTCCGCTCCGCCAAGGTCGTCGACAAGACGTTCAATGCGGGCACCAAGATCGATTTCGCCACTGTGGATCGTCGTGATTACACGTTCCTCTATGAGGACGGTAGTGACTTTGTGTTCATGGACCAGGCCAGCTACGAGCAGGTCACGGTGCCCCGGGGGGTCGTCGGTGATGCGGCTAACTTCCTTCTGTCCAATCAGGCTGCAACCATTGCCATGCACGAGGGCGAAGCTCTCTACATTGACCTTCCTGCCTCGGTCACTCTGTTGATCACCTACAGCGAACCTGGCCTTCAGGGTGATCGCTCAACGGGTGGGACTAAGCCAGCAACTCTCGAGACCGGCTACGAAATCCAGGTTCCACTCTTCGTTGAACAGGGAACCACGGTCAAGGTCGATACCCGAACTGGGGAGTACCTGGGCCGCGTGGCCGACGAGTGAGTGCCAGGCGTAAAGCGCGACGCAGAGCCCTCGATATTCTCTTCAGCGCTGACGTCGCCGACGTGGATTTGGCCGACGCTCTTGTCGCAGCTACTGAGCAGGCGGCACACGACCTCCAGCGTGCTTCTAGTTGGGACTATGCCCGACAGATTGTCTCCGGCGTTATCGACCACCGCGAGGAAATCGATCGTGTGCTCTCTGGCACCAGCACGACCTGGCCACTAGATCGCATGCCTAGCGTTGACAGGTCTTTACTCAGGCTTGGAGCATGGGAGATTCTTCACAACCCCGAGGTGCCAACTGCAGTGGTGATTTCTGAGGCCGTAGAGATGGCGGGAGAGTTGAGCACTGAAGCCTCCGGGGGATTTGTTCACGGAATCCTCGCGGCGATAGCCGAGACACACCCAACCGCCTAGCGCGTGATGGATTCGGTGCGCTAGAGTGACCGCGTACGACCTGCTTTAACCAGCGTCCTGTGAGGCGCGGAAGGAGGGCTCGATGGCTGCGCGTGCAGTTCTCTCGGAGTCAGATATCGACCGAACTCTTCGGCGTATCGCTCACGAAATCGTCGAGGCTTCTCCTGAAACGTCCGCCCTTGTCTTGCTCGGTATTCCGACGAGGGGAGTAGTCCTTGCGCACCGGCTGGCCGGCTACATATCTGACATTGCAGGAATCCCCGTTCCCGCAGGGTCCCTCGATGTCACGATGTATCGGGACGACCTCTCCACCGGTGGGCACAGGACTCCCGCCCCCACGGAGGTTCCCGGTGGGGGCATTGACGACCGGGTCGTGGTGCTTGTTGACGATGTCCTCTACAGCGGCCGGACAGTCCGGGCTGCCCTTGACGCGCTGACCGCTATCGGCCGCCCACGACTGGTCCGCCTCGCTGTGCTGGTGGACAGGGGTCATCGGGAGCTGCCAATTCGCGCCGATCATGTCGGGAAGAATCTGCCGACACACCATGGCGAGAGAATCACTGTGAGGTTGCGCGATGTTGATGACACTGAAGAAGTGCAGGTGGTTGAGTGAAACATCTGCTCTCCACGCAAGAGCTCGACGTTGACCAGGCGCTGACGCTACTCGACACCGCGGAGGAATTCCAGGCGGTTGCCAATCGCCAAGTTCCCAAGCTTCCCACTCTGCGCGGAGTCACCATGGTCAATCTGTTTTTTGAGGATTCGACGAGGACCCGTCTGTCTTTTGAGGCTGCTGCACAGCGACTCTCCGCCGACATCATGACTTTCCAAGTCCACGGCTCAAGCGTGTCAAAAGGTGAGAGCCTGAAGGACACTGCGCAGGCCTTGGCGGCCATGGGCGCAGACGTTATCGTTATCCGCCACCCTTCCTCAGGGGCCCCCACCACGCTTGCTCGTTCAGGCTGGGTCAACTCGAGCATCATCAACGCCGGCGATGGCGCTCACGAACACCCCACCCAGGCGCTATTGGATGCGATGACCTTGCGTCAACGATTTCATAGCGAGCCCCGAGGTGCCCTGCTCACCGGGCTCTCTGTTGCCATTGTCGGGGACATCGTGCACTCTCGGGTGGCGCGCTCCAACGTTTTTCTGCTCACGACGCTCGGCGCGAAGGTGACTCTTGTCGGGCCGCCCGCGCTCCTGCCACAGGGTGTCGACGACTGGCCTGTTCACTCCACCCACGATCTTGATGACGCCATTGACAGTGCCCCGGATGCGGTCATGATGTTGCGCGTCCAACGCGAGAGAATGGGGGATGGCTCCCTCATTAGCCACAAGGATTACGTGCGGAATTATTCACTGACGAGGGCGCGGGCCGACCGTCTGCCCCAGGACAGTATCGTGATGCACCCAGGCCCCATGAATCGAGGCGTAGAGATCGCCTCACAGGTCGCGGACTCATCGCGCTCAGTAATCCTCGATCAGGTCCGAAACGGTGTGTCCGTGCGGATGGCGGCCCTCTATGAACTGCGGCGAGGCCAGGCATGACCAGTTACCTCATTTCAGGGGCTGAGTTGCCCAATGGCACCAGGGCCGATCTGGCAATTCGCGATGGACACTTCGTAGACCCCACCGAAGTCTCCGGGAAGAAGGGCACAGTCCTGGTGGGCGCGAGTGGGTTGATAGCACTTCCGGGCCTTGTCGATCTCCACACTCACCTTCGGCAGCCTGGCCTTGAGCAGGCCGAGACAATTCTCTCCGGATCGCAATCGGGTTCGCTCGGTGGGTTCACTGCCCTCCACGCCATGGCGAACACCGACCCAGTCGCGGATACTGCCGGGATTACCGACGCGGTTGCCCGGATGGGTCGCGAGGCCGGGTACGTGACGGTCCGGCCTGTTGGCGCCATCACCACAGGACTTGCTGGCGAAGAGCTCTCCGCGATGGCGGCGATGGCCGCGGGACCTGGCGCGGTGCGGGTGTTTTCCGACGACGGGAAGTGCGTTCATGATTCGCTGGTCATGCGGCGAGCGCTAGAGCAGGCCAAGGCCTTGGGAGTGGTGGTTGCCCAACACGCGCAGGACCCGAGGCTCACCATCGACGCCCACATGAACGAGGGCGCGTTGTCGTCTCGTCTCGGTGTGGTCGGCTGGCCCGCCGTGGCTGAAGAGAGCATCATCGCCAGGGACGTCCTGTTGGCCGAGTACGTTGGCACCCGACTGCACGTGTGCCATGTCTCGACCGCCGGCTCGGTCGACGTCATTCGATGGGCAAAGAAGCGTGGAATTGCGGTGACCGCTGAGGTGACGCCGCACCACTTGCTCCTCACCGAGGATCTCGTTGGCAGTTTTGACCCACTCTTCAAGGTCAACCCACCCCTGCGAACCGCGGAGGACACTCGCGCTCTGCGCGCGGCCCTTGCCGATGGCATCATCGACATTGTCGCGACCGACCACGCTCCTCATCCGAGCGAATCCAAGGAGTGCGCCTTTGGGGAGGCTGCTTTTGGAATGGTGGGCCTGGAGATGGCCCTGCCGGTGGTTATTGAGACCCTCGTCAATCCGGGCCTGCTCACGTGGTCGGATGTGGCGCGGGTTTTCTCGAGCGCCCCGGCGGCTATCGGATCTCTCGCCGGCTACGACGCCCCACTCGCGGTAGGCTCGCCAGCGCATCTGACGTTGGTGGATTCCACGGCAGTGGCACTAGCGCCGCGGGGGAGTTTGAGCTCGAATAACCCCTATCCGGAGAATGTCCTGCCCGGAAGAGTCATGTTCACTTTCCACCACGGAAGGGCCACCGTGTCTAACGGTGAGTTGGTTGCGCCGGATGTAGTCAGTGCGGAGGCTTCTCGATGACCCAGGAAATTGCCGGTTCGATGATGATCGCTCTCATGGTGGTGGGCCTCGGCCTGGCGCTTTGGGGATGGCGCCGTCGTGTAGCGCGCTATCGAGGCGAGGCCGAGGCTCTTATTCGGGACGCTCCCGCTAGCGTGGCACTTGCTGACATTGACGCTCTCTACGTGGCAACAACGGAAGCCTTGGACCCCCTTCAACGGATTGCAGCGGGCCCCCTGAGTTATCGCGCTAAAGCCCGCTTGGCACTGCACCCGGAGGGTCTGCTGGTTCGCATCCCGGGGGAGGACCCTGTGCTCTTTCCCGCGGAAGGCCTCGAGGCGGGGAGAGCCACGTGGACGATTGATCGGGTGGTCGAGACAGATGGACTTGTCATGGTGCGCTGGAGGCTTGCTGGGCGCGATGTGGATAGCTATTTCCGAATCGTTGATGGCAGCGCAACGGCGTTGATCGATGCCTTAGGGCGTGTGGGAAGAGGAAAAAAGTGAATCACGGTCGCGCTGTTTTGGTGCTAGAAGACGGTCATCGCTATGAGGGCAAAGCCTGGGGTGCCACCGGGGTGACACTCGGCGAGGTGGTCTTTCAGACAGGCATGACCGGTTACCAAGAGACACTCACGGACCCCAGTTATGCAGGACAGATCGTCGTGATGACGGCACCCCACATCGGCAATACCGGAATCAATGATGAGGACCCCGAGTCCCGCAAGATCTGGGTCGAGGGCTTCGTTGTGCGAGACCCCGCCAGGAGGCCATCAAACTTTCGTTCAGTGCGCAGTCTTGATGACGAGCTTGAGGCGCAACAGATTGTTGGAATTTCTGGCGTTGACACCCGCGCCATCACCCTTGTTCTCCGAGAAGTGGGCGTCATGCGCGGTGGCATCTTCAGCGGCGAGCTTTACGCGCTCCCTGCTGGTGAACAGCTCTCGCGCGTGACGAACCAGGCGTCAATGGCCGGACGCAATCTCTCCAGTCTGGTGAGTGTCAACGAGACTCGAGTGGTGGAGCCGGTCGGGACGGCGCTTGGCAACCTCGCTGTTGTTGACTTGGGCATCAAGGAATCCACCGTCCATCACCTGGCCGCCAGGGGCTTCCGTGTTCACGTCCTCCCGGCGGACTCCAGTTTCGATGACGTCCAGGCAATCAATCCCGTCGCACTCTTTTACTCGAATGGCCCGGGGGATCCCGCTGCCAGTGATGCCCAAGTTGGCCTTCTCCGAAGCGCTCTGCGAGTGGGTCTGCCGTTTTTTGGCATTTGCTTTGGTAACCAACTACTCGGCCGAGCGCTGGGATTTTCGACATACAAGCTCAAATACGGTCATCGGGGAATCAACCAGCCAGTGTTGGACAAAACCACCGGGCATATCGAAATCACAGCACAAAACCACGGCTTTGCTGTTGATGCGCCCCGCGAGGGCATAGTGGACTCGCCCGAGGGTTTTGGGCGGGTCGAAGTCAGTCACATCAGTCTCAACGACCAGGTTGTTGAAGGAATCAGGGCACTCGATATTCCTGCCTTCTCAGTCCAGTACCACCCGGAAGCTGCGGCTGGGCCCCACGACAGCACCTATTTATTCGACCGGTTCAAAGACATGGTTGAAGCGCACCTTAGCCCGTCGACCGGAAGCGTGGTCTAATGCCCAAGCGATCAGACATTTCCAGCGTCCTTGTTATTGGTTCGGGCCCAATTGTTATTGGCCAGGCAGCAGAATTTGACTACTCAGGCACGCAAGCGTGCCGCGTTCTCCGCGAAGAGGGCGTCCGGGTCATTCTGGTCAACTCCAACCCAGCGACAATCATGACTGATCCCGGCTTTGCCGACCAGACCTACATCGAGCCAATCACCACCGCTGTCTTGGAGGCCATCATCAAGAAAGAGCGGCCAGACGCGATTCTGCCAACCCTCGGTGGTCAGACGGCCCTCAACGCCGCCATGGCCCTGCACAAAGAGGGCATCCTGCAGAAATACAATGTTGAGCTGATCGGTGCGTCTTTTGACGCCATCAATCGGGGCGAAGACCGACAGATATTCAAAGAACTCGTCATTGAAGCCGGAGCGGAGGTCGCCAAGAGCTATATCGCCACCACTGTCGAGGACGCGATCGGCTACGCGGAAGACCTCGGGTACCCATTGGTGATTCGGCCGTCGTTTACGATGGGCGGGCTTGGCTCGGGGTTTGCTCATGACCGCGACGAGCTGGTGCGCATGGTCAGCGACGGTCTCCACCAAAGCCCCACCACTGAGGTCTTACTTGAAGAGTCCATCACGGGGTGGAAAGAATACGAGTTGGAACTCATGCGTGACCAGGCAGACAACACCGTTGTCGTCTGTTCCATTGAGAACGTTGACCCGGTGGGCGTCCACACCGGAGATTCAATCACTGTGGCGCCCGCGCTCACCCTGACCGACCGCGAGTATCAGCGCATGCGGGATATCGGGATCACGGTCATCCGACTGGTCGGGGTCGACACCGGCGGGTGCAACATTCAGTTTGCGGTAAACCCCGAAACCGGGCGAATCATCGTCATTGAAATGAACCCGCGGGTTTCCAGAAGCTCGGCGCTGGCCTCCAAAGCCACCGGCTTCCCGATCGCCAAGATTGCAGCGAAGTTGGCACTGGGGTATCGACTTGATGAAATCCCAAACGACATCACCAAGGTCACACCCGCCTCCTTTGAGCCAACCTTGGACTATGTCGTGGTCAAGGTGCCGCGGTTTGCGTTTGAGAAGTTCCCGCTCGCGGATCGTCGACTCACCACCACCATGAAGTCCGTTGGCGAGGCTATGGCACTCGGACGTAACTTCTCCCAAGCTCTGAACAAAGCTCTCCGTTCCCTCGAGCAGCGCGGCAGTTCCTTCCACTGGGGCCCTCAGGACCTCAGCAAGAAGGAGCTCATCGAGAAGGCGACAGTGCCCACCGATGGTCGCATCGTCACGGTGCAACAGGCCTTGCGCTTCGGAGCTACCATCGACGAGCTATTTGTCGCTACCGGCATCGACCCGTGGTTTCTTGATCAGGTCGCGCTGATCAACGAAGTTGCCGATTACGTGCGCAACGCTCCCGAGCTCAGCACAGACGTCCTGCTCTATGGCAAAGAACATGGCCTGAGCGACGCTCAAATCGCAGAGCTTCGGGCCTTGGGTGAGCACGAGGTTCGCGCTTCGCGTCATGCGCTTGGCATCAGGCCGGTCTTCAAGACTGTCGACACCTGTGCTGGTGAGTTCCCGGCCCTGACTCCCTATCACTACTCCAGTTATGACCTGGAGTCGGAAGTGACTGTCTCAGATCGGAAGAAGATCGTGATTCTCGGCTCCGGGCCAAACCGGATCGGGCAGGGCATTGAGTTTGATTACTCCTGTGTTCACGCGGCGTTTGCTCTGTCTGACGCGGGGTACGAAACCATCATGATCAACTGCAATCCCGAGACGGTGTCCACTGACTATGACACCAGTGACCGGCTCTATTTTGAGCCTTTGACTTTAGAAGATGTGCTCGAAGTGATTCACCAAGAGTCGTCTCGCGGAGAGCTACTGGGTGTCCTGGTCCAACTAGGGGGCCAAACCGCGCTCGGTTTGGCCCAGGGGTTGAAGGCCGCTGGGGTTCCGATTTTGGGAACAACCCCCGATGCCATTGATCTGGCGGAAGAGCGCGGGTCCTTTGCCCGGATTCTCGGGGAAGCGGGATTGATTGCCCCCAAAAATGGCACAGCGACCACTCTGGACGAGGCGGCGGCAATCGCTGCTGACATTGGCTTTCCGGTGCTGGTGCGACCGAGCTTCGTGCTTGGCGGGAGAGGCATGGAGATTGTCTACGACCAGGAGAGCATGGTGGACTATTTCCGGCGCATCAAGGAATTTGCGATTGTGGGCGACGACGCGCCACTGCTGGTGGACAGGTTCCTCGATGACGCTGTCGAGATTGATGTTGATGCCATCTATGACGGCAAGCGCCTCTATATCGGTGGCGTCATGGAGCACATCGAAGAGGCTGGCATCCACTCGGGGGACTCAGCCTGCACACTCCCACCGGTAACGCTCGGCCGGACCATCGTTGGCGAAGTCTGTGATGCAGTGGAACTCCTCGCGAAGGGGATTGGTGTCCGAGGGCTCATTAACGTGCAGTTTGCCGTGGCCGCGGGGGTTCTCTATGTTCTCGAGGCGAATCCACGGGCTAGTCGAACGGTCCCTTTTGTGTCTAAGGCCTTGGGCATTACCCTCGCACGGGCAGCGGCCTTAGTGATGGCCGGTTCCACAATTGATGAACTGATTGCCTCTGGGGAACTGCCAGAAACCGATGGCAGAGTCGTCCCACTGGACGCGCCGATTGCTGTCAAAGAAGCAGTCCTACCGTTCAAGCGCTTTAGAACGCCGGCTGGCGAAATTGTCGATTCAATCCTCGGACCCGAGATGCGCTCGACTGGTGAAGTCATGGGCATCGATTCGACGTTCCCTCGGGCATTCGCCAAGAGCCAAGACGCGGCCTATGGTGGCCTGCCTCGATCGGGCACTGTCTTTGTCTCGGTTGCGGACAAAGACAAACGCAGCGTTGTGTTACCGGTGCTGAGGCTCTCTCAGCTCGGGTTTTCCATCATCGCCACCGAGGGAACTGCTGAGACACTAGCCAGATACGGCATCGCCACGCGGGTTGTTCGCAAACACACCGACGTCGCTGGCGCTACTGAGGGACCGAGCATTGTTGAGCTCATTGCCAACGGTCATGTCGATATCGTCATCAACACTCCTCGGGGTCGAAGCGCCCGCGCTGATGGCTATGAGATTCGCACTGCGACGGTCGCCGCTGACAAGGCGCTCTTCACCACTATCGCGCAGGTGGGCGCGGCTGTTGCCTCACTCGAGGATCGTCCCGACACGCCTAGCGTGACGAGCCTGCAAGAGTATGCGGCGGCCAGGGCACTGCGATGACCTATGCCACCCGGCTTCAAGCGCTGACCGCATCTGGTCCGGCACTCTGTGTGGGCATTGATCCTCACCCTGCACTGTTGGAGTCTTGGGGCTTTAGCGATACACCTGAGGGGCTTAATCGATGGACAGCTCTGGTAGGGGACCTGGTGGCGTCCTCGGGTGCCACGGTGGTCAAGCCGCAGGTCGCTCTTTTTGAACGGTGCGGCGTTGCCGGGATGAAAGCTCTTGCATCACTGCTGGGGTCGCTACGCGAGGCCGGGCTTCTGGTTATTGGCGATGCCAAGCGCGGTGACATCGGGTCCACGATGGAGGGCTACGCCGACGCGTGGCTGCGCCCAGGGTCAGACTTCGAGGTGGACGCACTCACTCTGGTGCCCTACCAGGGGCTTGGTGCTCTGGAACCTGCGCTTGAGAGGGCGCACGACCACAACAAGGGTGTTTTTGTCCTTGCAGCGACATCCAACCCAGAGGCTAGGGTGACTCAAAGTGCCCGCCGTGATGACGGACACACGGTTGCCGGGGGAGTAGTACACGATCTCCACGTGTGGGCATCCCAGCGAGGCTTTCCTCCAGAGAGCTATGGGGTTGTAGTCGGTGCGACCTTTGACACGGGGGCACTCGGCGTTGACATGGCAGCGTTGCCCGGCATGCCTGTGCTTGCTCCAGGGTATGGCGCTCAAGGGGCCGCTCTCAGCTCCGCGCGTGATGATTTCGCTGGCTCCAGGCACCTCCTTCCGGTGGCCGCGCGCTCTGTGCTCTCTGCGGGCCCTGAGGGGCTCGTCCATGCTATCGATGGCGCGCTCGCGGAGGTGGCGTCTGCGTGAGAGATTTTGACGCTGCAGCTCTGTCGGCCAAAGGGGCGCTCCTGCGCACTCAGCGTGCGCAACTAAAGAGCGAGATTTCACGGGGACAGCACTCCATCATCGAGTTGTTCGATCGAGCGGGAGAGCCACAGTGCGATCCGGTCCTCGCTGGCCTGCGGGTTGAGTGGTTTCTGCGCTCGATTCCAGGCTTCGGCGTGACCAAGGCCCAGCGACTGCTCGATGGCGTGGGGATTAGCCCGCGGGCGACTCTCGGTGGGCTACGGGTGCGTCAGCGGGCCAGGCTTCGGCGGGACGTGGTCTCTCTCTATCGTCGCTACTTCTCCCATGACAGAGGCAAACTCGTCATCCTTGTTGGACCTTCCGGGGTGGGTAAAGGCACGATTGTGTCCTCGATCACTAAAAAGCACCCGCAGTTCGTCGTGAGCGTCTCCGCAACCACCAGGGCGCCCCGGTCGGGTGAAGTGGAGGGTGTGCACTACTTCTTCGTTGATGACCAACGCTTTGATCAGTTGATTCGCGATGGTGAGCTCTTGGAGTGGGCGAGCGTCCACCGTCTGCACAGGTATGGCACACCGCGAGAAGCCGTAGAGGCGCACTTGGATACCGGGCGCCACGTCATTCTTGAAATCGATATCCAGGGTGCCAGGCAGGTGAAGCGGGCCATGAAGAGTGCGCTCAGCATTTTTGTTGCCCCGCCAAGTTTCGATGAACTCGAGCGCAGGTTGGCTAGCCGAGGGACCGAAGACGAGTCTGAACGCGCTGTTCGTCTAGCCACCGCTCGAGCGGAGCTCGCCGCATCGGGGGAGTGCGATTACGTCGTGGTGAACGAGAGCGTGGACGTTGTTGCTCAAAGCATCGTAGACTTAGTCCTCGCGTCGACTTCGAGGGCGCCCAACAAGGAGTAAGCATGTCCCTGCACCGCGACGGAATCATTAGGCCTCCCATTGATGAACTGTTGACCACCGTTGACTCGAAGTATCAGCTGGTCATCTTCGCATCTAAGCGCGCGCGGCAAATCAATGAGTACTACTCCGACCTCGGTGATGGAAACCTTTATGACCACGTCGGGCCACTGGTCCCCTCGACCATGGACGAAAAGTCCCTCAGCATTGCGCTTCGTGAAATCAACGAGGGCAAGCTCGTTCTCCACCGCGCGACTGACTGAGTCCATGGCACACGCCGACCAGGCGAGAAAACCCCCTTTCATCGTTGTGGGGGTCACTGGCGGCATTGCCGCATATAAGGCGGTGACGCTGGTTCGTGAGCTCGTCCGGCGTGGCGCGGATGTGACAGTGATTCCCACAGCGTCAGCACTGAGGTTTGTGGGTGTGCCGACCTGGGAGGCAATTTCCAGAAACCCCGCTCACCCTGGATTATTTGACGGGGTGGCCGAGGTTCGTCACGTCGCGCTTGGCCAGCGAGCCGATCTGGTGATCATTGCCCCTGCGACCGCACACGCGCTTGCCCAACTAGCCGGGGGGTTTGCAGCTGACCTGCTCGGCACAACGGTCCTGGCGAGCAAGGCTCCGCTCTTGGTGGCCCCAGCCATGCACACGGAAATGTGGGACAACCCGGCAGTCCAACACAACGTCGCCACGCTCAGCGATCGCGGCGTCCACCTGATTGGTCCCATCACTGGGGAACTCACGGGAGGCGACAGTGGTGTTGGCCGAATGGCAGAGCCTGTGGATATCGCGGAGCGTGCGTTTGGCCTGCTGGGAGATCAGTCGTGGTCGGGGCGAAGAGTTCTGATTTCGGCTGGTGGCACGCGCGAGGCCATCGATCCGGTGCGGTTTATTGGCAACAGGTCTACCGGAGTTATGGGCGTTGCACTGGCTCGCGCAGCCATCCAGCGCGGAGCCTCAGTCACTCTGGTTCATGCCCACTTGGAAGTTCCCCTACCGGCGGGAGTCGTCGGCATCTCGGCTGGCACAGCAGCTCAGATGAGGGATGCCATGGTCTCTCACGCCCCAGATTCCGATGTCATCATCATGGCTGCAGCGGTCGCCGATTGGGTTCCAGAAACTGTCTCTGATACGAAAATCGCTAAGCGGGATATCGGTGAGACCTGGGCGCCAGTCCTTGTGCGGGCCCCAGACATCCTCGCGGAACTGGGGGCCGTGAAGGGCCCCGGCCAGCTCCTCGTGGGGTTCGCCGCCGAGACCGCTTCCGACGCGTCACAGCGAGCGGCTAGTGCCCGCGCCAAGCTTGCGTCAAAGAACGCGGACGTCATTCTTCTCAACACGGTGGGTGAGGCGGTAGGATTTGGGGACGTCGA
>WLEA01000025.1 GCA_009704535.1 Actinomycetota bacterium
AGGTCCCGGGCAATGATGCTAGCCAGCACAGTGGGGCTCGCGGTCAGCAACCACACCTGACGGCCTCGGTCCCTATGCTCCCGCAGTGTGGCGAGGACGTCCGGGAAAACTTTTGGTGCAATGGAGCGTCGCCACGCACTCTCGCCGACTTGAACAAAGTCGGCCACAGAGTGTCCAGCAGCGAGGGCTTGCGCTCGCTCTCTGGTGGACTTGACTCGCTTAGTCGTCTCGCCTTGCTTGATGAATGAGCGCTGATGGAAGAGCGCCGGAACGACGTGATGCCACCTGATGAATCCTGACTTCCAGGCTTCAAGACCAAACATGTAGATGCTCGCACCGCGAACCAGGGTGTTGTCGACATCGACAAACACCACTGTCGGGGAACCCGAAGACTTCTTTGATTTCGACGTCACTGTCCTCATCCAGACTTCAGCATAGGGTGAGACTGTGCAGAGCATCACGGTCCGACTCATCGGAAAGCCCGGTTGCCACCTATGCGACGAGGCAAATCTGGTGATCGAGCAGGTTGTGAAGAGTTTTTCCAATGTGGTGGTCGAACACCGTAATCTCTCCGAGAAGACCGAGTGGGAGAGCGAGTACGGAGACAAGATTCCGGTGATTCACATCGATGATCAGGAATTTGCTTACTGGCGGGTCGATGCTGGGGCGCTTGCCGACGAACTTCTCTCTCGCGGTGGTCTTCCGGAAGCCAGCGAATCAGAGTAGAAAAGACGCCATGTCCTCCACGAGAACCCCCGATCCTAATCCCGGCTGGCTCTCCGACGATGAGCTCTCAGAGATTCGCTCTCGCTTACCACTTCTCTATGTCGAGGCTGTCCCTGTTCGCCTTGATGGAATGGGCCAGGTCACCGAGGTGGGTTTGTTGCTCCGCGTCTCAGCGGAGGGGTCCATCGCAAGGGCTTTGGTGGCAGGTCGGGTCATGTTCGGCGAGAGCGTTCGCGATGCCCTCTTTCGCCACCTTGAAAAGGATCTAGGCCCCATGGCGTTCCCCCAGCTGCCCTCCTCCATGCAGCCAGCTCATGTGGCGGAGTACTTCCCCTTTCCCGGGGCAAAGTATGTCGACACCAGACAGCACGCTGTCTCGTTGGTCTATGTGGTGCCCGTTACTGGCACCTGCGAACCCCGTCAGGACGCGCTTGATATGGCGTGGATGACACCCGAAGAAGTGACGGCGGACGAGGTCCTGCGGGAGCTAGAGGGCGGCCGGGGTGCGCTGTTAAAAGCCGCACTAGCCAGCGTCGGGGCCCTGCCCTAAGACCTGGTTATCTCGCGGCCTACCAGTTGCGAGCCAGCCGCATCATCACTCTGTGTCGCCACCACCAGAAGAACCGGAACCCGATGTAGAACGCTGGGCTCAGCAATCCCGCATCCCACTCGAGCGTGTCACTCAAGACAGTGGCGCCGTGGTCGCTTGGCTCGAGTGTCATCGTGTGATGGAAGTGATTCATCGCTCCCAGAGCGCCACTAACACCGCGACCGTTATCGACAAACACCGAGCGCTTGGCGTCCCTCGAGGTGGTGGGGTTGATTTCCTGGGCTCCCAGTGGGACCAGGCCAAACGCCTTGGCGCCAACTACATAGCTCTTGCCACTCTCGTAGCGTTCGGGGAACGTTGTGGGGTCAAGCGGTGTGAAGTGCAGAAAGGGTCTTGACACTCTTCGGAAGACCGCGGGGTCGTGCAGCGCAGCGAAGGCATCAGCGACCGTGCAGGGGAGTTCGACTCGTCGCGTAAAGGTCATCACGGTGATTAGTGTCTCCTACCCGGGTGACTATCAGCCGATAAGCCTAGGCTTGGAGCATGAAAGCTTTATTGAACGACGCAGTCATTGCAGAAGCCACTGAAGACCAGCTGGTGAAGATCGAGGGCAATTGGTATTTCCCGCCCTCTGCCCTGAAGGACGAGTTCTTCACCAAGAGCCCCACTCCTTATGTGTGCCCATGGAAGGGTGAGTGCCAGTACTTCACCCTCACGGTTGATGGCCAAGCATTTCCGGATCGCGCGTGGTCCTATCCCAATCTTCGCCCTGGCGCTGTTGAACGGGTCGGCACAGACTTCGCGAACTATGTGGCGTTTTGGAAAGAGGTCACGGTCGAGGAGTAAGTCCTCTCCGTCCACACAATCAGATAGGTCGGGTTGAAACGCCGCTCGCACTTGGCGCATGACATAGGCCTGGATGGTTTTCTAAACCGAATGATTTCGTGGCCACGGGGACACAGCCCGCGCCACTTTGCGTGCTCGGTGGCCGCTGGCGATGTGTGGGTGCGTTGCCCCCGGTATCCAATGGAGCGGGCAATTCTCAGCCAGTTCTCTCCGTGATGGGCGCGAACCCCAGCCAAAGCGTGGGCAATCTCATGGAGAAGGACCTGCTCAGACTCATCCTCGGATCCCGCCTCGCTGAGGTATCTGGAGAGCGTGATGCGTCGATATCGATGACTGCATTGGCCAAACCGAGTCTTGGCGTTGTCCCACGAGAATGACCAGTCATGCAATGCGTGGGTAGCGAGCAACGCCGTTGCTCGCTCTTCAACCCAATCCCTGGTGGCCACCTTCGAAGGGTAGCCAACAGGACTGAGATGCCGGGAGATTTATACACAGGGGTTTTTTGGGACAAAGTCAAGCGGGGGTGGACAAATCGTTATCAAACCGTATACACTAGAGGTTTGCTTCCTTGACTTCTCCTTCCCTCAAATTGTGGTCGGTCGGAGAGCCCCGAGAATAGTGGCGGGGTGAACTCTTTGTGCTGAGTTCTAGCGGAAGCTATCCACATGTTCGGTTACTCAAATTGAGGCTCTCTATCGAGCCCTGGAGGTAATTTCTCTTGGCTGCTGCTCGTTCCGCATCTACTACACCTGCCAAGAACGGTCGAGTCGCTCAGCGTCTCTCGTTCGCCAAAATCTCTGACACCCTCGAGGTTCCGGATCTGCTTGCCCTGCAGACCGAGAGCTTTGAGTGGCTCGTTGGTTCTCCTGCGTGGAAGAAGCGCATTGCCGAGGCGAAGGCCGAAGGCAATCCCGTTGTTTCCACGAAGAGCGGACTCGAGGAAATCTTCGAAGAGATTTCCCCGATTGAAGACTCGTCTGAGACCATGCAGCTCTCGTTCACAAACCCCTACCTTGAGGACGAAAAGTACTCCATTGACGAGTGCAAGGAACGTGGCAAGACCTACGCCGCCCCTCTCTACGTAGAGGCTGAGTTTATGAACCACCAGACTGGTGAAATCAAGACCCAGACGGTGTTCATGGGCGACTTCCCCCTGATGACCGAAAAGGGAACCTTCATCATCAACGGCACCGAGCGTGTTGTCGTGTCCCAGCTGGTTCGTAGCCCGGGTGTCTATTTCGAATCCGCCCTCGACAAGCTCAGCGACAAGGAAATCCACTCCGTGCGGGTTATCCCAAGCCGCGGTGCATGGTTGGAGTTTGAGGTTGACAAGCGTGACCAGGTCGGTGTTCGTATCGACCGTAAGCGCAAGCAGTCGGTCACTGTCTTCCTGAAGGCCCTCGGCCTCACCAGCGAAGAAATCGCGAAGCACTTCGCTGGTTTCTCTTCCGTGCTTGAGGCCCTGGAGAAGGACACCATCCTCACCAAGGAAGAAGCCCTGAAGGACATCTACCGCAAACTGCGTCCAGGTGAGCAGGTTGCTGCTGAGGCGGCTCGTCTGCTGATTGACAACTTCTACTTCAACTCCAAGCGCTACGACCTCGCGAAGGTTGGTCGTTACAAGATCAACCGCAAGCTCGGTCTTGAATTGCCGTTGGACACCTCGGTTCTCACCGTTGACGACATTGTCGCGACCATCAAGTACTTGGTTGCCCTTCACGAGGGTCACGCCACGATTCCTGGCACCCGCTCGGGCAAGAAGGTCGACATCCGTCTCGATGTTGATGACATCGACCACTTCGGTAACCGTCGTATTCGTGCCGTCGGTGAGCTGATTCAGAACCAGGTTCGTACTGGTCTCTCCCGAATGGAGCGCGTGGTTCGCGAGCGTATGACGACCCAGGACATTGAGGCCATTACACCTCAGACCCTCATCAACGTGCGCCCCGTGGTTGCGGCGATTAAAGAGTTCTTTGGCACAAGCCAGCTCTCGCAGTTCATGGACCAGAACAACCCGCTCTCTGGCCTTACCCACAAACGTCGCCTTTCGGCACTCGGCCCCGGAGGGCTTAGCCGCGAGCGCGCCGGTGTTGAGGTTCGTGACGTTCACCCCTCTCACTACGGCCGCATGTGCCCGATTGAGACGCCTGAAGGCCCGAACATCGGTCTGATCGGTTCACTGGCGTCCTTCGCCCGTATCAATGCGTTTGGTTTCATCGAGACTCCTTATCGTCGCGTTGTCAAGGCCAAGGTCTCCAAGAACATTGACTACTTGACTGCAAGCGACGAAGACGAGTTCGTCGTCGCCCAGGCTGGAACTCCGCTGAATGCTGATGGCACCTTCGCCGAAGACAAAATTCTCGTTCGTAAGAAGGGTGGAGAGGTCGAGTTGGTCGCCCCTGAAGCGGTCGACTATGTCGATGTGTCCCCCCGCCAGATGGTTTCTGTTGCGACCTCTCTGATTCCGTTCCTCGAGCACGACGATGCTAACCGCGCACTCATGGGTGCCAACATGCAGCGTCAGGCTGTTCCTCTCTTGCGCTCGGAGTCCCCGCTGGTTGGAACCGGTATGGAGTCCTTCGCCGCCGTTGACGCCGGTGACGTGATTATTGCTGAGGCCCCCGGTGTTGTGACCGAGGTCTCTGCTGACCACGCAGTGGTCAAGCAGGACAAGGGTGGCACCAAGACCTATTACCTGCGTAAGTTTGACCGCTCGAACCAGGGCACAAACTTCAACCACCAGATTCGTGTGAGCGTTGGTGACAAGCTCGACCTCGGGCAGGTCATCGCTGATGGCCCCGCCACCGAGAACGGTGAATTGGCTTTGGGTAAGAACTTGCTCGTGGCATTCATGTCATGGGAGGGCTACAACTTCGAAGACGCAATCATCCTCTCCCAGAACTTGGTCAAGGACGACACTCTGTCCTCGATTCACATCGAGGAGTATGACGTGGACGCCCGCGACACCAAGCTGGGTAAGGAAGAGATCACTCGTGACCTTCCGAATGTCGGCCCCGAGCTCTTGGCCAACCTGGATGAGCGAGGCATCATTCGTATCGGTGCAGAGGTTCGCCCTGGCGACATCCTCGTGGGCAAGGTCACACCCAAGGGTGAAACCGAGCTCAGCGCTGAAGAGCGGCTGCTGCGTGCAATCTTCAACGAGAAGAGCCGTGAAGTTCGCGATACGTCGCTCAAGGTTCCCCACGGCGAGCAGGGCACCATCATCGGCGTAAAGGTCTTTGACGCTGTCGATGGTGACGACGAACTCGGCTCCGGTGTGAACCAGAGGGTTGTCGTCTATATCGCTCAGAAGCGCAAAATCTCCGAGGGCGACAAGCTCGCTGGACGTCACGGAAACAAGGGTGTGATCGCCAGGATTCTCCCTGTCGAGGACATGCCATTCCTTGAGGATGGAACCCCTGTTGACATCATCTTGAACCCTCTGGGCGTCCCCGGTCGCATGAACTTCGGCCAGGTCTTGGAAATCCACCTCGGGTGGGCTGCCAAGCAGGGGTGGAAGGTCAGTGGTGACCCCGCATGGGCCAAGCGTCTTGCTGCTCAGGCCAAGGAAGCCCTTCCCGGCACCAAGGTCGCAACCCCCGTATTCGATGGTGCGAGTGAGGAAGAGATTGCTGGTCTCCTCGATTCAACACTCGTGAATCGAGATGGCAATCGCTTGGTGGGCTCCTCTGGAAAAGCACGTCTGTTTGACGGCCGCTCCGGTGAGCCATTCCCCCAGCCCGTCTCGGTGGGGTACATGTACATCCTGAAGCTCCACCACCTCATCGACGACAAGATTCACGCTCGCTCGACGGGACCGTACTCGATGATTACCCAGCAACCGCTTGGTGGAAAAGCGCAGTTCGGTGGACAGCGCTTTGGCGAGATGGAGGTGTGGGCTCTCGAGGCCTACGGTGCCTCCTATGCGCTCCAGGAGCTTCTGACCATTAAGTCGGATGACATCCTTGGCCGCGTCAAGGTCTATGAGGCCATCGTCAAGGGTGAAAACATCCAGGAGCCCGGCATCCCCGAGAGCTTCAAGGTCTTGATGAAGGAGATGCAGTCGCTGTGTCTCAATGTCGAGGTGCTTTCAGCAGACGGCCAGGCCGTCTCACTGAAGGACTCCGATGACGAATTATACCGCGCTGCGGAAGAACTCGGCATTAACATCTCGACTCGCTTTGAGTCTTCGTCCGTGGACGAAATCTAAGTAACGACCGAGCCAGAACTAACGAGAGAGATACATCGTGCTGGAAGCAACAACGTTTGAAGCCCTGCGTATTGGACTTGCCACCTCGGAGCACATCCGTGGCTGGTCATACGGCGAGGTCAAGAAGCCTGAGACCATCAACTACCGCACCCTGAAGCCCGAGAAGGATGGCCTCTTCGGAGAGCAGATCTTCGGACCCAGTCGTGACTGGGAGTGTGCGTGTGGCAAGTACAAGCGCGTGCGTTTCAAGGGGATCGTCTGTGAGCGCTGTGGCGTAGAGGTCACTAAGTCCTCGGTGCGTCGCGAGCGCATGGGACACATCGAGCTGGCCGCACCGGTCACCCACATTTGGTACTTCAAGGGTGTCCCTAGCCGTCTCGGTTACCTCCTGGACATGGCACCGAAGGACCTCGAGAAGGTCATCTATTTCGCCGCCTACATGATCATCAACGTGGACGTCGATGCCCGTCACCGCGAAATGCCTGAGCTCGAGAAAGAGCTTCAGCTGGAAATCAAGCAGTTGGAGAAGGAGCGCGACGCGCTCATCTCTGATCGCATGACTGAGCTTGAGAAGGAGCTCGCCGAGCTCGAGGCCACCAGCGCTAAGGCGGACCAGAAGCGCAAGGCGGACGACGCCGGCAAGAAGGACATGGCCTCGCTTCGCAAGAACTTCGATGACGACATCGCTCACCTCGAGCGCGTCTGGGAAGATTTCCGTTCACTGAAGGTTGGCGATCTTCGCGCCGAAGACGCCGTCTTCCAGGACATGCAGGACCGCTACGGGATGTTCTTCGACGCCCACATGGGCGCCGAGGCAATCCGCCAGCGTCTGCTCGATTTCGACCTGGTCAGCGAAGGCGAGAAGCTCCACGACGAGATTGCTAATGGCAAGGGCCAGCGCAAGATCCGTGCGATCAAGCGCCTCAAAGTCGTCAACGCTTTCTTGCAGACCGGCGCTTCGCCGGCCTCCATGGTCTTGGAAGTTGTTCCGGTGATTCCACCGGAGCTTCGCCCCATGGTTCAGCTCGATGGTGGCCGCTTTGCGACCTCTGACCTCAATGACCTCTACCGCCGCGTAATCAACCGCAACAACCGCCTTCGTCGTCTGCTCGACCTCGGTGCACCCGAGATCATCGTCAACAACGAAAAGCGCATGTTGCAGGAGGCCGTCGACGCACTCTTTGACAACGGTCGTCGTGGTCGTCCGGTGACCGGGACCGGTAACCGTGCACTGAAGAGCCTGTCCGACATGCTCAAGGGTAAGCAGGGTCGTTTCCGCCAAAACCTTCTGGGTAAGCGCGTTGACTACTCCGGCCGTTCCGTGATTGTCGTGGGTCCCCAGCTCAAGCTTCATCAGTGTGGACTGCCGAAGATTATGGCCCTCGAGCTCTTCAAGCCCTTCGTTATTAAGCGCCTGATGGACCTGGGTCACTCGAGCAACATCAAGAACGCCAAGCGCATGGTTGAGCGTTCCAGGCCAGAGGTGTGGGACGTTCTCGAAGAGATCATCCGCGAACGCCCGGTTCTGTTGAACCGCGCACCAACCCTTCACCGTTTGGGTATCCAGGCATTCGAGCCTCAGCTCGTCGAAGGTAAGGCGATCCAGCTTCACCCGCTGGTCTGTGCTGCCTTCAACGCTGACTTCGATGGTGACCAGATGGCTGTTCACCTACCGCTCTCGGTTGAGGCTCAGGCCGAAGCCCGCATCTTGATGCTGGCCTCGAACAACATCCTGAAGCCCTCCGATGGTCGGCCGGTGACCGTGCCCACCCAGGACATGATTATCGGTCTGCACCACTTAACCACCCTCAAGGAGGGCGCAATCGGTGAAGGCCGTGCATTCAGCTCGATTGCTGAGGCCATCATGGCTATGGACCAGCACTCGCTCGGCTTGAACGCGAAGATCAAGATTCGCATTGCAAGCCTTCACCTGAAGGACGCTCCCGCTGGATTCGTTCAGGGCAGCTCGGTCATCCACGATACGACCCTCGGTCGCGCCTTGTTCAACGAGTTGCTTCCTGCGGACTACCCGTGGGTTGAGGCTGTCGCTGACAAGCCCATGATCTCCTCGATCGTGAACGACCTCGCCGAGCGCTACCCGAAGGTTGCCGTTGCTGAGACCCTCGACCGCGTAAAGGACGCTGGCTTCTACTGGGCAACCCGCTCCGGTGTGACGGTGGCATTGAGCGATGTGCTCACCCCCAAGCACAAGAAGGACATCGTCGCCAAGTACGAGAAGTTGGCCGCAAAGATTCAGTCGCAGTACGACAAAGGTCTGATCTCAGACGTCGAGCGTCGTCGTGAACTGGTTGAGGTCTGGAGTGCGTGCACCAAGGAAGTCAACGACGAAATGCGTGCGAGCTTCCCCGAGGACAACACCATCAACCGCATGGTCACCTCCGGTGCCCGTGGTAACTGGTTGCAGGTCGGAAACATCGCCGGTATGCGTGGTTTGGTCTCCAACCCACGTGGTGAGGTTATCGCCCGCCCGATCATCTCGAGCTACCGCGAGGGCCTCTCTGTGGCCGAGTACTTCATCGCCACCCACGGAGCCCGTAAGGGTCTGGCTGACACGGCTTTGCGTACCGCAGACTCTGGCTACCTGACTCGTCGTCTGGTCGATGTGGCACAGGATGTCATCATTCGCGGAGCTGACTGTGGCACATCCAAGGGAATCACCTTCACCATTGCGGTGAAGGACTCCGAGGGTGCTTGGGTTCGCGCGAACAACGCCGAGAACACGGTCTATGCCCGTAACCTCGCTGCTGATGCCACTACCGACAAGGGCAAAGTGATTGCCGAGGCCGGTTCCGACGTGGGCGATGTGCTCATCAACGAACTCGTCGCAGCTGGCGTTCGCGAGATCACGGTCCGCTCTGTGCTCACCTGTGAGGCCGCGGTCGGTGTGTGTGCCGCGTGTTACGGTCGCTCGTTGGCTTCGGGTATTGCCGTTGACCTCGGTGAGGCTGTGGGAATTATTGCAGCCCAGTCGATTGGTGAACCCGGTACTCAGCTGACAATGCGTACCTTCCACACTGGTGGTTCTGCCTCCGCAGATGACATCACCCAGGGTCTGCCCCGGGTGACCGAGCTCTTCGAGGCCCGCACCCCGAAGGGGTCGAGCCCGATTTGTGAGGCAAACGGCCGCATCTCTGTGGAAGAAACCGACACCCAATACAAGATTATTCTGACGCCAGACAACGGTGACGAGCCCGTTCCGCACACGGTCTCCAAGAGAATGACTCTCCTGGTTACTGATGGACAGAGTGTTGAACTTGGCCAGCAGATCCACGAGGGTCTTCTTGACCCCAAGGATGTTCTTCGCGTCAAGGGCGTGCGTGCTGTTCAGCAGCACCTCGTCGATGGTGTTCAGGGGGTGTATGGCTCACAGGGTGTGCCCATTCACGACAAGCACATCGAGGTCATCGTTCGTCAGATGCTTCGGAAGGTCACTGTGGTTGACCACGGCGAGACCACGTTGCTGCCGGGCGAGCTTGTGGATCGCGGTCGCTACAACACCCTCAACCGCGAGGCGCTCGGCGAGGGCAAGAAGACTGCTTCGGCGCGTCAGGAAGTCATGGGAATCACCAAGGCATCCTTGGCAACCGAGTCGTGGTTGTCTGCAGCGTCCTTCCAAGAGACCACTCGTGTTCTCACCGAAGCAGCCATGCAGGGAAAGAGCGACCCGCTGGTGGGACTCAAGGAAAACGTCATCATCGGAAAGCTCATCCCGGCTGGAACCGGCCTGGGTGCTTATCGCAACGTCACGGTGGAGCCCACCGAAGCGGCCCGTGCCGAACACTACCCGGCCAGGCTCTTTGCCGCTGACGATGCGTTTGGTGCAACCGATGACCTCTCGTTTGTGGATTTTGAATCCTTTAGCTCCGAAGACTCTGGGTCTGAAGGCGGCTACAAGTAACCACAGCACGAACCGCAAGAAGGGGCCAGGTTAACTGGCCCCTTCTTCGTGTCTGGGGATAACCAAGACGCCCAGATTCCAGAGTCGCCTAGCCTCGGGGAATGATTCTCGAGGGCGTCGTTGTCCTCATGCACCTGGGTGTGGGGATCGCGGGGCTCTTGCTCTCGCGGATAGATCTTCTGGAACACCGATTGCCAAACTGCGGGACTGGCTCTCTGGCTGTTGGTCTGGGGATTCTGGCTGTAGTGGCGGGTGATTCAGGGCGAGTGCAGAGCGCTCTGCTGGCTGGAGCTGTGAGTGCCGGGGTCTTTGCCCTCGCAGCTGTCCTACCCCCGCATGCGCTTGGCTGGGGTGATGTAAAGCTGCAGGGAGGACTGGGCTTTTACCTGGGTTTTCTTGATCCGCGACTTGTGCTGGTCCAGTGCGCGGCGGCGTTCCTCATCGGCGGGCTGGTGGCACTGATCGGGATTCTGCGGAAAGGCCATCGGGCGCGCGATCCCATTGCCTTTGGCCCCTCGCTGGTGGCAGGTGTTGCATTCGCCGTGATAGCTGGAAAATATGGGGAAATCATTTGACCCAGGGCTTTCTGGCCATTAGTCTTGGAATTTGTGTGTGCGATGGCACGCCCGTCTGTTTTCCCCAGTGTGGGAATATATGACACGGGTCATCACTTCCACATTGGGTTGTGGGCGAAACCAGCGGAAACACTGGCAAGCCGGCCCCCACGGCATACCAAGCGCGGGTGCGAAAGCACAGCTTGGTGCGATGTCGCTGGGTGGTGGAGAAGTAACCAACACCATCCAGTAACCACCATCAATTAGCTGTCACCGTGCAGCACAAATAAGGAGTGAACTGTGCCAACGATTCAACAGTTGGTCCGTAAGGGACGTAAGCCCAAGGTCCAGAAGACCAAGGCGCCTGCCCTGAAGGCCAACCCCCAACAGCGCGGCGTATGCACCCGTGTGTACACCACGACCCCCAAGAAGCCGAACTCGGCTCTGCGCAAGGTCGCCCGCGTGAAGCTCTCCAACGGTACTGAAGTGACCGCCTACATCCCCGGTGAGGGCCACAACCTCCAGGAGCACTCGATGGTGCTCGTCCGTGGTGGTCGTGTGAAGGACCTCCCCGGTGTCCGTTACAAGATTGTCCGTGGCGCTCTTGACACCCAGGCCGTGAAGAACCGTAAGCAGGCTCGTAGCCTCTACGGAGCGAAGAAGGATAAGAAATAATGCCTCGTAAAGGTCCCGCTCCTAAGCGCCCCGTTATTGCTGACCCCGTTTACGGGGCTCCCATTGTCTCTCAGCTCGTGAACAAGATCCTTGTTCAGGGCAAGAAGGGTCTCGCCGAGCGCATCGTTTACGGTGCTCTCGAAGGTGTTGCGTCGAAGAGTGGCCAGGAACCTGTCATCGTCTTGAAGAAGGCGTTGGACAACGTTCGTCCAACCCTCGAGGTGCGCTCGCGCCGCGTGGGTGGATCCACCTACCAGGTGCCCGTTGAGGTCAAGCCTCACCGTGCGAACACCCTTGCTCTTCGCTGGTTGACCAGCTACGCCAAGGCTCGTCGTGAAAAGACGATGACCGAGCGTCTCACCAACGAAATTCTTGACGCATCCAACGGTCTTGGTGCCGCTGTGAAGCGTCGCGAAGACACCCACAAGATGGCTGAGTCCAACAAAGCCTTCGCCCACTACCGCTGGTAGGACGCGGCTTCACGCTGACCCCTACCACCTAATCTCCGGAGGAACACTGTGGCACTTGACGTGCTAACCGACCTGAACAAGGTCCGCAACATTGGCATCATGGCTCACATCGATGCGGGAAAGACCACGACGACAGAGCGCATTCTGTTTTACACGGGTATTTCCCACAAGATTGGTGAAGTCCACGATGGCGCAGCCACCATGGACTGGATGGCTCAAGAGCAGGAACGCGGCATCACGATCACGTCGGCTGCCACCACGTGCTTCTGGGACAACCACCAGATCAACATCATTGACACCCCCGGCCACGTGGACTTTACCGTTGAGGTGGAGCGCAGCCTTCGTGTTCTTGACGGCGCTGTTGCGGTGTTCGATGGCAAAGAGGGTGTGGAGCCACAGTCTGAGACTGTGTGGCGCCAGGCCGACAAGTACAACGTCCCTCGCATCTGCTTTGTCAACAAAATGGACAAGCTGGGTGCTGACTTTTACTACACAGTCGACACCATCATCAAGCGCCTTGGCGCTAAGCCTCTGGTCATTCAGTTGCCCATTGGTTTTGAGTCGACTTTCGTCGGCGTTATCGATCTCGTGGAGATGAAGGCCATCGTATGGCCCGGTGACTCCAAGGGTGATGTGACCTTGGGTGCCGAGTACATCGTTCAGGAGATCCCCGCAGACATGCAGGCTAAGGCTGAGCAGTATCGCGCACAGCTCATTGAGGGCGTCGCTGACGCCAACGAAGAGCTTCTCGAAAAGTTCTTGAGCGGTGAAGAAATCAGCATTGCGGAAATCAAGGCCGGCATCCGCCAGCTGACGATTGCCGGTGCTGCCTACCCCGTGCTCTGTGGTTCGTCCTTCAAGAACCGTGGTGTCCAGCCGATGCTGGACGCTGTTGTTGCCTACCTTCCCTCTCCGATTGACGTCCCTGACGTCGAAGGACACGATGTTCGTGACGCAGAGAAGATTGTGGTGCGCAAGCCTTCCTCCGCAGAGCCCTTCTCGGCTCTCGCGTTCAAGGTTGCGGTGCACCCCTTCTTCGGTCGCCTGACCTACATCCGCGTCTACTCCGGTGGTATCGATTCTGGTGCCCAGGTCATCAACTCCACCAAGGACAAGAAGGAGCGCATCGGAAAGATCTTCCAGATGCACGCCAACAAGGAAAACCCCGTCGACAGCGTGTCCGCTGGACACATCTACGCCGTCATTGGCTTGAAAGACACCACGACCGGAGACACCCTGTGTGACCCCGCTAACCCGGTAGTTCTCGAGTCGATGTCCTTCCCCGAGCCCGTTATTGAGGTTGCCATCGAGCCCAAGACCAAGGCTGACCAGGAGAAGCTCTCCTTGGCCATCCAGAAGCTGGCTGAAGAAGACCCCACGTTCCGCACTGAGCAGAACCAGGAAACGGGACAGACCGTCATTAAGGGAATGGGCGAGCTTCACCTCGACATCCTCGTTGACCGGATGAAGCGTGAATTCAACGTCGAGGCCAACGTGGGTAAGCCCCAGGTGGCCTACCGCGAGACCATTCGTAAGCTGGTTGAGAAGGTCGATTACACCCACAAGAAGCAGACCGGTGGTTCTGGTCAGTTTGCGAAGGTGCAGATCAGCCTCGAGCCCATGGACATCACCGGCGAGACGATGTACGAATTTGATAACCAAGTCACCGGCGGTCGTATTCCTCGTGAATACATTCCCTCGGTGGATGCTGGAATTCAGGACGCGATGCAGGTGGGCGTTCTGGCGGGCTACCCAACCGTCGGTGTCAAAGCGACACTTTTGGATGGGCAGTACCACGACGTCGACTCATCTGAGATGGCGTTCAAGATTGCTGGATCGATGGTCTATAAAGAGGCCGCCAGGAAAGCAAATCCTGTTCTGCTCGAGCCGTTGATGGCTGTCGAGGTGCGGACCCCAGAGGAATACATGGGCGATGTCATCGGTGACCTCAACTCCAGGCGCGGGCAGATCCAGAGCATGGAGGACGCGACCGGTGTTAAGGTTGTTCGCGCACTCGTGCCGCTCTCGGAAATGTTCGGATATGTGGGCGACCTGAGGTCGAAGACCTCTGGTCGCGCTGTGTACTCGATGACTTTCGAGACGTACTCTGAAGTCCCGAAGGCTGTGGCCGACGAGATTATTCAGAAGGGCAAGGGCGACTAAGCCCAACGAATAGGCTCGCCTGGCCTGCAACAACAAGACAAGTAACCAAGAATCTGGGCCCGCAAAGTTCAGATCAACAGTCCCGAGGAGGACCATAGTGGCTAAGGCCAAGTTCGAGCGGACCAAACCGCACGTCAACATCGGTACGATCGGTCACGTCGACCACGGCAAGACCACTCTTACCGCTGCTATTTCCAAGGTGCTCGCAGACCGTCACCCCTCAGCAGTCAACGTGGTTCGCGACTTCGCGTCCATCGACTCTGCTCCGGAAGAGCGTCAGCGCGGTATCACCATCAACATCTCCCACGTGGAGTATGAGACCGACAAGCGTCACTATGCACACGTTGACGCCCCCGGTCACGCCGACTACATCAAGAACATGATCACCGGTGCCGCACAGATGGACGGTGCAATCCTTGTGGTTGCCGCCACTGACGGCCCGATGGCACAGACCCGTGAGCACGTTCTGCTCGCCAAGCAGGTGGGTGTTCCTTACCTGCTCGTCGCGCTGAACAAGGCCGACATGGTCGACGACGAGGAAATCCTCGAGCTCGTCGAGGTCGAGGTTCGTGAGTTGCTCTCCAGCCAGGGCTTCGACGGCGACAACGCTCCTGTTGTTCGCGTGTCCGGCCTCAAGGCTCTCGAAGGAGACGCCGCCTGGGGTGACAAGATCATGGAGCTCATGGACGCCGTGGACAACAGCGTTCCAGACCCCATCCGCGACAAGGACAAGCCGTTCTTGATGCCCGTGGAGGACGTCTTCACGATCACTGGTCGTGGAACCGTTGTGACCGGCCGTGCTGAGCGTGGCACGCTGAAGATCAACTCGGATGTCGAGATTGTGGGCATTCGCCCCACGCAGAAGACCACCGTGACTGGTATCGAGATGTTCCACAAGCAGCTCGACGAGGCATGGGCCGGCGAGAACTGTGGTCTTCTTCTTCGCGGTACCAAGCGTGAAGACGTTGAGCGTGGCCAGGTTGTTGTTGCACCGGGTTCTGTAACCCCGCACACCAACTTCGAGGGCACTGCCTACATCCTCTCCAAGGAAGAGGGTGGTCGTCACAACCCCTTCTACACCAACTACCGTCCCCAGTTCTACTTCCGCACCACGGACGTAACTGGCGTCATCTCGCTGCCTTCTGGCACCGAAATGGTGATGCCCGGTGACACCACCGACATGACCGTTGAGCTTATTCAGCCCATCGCCATGGAGGAGGGCCTCAGCTTCGCCATCCGTGAGGGTGGACGCACTGTGGGCGCTGGAACGGTGACCAAAATCATCAAGTAGTTCCCTTGCGCGAAGGGCCCGGAGGTAATCCTCCGGGCCCTTCGTCATTTAACGGTTACTCAATGTCGCATTATTGCTATGTTGTATTTATACTATGAACCGTGAGCAGGAAACCCAAGACTGAGCTTGCCACGGTAAACAACCGGGTTGAAGCGTTTCGGCTTCGCGCCGGGCTCAATCGTCAGGACCTCGCCGACGCTGTCGGCGTTCACTACCAAACCATCGGCTACATCGAACGCGGGGAGTATTCGCCCTCACTCGTGCTGGCCCTCAAAATCGCCTCTGCCGTGAATGCGATGGTGGAGGATCTCTTCTGGCTGGAAGGCTCTCTTGATGAATGAGTTACTTGTCGTCTTTTTTGTCCTTGTGACCCTGGTCGCTGCGTACTTCTGGATCTACCCGACCTTTGCGGGGAGGGATGTCGTCAAGATGGCGTGGCTAGACCTCGCCGTCGGCGCATTGCCCCTTGGCATCGCCGGAATCCTTTTCTGGGAGTCCAACCCTCGATTCTCAATGGTGTTCTTTGAGACAAATTGGTTTCTCTTTACGTTGATTACCTACACCATCCTCGAATTGCCGCTCTTTGCGCTCTATGTGAAGGCGCGGGGCCTTTGGCCCGAGTATCGGAGGCGGGTCCTGGGCCTTGGTCACGCCAATCGGTGGAGCCCGGTGGGGACTGCGTCTGTCGAGCAAGTTGAGAAACAACTCGACGATGAGAAGTGGAATGGGCTGCGGACACCGGCGGCGAAACGTTTCTTGGTTGTCGCCTTCAACGTGGTCATGCTGGGCGGAACAATTGCCCTGTTTCTCGTTGAGGACAGCCCGTGGGCCGCCTACACACTCATTCACGTCCTCTTACTCGGTGTCTTCTGGTTCCTCCTTCGCCGATCGGTGCGACTGGTGGCAGATGCGCCCGATGGCGCTTTGGACGAACGCCTCAGAAGTAATCGCGACAGTTCCTATGTCGGCGCGTACCAGATTCTTGCGTTCCTCCTCACGCTTCTCTTGACAGCGTTGATGGTGATCGTTGTCTTAACTGACTCAGCGGCTGAGACCAGTCTTTTCCGCTACGAATTCAGCGTGACTTGGCCACAAGTGCAGGCGTTGTTCTGGTTGTTGCTGGGATACGCGGCGGCGCTACCCTCTATGGTCCTAGCCTGGTCAGAATCGAAAAAGGAGGCCCTAGGTGTCTAACGTCCCTGCAGCACAGCAACCGCGTGACCTTCTCCCCGACGTTTTGCGAGGCTTCGCACTGTTCGGGATCCTCTTGGTCAACTTGTCGTTCTTCTCAATTCACTCGAGCGAGGGAATCCGGGGCGAGGACGTCGCTGGCCTGGGGAATTCGATCGCGACGGTGGTCATGATGACGTTGTTCCAAGGCAAGTTCTACCTGCTGTTCTCGTTCCTCTTTGGGTATAGCTCCTACTACGTGACCAAAGGTGAAAAAGCCGGTCGCCCCCGTTTTGCTCTTCGTTCCCTAGTGCTCATTGCTCTCGGGGCGATTCACTTCACGCTCCTGTGGCACGGGGACATCCTCTTTCTGTATGGAGTCTTTGGACTGTTACTGCTTGCCTTTATGTTCTGGAGTGAGCGAGTACTGAAGGTGTGGGCATGGGTGTTGTGGGCGTTCTCAACACTGTTGTTGGTTTCGTTGTCACTGCTGACCTGGCTGGCTGAAGAGTCAGGCGTTGATTTGGGCGAATTCACCAACGGCCTCGACGAGGTCATGAGGGACGGCACGTTCACCGAAGCGATTCAGCCTCGTCTCGAGTTGTGGGTGATCGGTGCGACCAACGGACTGTTGCTGCAGGGCGGACTCGTTTTTGCCGCGTTTCTCGTGGGGGTTCTCGCAGCTCGCAAGGGCCTGTTAGGGGCCAATTCCTTGCAGCTTCGCACGGCCACGATGCTGCGGTGGGGTTTTGGGCTGGGGCTCCCGCTTCAGCTTCTTGCCGCGGTGCTCTACGTCGCCAACGAGACCTCTGGTGCGCCCTCTGAGGCCGCGTACTTGGGGTCAATCACTATCGGATTCATGACGGCGCCCCTGCTGAGCATGGGCTACCTCGC
>WLEA01000026.1 GCA_009704535.1 Actinomycetota bacterium
CTGAGCTTCGGCACTATCCCGCACACACCCTGATTTCGTGTGATGTGGGAGGGGACTTTGACAGCGCGGGTTCCAGGGGGTTTGGCCCTCTCGTGCGCTACATCTCCGGCGCTAATCAGCAGGGTCAGCAGATTGCGATGACCTCGCCTGTTATTCATGCCCCCAGGTCCCAGGCCACCCACACCATCAGCTTTGTCTTGCCGGAGGGCATGAATCCAGCAGACGCACCCCGCCCGGCCGATGGCCGGGTCGAGGTCCACGAGGTCTCACCTCGCCTCGTTGCCGCCCTGCGGTTTGCTGGCGGGTGGACTAAGGAGCGAGCGGATCAGAAGGAGCAGGCCCTAATGGGCCTGCTGGCAAGTGCGGGGCTCACGCCGTCTGGGGCTGTGTTCTTTGCCCGGTATGACCCGCCCTGGAAGCCGGGGCTCTTACGCAGGAATGAGGCGTTGGTCGAGGTGGTGGAACCCTCAACCGTTGGTCACAGTGTGGCGTAGGTTCGGCCAGGAACGCACTGCTACAGTTTCGACTAGATAACCAAATACAGGGCCCCACGCTATGCGGGAGAGACACCGGAATCGACGGTGTCACCGAAGGAGCAAGCCTCCCCGCCAATCTCTCAGGTAGAAAGTACCGCTTAGCAAGGCCACTCTGGAAAGTGGGACGACTATCGCCCCCGCCGACGGTGAAAGCGCCCCAGGGCGTGAAACTCTCAGGCCAATGACAGAGGGGGAGTCACGGAAGAACACACTTCCGCTTATGACTCTGGGGGCCAGGTGACAAGCAAGCACACTGCGTTGCACGCAGAACACGAGGCTGCCGGCGCAAGTTTTACTGATTTTGCCGGCTGGGACATGCCCGTGCGCTACACCTCTGACTTGGCGGAACACCATGCGGTGCGCCAGTCAGCTGGGCTCTTTGACCTCTCCCACATGGCAGAGATTGAGGTTAATGGCCCCGGCGCTCCAGCGTTCCTTGACTATGCGCTCAGCAACACCCTTTCCGCGCTCGAGCACGGTCAGGCTAAGTACTCCCTGCTGCTCGCTGAGAGTGGCGGCATCATCGACGACTTAATCGTCTATCGCATCGATGACGATCACTATCTGATTGTGGCGAATGCCTCTAACCGCCAGCCAGCAGTCGAAGCCCTGTCCGCTCGGACCGCAGGCTTCGACGTTGTCGTCGCCGATGTCAGTGACGACTGGGTGCTCCTTGCCGTGCAGGGCCCGCGCGCTCTCGCCATTCTGGAGGCCGCAGCGAGTGTTGAGCCAGCCAGTTCCCTGGAAGAGCTTCGGTACTACCGCATCCTTGGGGCAACACTCGCTGCAGTCCCCGGCTGGATTGCCCGCACCGGCTATACCGGTGAGGACGGCTTTGAGCTCTATGTCCCAGTGTCCCAGGCGCAGGCGCTCTGGAAGGACTTGCTCGCAGCAGGTGAGGCCCACGAGCTCACGCTGTGTGGTCTTGCCTGCCGTGACACTCTGCGCCTGGAGGCAGGAATGCCGCTTTATGGCCACGAGCTTTCGCTGGAGACAACCCCAGCAAGTGCTGGAATGGCCCGGGTTGTCGATCACAGCAAGGACCGTTTTGTCGGACAAGGGGCGCTCTCCGGAGCCCCTGAGCCCTCCCGCGTACTCGTCGGTCTTGTTGCTGAGGGACGCCGGGCACCCCGGGCTGACTACCCGGTAGTGAGCGTAGGTGGAGAAGTAGTGCTCGGACACATCACCTCGGGTGCTCTCTCGCCGACGCTTGGATACCCGATTGCGATGGCTTATGTGGACGCCGATATGAGCCAGCCCGGAACCGCACTTGCCGTGGATGTGCGAGGCCAGAACTTGCCCGTTACTGTTACCAAACTGCCGTTTTATTCCAGAAAGAAGGAAACATCATGAGTGCTGTTCCAGAGACGCTCTCCTACACAGCAGAACACGAATGGGTCAAGGTCGACGGCGACGTAGCCACAATCGGAATCACCCAGCACGCCGCCGATGCGCTCGGTGACGTTGTTTTTGTCGCATTGCCTGGCGTCGGTGACACCATTCGCGAAGGCGCGATTGTCGGCGAAGTCGAATCCACCAAGTCCGTGGGTGAAATCTTCGCCCCGGTAGCCGGTGAAGTTGTCGAAGCTAACGATTCCGTGGTGGCAAGCCCCGACACGGTCAACGCTGACCCGTACGGTGCTGGATGGCTCATCAAGGTGCGCTTCTCGGTCATGCCGGGTCTCTTGGATGCCGCTGCTTACCGCGCACTGATTGGAGCCTAAGAAAATGACCAGCGCTTTCTCCACCCGCCACATCGGAACTGATGCTGATGCCCAGGCTTTGATGCTCAATCGCCTGGGCTATGACAGCCTCGAGGAACTGATGAGTGCCGCTGTCCCTGGACACTTGCGGATGGTGGAGATTGCGCGATCGGTTATTCCACCCGCAGCCAGTGAAGCTGAAGCGCTTGCCGAACTGCGCGAGTTGGCAAACGCCAACACTGTGCGCAGGTCATTGATTGGTCTTGGCTACTACGGGACCCACACCCCGAGTGTGATTAAGCGCAACGTGCTCGAAAACCCCAGTTGGTATACCGCCTACACCCCCTACCAGCCAGAGATTTCGCAGGGTCGCTTGGAAGCCCTGTTGAACTTCCAAACCATGGTCGCTGACTTGACCGGAATGGCGACCGCTAACGCGTCCATGCTTGATGAGGCCACAGCTGTTGCTGAGGCCATGCTGTTGGCTCGTCGCGTTTCCGGTCAGGAAAGCTCGGTCTTCGTTATTGACGCTGATGCTCTGCCGCAGACCAAGGCCGTCCTGGCTGGGCGCGCTGAACCGCTCGGCATTGAACTCGTCGAGAGCGACTTCACCTCCCCGTTGCCGGAATGTTTTGGTGTCTTTGTTCAGTACCCGGGTGCGTCTGGCCGGATCATTAACCCAACTGACGCTATCGCGCAGGCGCATGCCCACGGTGGCCTCGCTGTGGTTGCCGCAGATTTGTTGGCACTCACGCTCATTACTTCTCCCGGAGAATTCGGGGCTGACATTGCCGTGGGAACGTCGCAGCGCTTTGGTATTCCGCTTGGCTTTGGCGGTCCCCACGCTGGCTACCTGGCCGTGCGCACTGGCCTCGAGCGTCAAATGCCGGGTCGCCTGATCGGCGTCTCGAAAGACGCCGATGGCAACCCCGCCTATCGCTTGACTCTGCAGACTAGAGAACAGCACATCCGTCGCGACAAGGCGACGAGCAACATCTGCACCGCCCAGGTGCTCCTCGCCGTGATGGCCGGCATGTTTGCCGTCTATCACGGGCCAGAGGGATTAAAGGCAATTGCCAAGGACGTTGCTGAGAAGACCGCTGGGCTTCGTGACGCTCTGGTGAAGGCGGGGCACGATGTCGTGCACACTGAGTTCTTTGACACCCTTCAGGTGCGATTCCCCGGGAAGGCAGCGTCGGTTGTTGCCAAGGCGGCAGCGAACAATCTGCTCATCCACCTGGTCGATGCGGACACTGTTTCGCTCTCCTTGGACGAAACGACCATCGGCGAGAACACCGGTGTGTTGAAGGGGTCCCTGGAGCAGGCTCTGGCTGAGACTTTTGAGCTGGGTGACTACCTAGGGGCCTCTGCTTCGATGGCTCTCCCGAAGGCTGTGGTGCGCAAGACCGGGTACCTCGACCACCCGGTCTTCCACACTCACCGCTCTGAGACCTCCATGATGCGCTACCTCAAGTCCCTCTCCGACAAGGACTACGCGCTGGATCGCGGAATGATTCCACTGGGTAGTTGCACCATGAAGCTCAACTCGGCGACAGAAATGGAAGCCGTCACCTGGAAAGAATTCGGTGGGCTGCACCCCTTCGCCCCGCTCGAGGACACTCAGGGCTACATGATCATGATGTCCCACCTCGAACAGTGGCTTGCTGAGCTGACCGGCTATGACTCGATTTCTTTGCAGCCAAATGCTGGTAGCCAGGGTGAATACGCCGGCTTGCTCGCTATTCGCGGCTACCACCTCTCCAGAGGAGACTCCCACCGCACAGTGTGTTTGATTCCCTCGAGCGCTCACGGCACCAACGCGGCCAGTGCGGTGTTGGCGGGCATGCAGGTGGTTGTCGTTGCGTGTAATGACCGAGGAGACGTCGACATTGACGACGTCAAGGAAAAGATCGCGGAACACCGCGACAACCTTGCCGCTCTCATGGTGACCTACCCCTCGACGCACGGGGTGTATGAGCCGGGTATTCGTGAAATCACCGAGGCCGTTCACGAGGCTGGCGGCCAGGTGTATATCGATGGCGCCAACTTGAACGCTCTGGTGGGATACGCCCGCTATGGCGACATCGGCGGCGATGTCTCGCACCTTAATCTGCACAAGACCTTCTGCATTCCCCACGGCGGTGGCGGTCCAGGCGTTGGCCCGGTTGGCGCCAAAGCGCACCTAGCGCCGTTCTTGCCCGGTCACCCGTTTGCTCAAATGGATGTTCACCCGCCCTTTGACCAGGTCACCGAGGCCACGGGGACCGTGGCTCACACCGGCGCTCCGGTGTCGGCTGCGCCTTATGGAAGCCCCAGCATTTTGCCGATCCCCTGGGCGTATGTGCGCATGATGGGCCCCGATGGTCTTGCTCGCGCCACTGCCTCGGCAGTGCTCGCAGCCAACTACATCGCAGCGAGGCTGCGCGAGCACTATCCCGTCCTCTACACCGGTGACAATGGGCTGATCGCCCACGAAGCGGTCATCGATATTCGCCCGATCACCGCGGAGACCGGAGTCTCCAACGACGACATTGCCAAGCGGCTGGTGGACTACGGTTTCCACGCTCCCACGATGTCCTTCCCCGTTCCTGGCACTCTGATGATTGAGCCCACCGAGAGTGAAGACCTTGGCGAAATCGAGCGCTTCATCGACGCCATGATTGCTATTCGCGAAGAAACCCGTCAGGTCCAAGCTGGCGTGTGGCCGGCGGATGACAACCCACTCACGAACGCCCCCCACACTGCCTCCAGTGTCACCAGCAGCGAGTGGGCGCACCCCTACTCCCGCGAAATCGCCGCATACCCAGCGGAAATGCGGCGTCGCGAGGGTCAGGGTCACTCGAGAGAATCGCTCGCCGCTGCACCCGCTGTTGCCAGCAAGTACTGGGCACCGGTGCGCCGCGTTGACCAGGCATTCGGTGATCGGAACCTGGTGTGCGCGTGCCCACCGATTGAGGCGTTTGCTTAGAGTTTCTGAAGTTCGCGCTTGAGCGTCTCGGCGCTCTGGAACGTGACGCCCACCAGGGCGACGTGCTTCCACGCAATCTTTCCCTCGGCGTCGATGATGAAAATGCTGCGCCTGATGCCCACCCCCATCAGAGACACCCCATAGGCCTGAACGACATCACCCTTTTCATCAGAAAGAAGAGGGAAGCCAAGACGCTTGGTGCGGGCAAACTTTTCATGGCTACCGGTTGCCTGGCGTGAGATGCCCCACACTTCGGCACCAAGCTCCTTGAAGCCATCCAGTTCGTCCTGGTAGCTACACAGCTGAGCGGTGCAGCCGGGGGAGTTATCAGCAGGGTAAAAAGCAAGGATGACCGGGTGGCCGCGTCGCTCGGAGAGGGTGAAGTGAGCTTTCACGGGCTCACCACCCACCATCGTGATACCTGGCAGAGTGAAGTCGGGGGCGCGCTTACCAACATCGAGATTAGTCACGAGGCACTAACCTAACCCACGTTCCCGAGAATTTCTGGGAAAGAGTCCATAGCGAGCGGGTATCCCACAAACGCCACTACATCAATCAGGGTGTGAGCGGCAATGAGCGGCACCAAGCGCCCAGTTTTTGCATACCAATAGCCAAAGACCAGGCCCATGACGAAGTTGCCGAGGAACGCACCAAAGCCTTGATAGAGGTGATACGTCGCCCTCAAGAAGGCCTGAATGACAATGATGCCGATGACGGGGACGTGGAGCAGGCGCAGGCGGTTGAACAGGTATCCCACCGCAATTATTTCTTCCACGAGCCCCGCCCGAAGCGCTAAGAGGACCAGCATGGGAATACTCCACCAGTAGTCATCCAGTGCGCTTGGCACCACGGTCACCGTGAGCCCTAGCTCCCTGCCCACCAGATAGAGACCCAGGCCTGGAATTCCAATTGCGGCACCGAGCCCAAAACCCCAGGCTGCGTCACGCCCCGGCCTGGTCGCATCGATGCCAAGCGCCCCAAAACGAGGAGGTTGCGCTTGCCACAGCAGATACAGCACCAGGCCAACGGGGACGAGGGAAGACACGATTCCCAAGATTTGGTAGATCGCGTCTGCCCACTCGAATTCGCTGAGCGAGCGATTGAGCGTGGCGGTCTGCTCGGAGAGTGCCACTTCCCTGGCTAGGCGAACGGAAATACTGACGATCGAGTAGAGCGAACTCATCCCGAGGCTCAGGCCAAGAACCAGAAGAACCTCGAGCGTGAGGCGCGCTTTACTCACGAACTAGTTCTTCGGAAGGGCGGGGTCACAGGTTGCCGTTCCGCCGGGTAGTGCGTGGCGGAAGCGAGAGACGAACGAATAGACCAGGGCTGCGACCCACGAGATCGGAGGGAGTGCCATGAGGATGCCGACCAGGCGAAGCCACAGCACGGGTTGCGCACGTAGAAGGGCGCTTGCCGCCAAATGCCCCGCATACTGGTGGGTCGGGGTGATGTACCACGCATACTTCGCCACATCATCGGCACTCAGCGCGTAGTCATCCAAAGAGACACTCTGCGAAGTTTTCGCTTCGGGGAAAGTCGGTAGCCAATCACGCAGACGGTTAACCCAGAGGGTGCAAAAAGCACAGTCGCCGTCATAGATGAGCACGTGAGTGTGGAGGGCTGCGTTTCTTGCCATGGCCCCATGCTAAGGCGCCAGGCTGTGTGCCGGGTAGGATGGGGGAGCAGGGCTCGATGGAGATCGTTTCTGCATCCTCCACGCCCAGTAATGCAAAGGAAGTTCTCATGGCGTTAGCCACCCGCGATGACGTGCGCAATGTCGCCATCGTTGCCCACGTTGACCACGGTAAGACCACCCTGGTTGATGCCATGTTGACCCAAACCGGGTCCTTCTCCGCTCACGCCGCCGCTGCCGATCGAGCCATGGACTCTGGTGATCTGGAAAAGGAAAAAGGCATCACAATCCTTGCCAAGAACACTGCCGTCACCTACAACGGTCCCCACTCAGGCGGCAAAGACATCACCATTAACGTGATTGACACCCCCGGCCACGCTGACTTTGGCGGCGAGGTCGAACGAGGCCTCAGCATGGTCGATGGTGTTGTGCTGTTAGTTGACGCTAGCGAGGGCCCGCTTCCTCAAACCCGCTTTGTGTTGCGCAAGGCGCTTGCCGCCAAACTGCCGGTGATCTTGGTGGTCAACAAAACTGACCGTCCCGACTCGCGCATTGACGCGGTCGTGCACGAAACGCAGGATCTGCTTCTGGGGCTGGCCTCTGACCTGGCCGATGAGGTGCCAGATGTTGACGTTGACGCTCTTCTTGAGCTGCCCATCATTTATGCCTCGGGCCGCGAGGGTGCCGCGAGCTTGAACCAGCCCGCTAATGGCTCACAGCCAGACAATGGCGACTTAGAGCCTCTTTTCGGCGCAATTCTTGCCCACATTCCACCACCACATTTTGATGATGAACACCCCCTGCAGGCGCACGTCACCAACTTGGATGCCTCGCCCTTCCTGGGTCGTATTGCTCTGTTGCGTATTTTCCACGGTGAGTTGACGAAGGGGCAGACGGTTGCCTGGGTCCGCCACGACGGCACCGTCCAGAACGTCCGGATTACCGAGCTTCTCAAGACCAGAGCTCTCGAGCGTTACCCCGCCGAGAAAGCCACTGCTGGCGATATCTGCGCCGTTGCTGGGATTGAAGACATCACCATTGGTGAAACCATCGCCGACCCCAACGATGTCAGGCCCCTACCCGCCATCACGGTCGATGAGCCGGCGATCTCGATGACCATTGGCACCAACACCTCGCCCCTGGCGGGGCTGGTGAAGGGTCACAAGCTGACCGCTCGTATGGTGAAAGACCGCCTCGACCGGGAACTCATTGGAAACGTGTCGATCCGGGTTGTTGACGTTGGCCGCCCTGATGCCTGGGAAGTTCAGGGCCGAGGCGAGTTGGCGCTGGCGATTCTGGTGGAGAACATGCGTCGTGAAGGATTCGAGCTAACAGTGGGCAAGCCACAGGTTGTCACGAAGAAGATTGATGGCCAGACCCACGAGCCTTTTGAAGCCCTGACCATTGACGCTCCGGAAGAGTTCGTGGGCGCTGTTACCCAGTTGCTCGCTGCCAGAAAAGGGCGCATGGACACGATGTCGAACCATGGCACCGGCTGGGTTCGCATGGAGTTCACGGTTCCCTCCAGGGGCTTGATTGGCTTTAGAACTGACTTCCTTACCTTGACCAGGGGTCAGGGCATTGCCAACGCTATCTCTGCAGGATTCGCGCCCTGGGCTGGGTCGATTGTCACCCGCAACTCGGGTTCCATCGTTGCTGACCGCACGGGAGTGGTCACCACCAATGCCATGATGGCCCTCCAGGAGCGCATGTCGTTCTTTGTGAAGCCCACCGAAGCTGTCTATGAGGGCATGGTTGTGGGAGAGAACTCCAGGGCCGATGACATGGATGTGAACATCACCAAAGAGAAGAAGCTCAACAACATTCGATCCTCCAACGCTGAAGAACTCGAGCGCCTCACTCCGCCGCGCGAGCTGTCGTTGGAAGAGTGCTTGGAATTTGCTCGTGAAGATGAGTGCGTTGAGGTGACGCCAGAGGTTGTCCGTATTCGTAAAGTTGAGCTGGATCAAACGATGCGTGCGCGACTCACCTCGAGGCTCAAGAAGCAGGACCAAAACGCCTAGCCCCCCACTCACTACGCTAAAGCTATGAAGGTCGCGAGATTTAGCCAGTCTGGGGGAGAGCCCCAGTACGGGATTCTCGATGGCGAAGATTTTGTTGTCTTGGCCGGTGACCCGCTTTACCACGGGATTAACCCAACGGAGGTTAGGGTTCCCTCCGACTCGGTGCGAATTCTGGCTCCGGTGATTCCTCGGTCCAAAGTGATCTGTGTGGGCATGAACTATGCCGAGCACGCCCAGGATATGAACCACGATGGGCCGGACAACCCGCTGATTTTCTTGAAACCCAACACCGCCGTGATTGGACCAGGGGACCCCATCATCATTCCCCCGGTGGATGGCCGCATCGTCCACGAGGGCGAACTCGCCATCGTGATTGGTTCTATCGCGAAGCGCGTCAAGGCAGAGGATTGGCGCGATGTTGTCTTTGGGTTCACCATCGCCAATGACGTCTCTGCCCGCGATGTGATGTTTGCCGATGGTCAGTGGGCCAGGGCCAAGGGCTACGACACCTTCTGCCCACTGGGGCCCTATGTCGACACCGAGATTGATCCTTTCAAATTGGAGATTGAGACTTTTGTTGATGGTGAGCCTCGTCGCAAAGGCAACACCAAAGACTTGCTCCACTCGATCCCAGAAATCATTGCCTTCTGTTCTGATGTCTGGACCCTTCTGCCAGGTGATGTCATCTGCACCGGCACACCCTCTGGTCTTGGTGGATTTGTCGATGGACAAACCATCGACATCACGATTGAAGGTTTGGGCACGCTGTCGAACCCCGCCAAGAACCGCGATGACCGAAACTTCTAACCTCTCGATTCCCTCCCTTCAGCGCAGGGTTCGAACGGTCTTGATGCTTGGCCAAGTGATGGCTGGCTTGGGTATGGGGGCAACGCTTGCCGTTGGCGCCATCATGGTGGGCAGACTGGCTGGTTCTGACGGGTTTTCAGGCCTCGCTGCGACCTCTGCGACTCTGGGTGCAGCCCTGGCCGCGGTTCCCTTGGCGAGGCTCGCGGCCCGGAAAGGGCGCTCGGTGTCGCTGACTACCGGCGCGCTGCTGGCATCTCTGGGTGGTTTCGTCACCATCATTGCGAGCATCCTCGGCACAGTATTTCTCCTGCTACCTGGTCTGGCACTCGTGGGCGTGGGAACGGCAGTGAACCTTCAGTCCCGTTTCGCAGCGACTGACCTGTCGGATCCGACAACCAGAGGCCGCGACCTGTCCCTCGTGGTCTGGGCGACGACAGCGGGTGCTGTGTCTGGGCCAAACCTCATCACCCCGGGCGAATTCCTCGGTGGTCTGCTGGGGTTACCTGAACTCTCGGGTCCGTTTGTGTTGACCACGATTGCCCAAGCATCGGCTGCCCTGCTCTACTTCGTGGCGTTGCGACCAGATCCCCTGTTGCTCGCCCAGGAGCGAGCGGCTAGTGCCGCTCGCGCCGGGAAGCCGGGCGCTGCAGATGTCAAAGATAACCGCATCATCATGGTGACCGCCATTGTCTCCATTGCGCTCTCTCACGCCACGATGGTGGCCGTCATGGCGATGACGCCGGTTCACCTCGTTCACCACGGCGCATCGTTGGCGATTGTGGGCTTCACCATTAGCCTTCATATCGCTGGCATGTATGGGCTTTCCCCGGTGTTTGGCGTGATGTCGGACCGACTCGGTCGAATCCCGACAATTCTTGTTGGCCAGGTGATTCTGGTGGGAAGTTTGTTGCTCACGGGTTTTGGTTCTGAGAATGAGATGGCCGTGGTTCTGGGACTAGTGCTGCTGGGTCTTGGCTGGAGTGCTACAACGGTGGCCGGGTCCACCTTGCTCACCGAATCAACCTCCATTGCTCGCAGGCCTAAAGTGCAGGGAATCTCCGACCTGGTGATGAGTGGTTCTGGAGCCGTGGGTGGAGCGCTCGCTGGAGTCGCACTGGCATTCCTTGGTTACAACGGTTTGTCCTTTGTTGCCCTGGCACTGGTCGCCACCGTGGTGATCAGAGTGCTCGCGAGCTGGCGCCACGCTTCTCCTGCGGCGAGGGTCGCGAGCGAGGTTCCCACCTTTGACATTTAGGCCTCCTAGACTGGGCGCTCATGACTGACTTCTTCTCCACGGCGACAGGCGCTGATGTGCGGGTGCGCTTTTGTCCCTCGCCCACTGGGACGCCACACGTGGGTTTGGTGCGCACAGCCCTGTTCAACTGGGCCTACGCCCGGCACACCGGGGGGACCTTCGTCTTTCGTATCGAAGACACCGATCAGGAACGCGATAGCGAAGAGAGCTATCACCAGCTTCTCGACGCGCTCGGGTGGTTAGGGCTCACGTGGGATGAGGGCCTTGAAGTAGGTGGCCCCCACGAGCCTTACCGTCAATCGCAACGAGGCGAGATCTATCAGGGCGTGATTGACACGCTATTGGCCTCCGGCCACCTCTATGAGAGCTATGTCACTGCTGATGAAATGACCGCTCGCAATGAAGCGATGGGTCGGGACCCAAAGCAGGGCTATGACAATCATGAGCGTGACCTCACGCCGGAGCAGAAGCAGGCGTATCGCGACGAAGGGCGAGAGCCAGCATTGCGGTTGCGGGTTCCAGAGGGTGACCTGAGCTTTGGTGACCTTGTCCGGGGTGAAGTAAGCTTCCCCGCTGGTGCAACAACGGACTTCGTTGTCGTGCGAGCAGGTGGCCAAGCCCTCTACACCTTCGTGAACCCTGTCGATGATGCCCTGATGGGCGTTACTCACGTGTTGCGCGGGGAAGACCTCTTGTCCTCAACGCCGCGGCAGATTGCTTTGTACCGTGCGCTTATTGATGTTGGCATCACTAGCCATATCCCACGCTTTGGCCACCTGCCCTATGTGATGGGGGAGGGCAACAAAAAGCTCTCCAAGCGTGACCCCGAGTCGAATCTTTTCCACCACCGTGACCGGGGCTTTATTCCAGAGGGCCTGCTCAATTACTTGTCATTGCTCGGCTGGTCGCTCGCTGCTGACCGTGATGTTTTCAGCATGAAGGAGATGATTGAGGCCTTCGATGTGGTGGATGTGAACCCCAACCCGGCGCGCTTTGATGTGAAAAAGGCCGAGGCCATCAACGGCGATCACATTCGAGCCCTCAGCGCTGAAGACTTTGCCGCTCGCTGTCTTCCCTATCTCCAGAAGGCCGGGGTGGTCGGAGAATCTCCCGATGCCAGGGGCCAGGAGATATTGAAGGGCATTTTGCCTCACGTCCAAGAGCGTGTGGCGCTGCTGGGCGAAGTGCCACCCATGGTGGCGTTCTTGTTCACTTCCGATGACGGGCTCGTCATCGCTGATGATGCTCGGTCAACACTCGGTGATCAAGCTGGCACTGTCCTTGACGCAGCGCTTGCGGCCCTCGAGCCCCTCGAGGACTGGGCCACGACGACACTTGAGGAAACACTGCGTGAGGCGCTTGTTGAATCCCTCGGAGTATCGCCCAGGCATGCCTTTGGGCCAGTGCGCGTGGCAATCTCTGGAGCTCGGGTGAGCCCTCCGCTTTTTGAGTCGATGGAGGTGCTCGGCAAAGCCTCGAGCCTTCAGCGATTGCGCGCTCTTCGCTCCACCCTCTAGGGGTGCGCTAGAGTATGTCGGGTCGCCAACGGGGTAATTCCCGGCGCGGTGGGGTGTGGTGTAATTGGCAACACGGCTGATTCTGGTTCAGTTGTTCTTGGTTCGAGTCCAGGCACCCCAGCAAGTTTCTTCTTAGCAAATGCGATTGCGCTTGCCATCATTTCGTTATGCGTTACTGCCGTGAGTCGAAAAGAAACGATTAGTGGCTCCGAGGTGACCGAGGAGCAGATTGCCCTGTGGGCTGCGGAGGCTGAAGCCGGCTGCGAAACCGCCAGCTGAAGAAGCGGGGTCGGCCAGGACGAGGCGCTGAGCCCTCTCCGATTGTTGCGCTGCGGTTTACTCCGGCCGAGCTCGTAGTTCTCGATGAACGTGCGAAGCACGAGGGCAAACCTAGGTCTGAGGTAATTCGGAGTGCATTGAACCTCTGACGCGGTTGTGGTTCTTACGAGACCCTCTAGCCCAACGGGAACCGCCATAATGGGTGACTATGTCACCGAAGACAGAGCGGAACCTTGTCGTTGCAATTAATCCCCAGGCGTCCTTTGGGAAGAACCAGGGCGCTGGCCAGCTGGTGGTTGACGCACTCGCCGCTGCGGGATACGACGCGGTGGGCATTCAAGAGCGCACTTACGCGGATCTCCGCACAAAGACCCGTGCGGCTTTGCGCAAGGATTCTGTGCTTGTTGTGGTGGGCGGAGATGGGATGGCCCATCTGGGTGTTGACCTTGCCATCGAAGCGGGCGTTCCATTGGGAATCATTCCCGCTGGCACCGGCAACGATTTGGCGAGGCACCTGGGTATTCCTCTGGGGTCGATTCCAGCTGCCACAGAACATTTCCTTTCCGCTCTGCGCAAGAAGGCGCAGCGCATTGACGTTGCAATCTCTCGGGGACCAGATGGTGTGGAGACCCCGTATGTCTGTGTGCTCTCAGCGGGGTTTGACGCGATTGTCAACGAGCGGGCCAACTCGATTACGTTCCCGAAGGGCCGCCACCGCTACACGGTCGCGCTCCTGATCGAGTTGTGGAAGCTCAAGCCGTTGTCCTATGAGGTCACCATCGATGGTAAAGATTTCTCCGGCAATTATCTGTTGGTTGCGGTGGCGAACTCCCAAAGCTTTGGTGGGGGAATGAAGGTTACGCCGGAGGCGAGCCTGGAGGATGGCCTCGTCGATGTGTTGTTGCTGAAGCCACTGGGTCGGCTCGAGTTCTTGCGCATATACCCCCGGGTATTCAAGGGCACGCACGTCACCGACCCTCGGGTGATTATTCAGCGTGGGGCTACGGTTCGAGTCGACGCTCGAGGGGTGATCGCGTATGCGGACGGCGAGCGGATGAGCTCGCTTCCGGTTGACGTGAGGGTGGCGTCGCTTGCCCTCCACGTGTTCGCCTAATCGTTTGGCGTGCCAGGCTTTTTGGTGTCATACTCTAAGGCGTTGCGTAATCGGCCCCATCGTATAGCGGCCTAGTACGCCGCCCTCTCACGGCGGTAACGCGGGTTCGAATCCCGCTGGGGTCACGCTTCACACCCTGCGGTTCGCCCCTGATGACCAGGGGAAACCGGAGTATGGTGTGTCTTGCGCACGACACGTCTGTTGTCGCATTGCCTCGAAGGATTCTGTGTGACTGTTCAATTGCCACTGTGGTTCACAGTGGGTTCCCTTGTTGTTATCTCCCTGGTGCTCATCATCGATCTGTTGTTGGTCGTGTGGCGCCCCCACCACCCCTCGAATCGAGAGTCAGCACTCTGGGTGAGTTTCTATGTGCTCTTGGCTTTGGGTTTTGCCGGGTTGTTGTTCATGTTTGCCGGCGAAAAATACGGGAGCGAATTCTTGGCTGGCTGGATTACCGAATACAGCCTCTCGATTGACAACCTTTTTGTCTTCGTCTTGATCATGGCGACCTTTGCGGTTCCCAAGAAATACCAGCAAGAGATCTTGATGATTGGAATCCTGCTGGCCATCGTCTTCCGCGGAATCTTTATCCTCCTGGGCGCTGCGCTCATTGCGAGCTTCAGCTGGATTTTCTATGTCTTCGGTGCGTTCTTGGTGGTGATTGGCCTTCAACAGTTCTTCTCCGGCCGTGAGGACGATGTCAACCGAGAAAACTCGTTGATTACTTTCTTGACCAAGCGACTCGACATGACTGATCAGTTCCACGGCATGAAAGTGCGCGTGACTATTGACGGCAAGAAGCTGTTCACCCCGTTGCTCGTGGTGTTTATTGCCATTGGGACAGCGGATGTGATCTTTGCGGTGGATTCGATTCCGGCCATCTACGGAATCACCGAAAGCCCCTTCATTGTGTTCACGGCTAACGTCTTCGCCTTGATGGGCTTGCGCCAGCTCTACTTCCTGTTGGGCCACCTAGTTGACAAGCTCGCCTATTTGCACCTTGGCATCGCATTTATCCTGACCTTTATCGGGGTGAAGCTTGTCCTCCACGCTTTGCACGAGAACGAGCTACCTTTCATTAACGGCGGTGAGCACGTTGCCTGGGCGCCAGATATTGGAACCTGGGAGTCTCTCATCGTGATTGTGGCAGCCATGGCCGTCGCTGTCATTGCGAGCGTGTGGAAGTTGCGTAGTGCTCCCCAGGATGCTGCTACCAAGGGTCACTGAGTCTGCCTCGGTGTTACCCTGGAAGCACAGGCTAAGGCTCCGTCAGCCTCGAACCGGGCTTTTCTTGTTCTAGGACTCGCTCGAGCGTGGCCTGAAATTGCCCGCCCCACCACCCCGATTTACCCAGGAGATGTCACGATGACACCCATCACCCCCCGCACCCTGGCCGAGAAGGTGTGGGCTGACCACCTTGTTGCCAAGGGCGAGAACGGGGAGCCGGATCTGATTTATGTCGACCTGCATCTTGTCCACGAGGTGACAAGCCCGCAGGCCTTTGATGGCTTGCGGGTTGCGGGGCGCGCGGTGCGTAGGCCTGATTTGACGATTGCTACTGAAGACCACAACACCCCCACAATCGACATCGATAAGCCGATAGCTGATCCCACCAGTCGGATTCAGATCGAAACACTGCGGGCTAACGCTCAAGAATTTGGTATTCGCCTGCACTCCCTCGGTGATGTTGAGCAGGGCATCGTGCACGTCGTCGGGCCACAGCTTGGGCTGACCATGCCTGGTATCACCGTGGTGTGTGGTGATTCACACACCTCGACGCACGGCGCTTTTGGCGCCATGGCTTTTGGTATTGGCACCAGCGAGGTTGAGCACGTGCTCGCCACCCAGACGCTGCCCCTGACGCCGTTTAAGACAATGGCAATCACCGTGGAGGGGGAGCTTCGCCCAGGCGTTACGGCCAAAGACATCATTTTGGCCATCATCGCCAAGATCGGCACCGGTGGCGGCCAGGGCTACGTCCTCGAATATCGGGGTAGCGCTATTCGCTCGCTCTCGATGGATGGGCGCATGACAATCTGCAACATGTCCATTGAGGCTGGAGCAAGGGCTGGCATGGTGGCACCTGATGAGACCACGTTTGCGTATGTGAAAAATCGTGCCCACGCACCCGAAGGGGATGACTGGGACGAGGCGATGGAGTATTGGAAGACCCTCCGCACCGATGAGGGCGCAGTCTTCGATGCTGAAGTTTTTCTCGATGCTAGTGAGCTCGAGCCCTTTGTGACCTGGGGCACAAACCCGGGCCAGGGTGTTCCACTGGGTGACGTTGTGCCAGACCCCGACTCGATGTCTGACCCGAACGATAAGGCTGCTGCGCTTCGTGCACTGGAATACATGGACTTGCAGCCTGGGACGCGAATGAAGGACATCCGTGTTGACACTGTGTTCATGGGCTCTTGCACGAACTCCCGTCTGGATGATTTGCGCATTTTTGCCTCCATCATCAAGGGCCAGAAGAAGTCGGATAATGTCCGCCTGATGGTGGTTCCTGGTTCTGCCAGGGTCCGGCTCGAGGCTGAAGCCGAGGGCATCGACAAAATTGTCGAAGAGTTCGGTGGTGAATGGCGTTTTGCCGGATGTTCCATGTGTCTGGGAATGAACCCCGATCAGCTCGCTCCGGGCGAACGCGCCGCATCGACCTCCAATAGGAACTTTGAGGGCCGTCAAGGCAAGGGTGCAAGAACTCACTTGGTGTCCCCGGTGGTTGCTGCCGCTACGGCTATTCGAGGAACTCTTTCAAGCCCGGCCGATCTCCACGAAGACCAGAGGAGCGTGAGCGTCTAATGGACAAGGTTTCTGTGGTCGAGGGAGTGGGCGTTCCCCTTCGTCGCTCCAATGTCGATACCGACCAGATCATTCCGGCTAATTTCCTCAAGCGCGTCACGAAGACAGGGTATGACGATGCGCTGTTTTATCAGTGGCGGCAAGACCCGGAATTCATCCTCAACCAGGCGCCCTACGTCCAAGGACGTGTGCTGGTTGCAGGCCCTGACTTTGGAACGGGTTCCTCGCGCGAGCATGCAGTGTGGGCGCTTCGCGACTACGGTTTTGGTGCTGTAGTTTCCTCGCGGTTCGGCGACATCTTCCGC
>WLEA01000027.1 GCA_009704535.1 Actinomycetota bacterium
TCCGGGTGTGCAACAGCACTTCAACATTCCCGCCAAATCTGTCGACGAAGAGTTCTTCACCGTCGGCCAACTCTTTGATGGTTCTTCCATCCGAGGTTTCCAGCAAATCCACGAATCAGACCTTCAGCTAATTCCCGATGTGACCACGGCCTATGTCGACCCCTTCCGCGATGAGAAGACCGTCATCATGATTTTCGACATCTACAACCCTCGCAACGGAGAGATTTATAGCCGCGACCCGCGCCAGGTTGCTCACAAGGCCGAGAAGTATTTGGCCTCGACGGGTATCGCCGATACGGCCTTCTTTGCACCCGAGGCTGAGTTCTTCATCTTTGACGACGTTCGCTACGAAGTCCGTCAGAACCGCAGCTACTACGAGGTCGATTCTATTGAGGGCGCTTGGAACACCGGGCGCCACGAAGAGGGTGGCAACCTTGCCAACAAGACCCCCTACAAGGGTGGGTACTTCCCGGTCAGCCCAATTGATCACATCGCTGACCTGCGTGATGACATCTGCCTCAAACTCGACGACGCCGGACTGATTGTTGAACGCTCGCACCACGAGGTGGGAACCGCCGGTCAGGCAGAAATCAACTATCGCTTCAACACCATGGTGAAAGCGGCGGATGACATTCTGAAGTTCAAGTACATCGTCAAGAACACGGCACTGCAGTGGGGCAAGACGGCCACTTTCATGCCCAAGCCCCTCATGGGTGACAACGGCTCGGGTATGCACACCCACCAGTCGCTCTGGAGCGACGGCAAGCCACTGTTCTACGACGAGGCTGGCTACGGTGGACTAAGCGACATCGCTCGCTGGTATATCGGTGGAATACTCGCCCACGCGCCAGCGCTCCTTGCCTTCACGAACCCGAGCATCAACAGCTTCCACCGCTTGGTTCCAGGCTTTGAAGCTCCGGTCAACCTGGTGTATTCGGCCGGAAACCGCTCGGCGGCAATCCGTATTCCGATCACCGGGACCAACCCGAAGGCCAAGCGTATCGAGTTCCGAGCGCCTGACGCGTCGGGTAATCCCTACCTCGCCTTTGCTGCTCAGATGATGGCGGGTCTGGATGGCATCCAGAACAAGACCGAACCCCACGAGCCAGTGGACAAGGACCTCTATGAGCTTCCCCCCGAGGAAGCCAAGTCGATCCCACAGCTCCCCGGCTCTCTCGAAGCGGCACTGGCAGCACTGGAGGCCGACAACGCCTTCTTGCTGAAGGGTGGCGTCTTCACCGAAGACCTGATCGAGACCTGGGTTGCGTTCAAACGCGAACACGAGATTGCGCCCATGGCGCAGCGCCCTCACCCGTTCGAATACGAGCTCTACTACAGCGTCTAGATCACCTCGACTCTGGTGGGTCCTATCGTGGGATGGGGCCCACCAGAGCCGTTAAGGGGTGTTTTTCTTGCCGTAGAAGACCCGCTCGAACACCACTCTCGCGTGGCGCGTGACCCTGAGGTACTGCTCTTCCAAGGCTGTCGCGCTTCCCGGCTGGTAGCCCATTAGTCTGGCCGCGCCCTCCAAGGTCTCGCGATCAACTGGCAGGACATCTGCAGCCCTGGCTCCAAAAAGCGTCAGCGCGGTGCGAACCCTCGAGGCCATCAGCCACGCTTCACGGAGCTCCTCTGCGTCGGAGCTCGTGACAATGCCCTCCGCTTCTAAGACTGATAGTGCTAGCAGCGTCGAGGGGGTGCGAAGCCCCTCTAGTTGTCGCCCGTGGTGAAGTTGAAGAAGCTGAACAGCCCACTCCACGTCGCTCAGCGACCCGCGACCAAGCTTCAGGTGTCTCGTGGTATCAGCGCCCTGGGGAAGACGCTCTGACTCGACTCGCGCCTTGATCCGTCGAATCTCACGAGCGTCACTCTCGCCAAAGCTCTCTGGATAACGAACCGCATCGGCCATCAGCATGAAATCTGCGCGCAGCGCTGCATCCCCAATGACGTCTCTCGCGCGCAGGAGTGCTTGAGCTTCCCAACCCAGAGCCCACCGCTCGTAATACTGCCGATACGCCTCAAGGCTTCGCACGAGAGGGCCATTCTTCCCCTCGGGGCGAAGCCCCGCGTCCAGGTCCACAGGGAAAAGAACATCCTCGCTCAGGCGGGTGATGTCCTTCACCACTGTGGAGGCAACGTCCATAGCCTGGTCACCAGCACCGGCGTCCCGGAACACATAGAGCACATCGAGGTCGCTACCAAAGCCCAGCTCTGCTCCACCGAAGCGACCCATGCCAATAATGGCAAACTCAATCCCCGCGGTGTCTCTGCGGGCAATCTGGCATATCCCCTCCAAGAAGACCTCGGCGAGCTCACTCATGGCCCGCCCCACCCCTCCGATGTCGATTACCCCGACCATGCTGCCAAGCGCAATTCTCAAAAGCTCCCTCCGGCGCAAGTGGCGCAGAGCGCCGCTGGCGCCGACCTCATCGGCCGAGTGGCGCTCGAGGGTCGCCCGCGTCTCGTCACGCAGAGAGCCTGGGTCTCGCGGAGTTAAATCCTCGTCGTTATCAAGCCAGGCCGCCCCCTCTGGAATCCGACCGAGAAGCGCTGAGACATATCGGCTAGTCGAGAGCACCCCCGTGAGACGGTTGGCAGCACCTGAAGAATCTCGCAGCATCCGCAAAAACCAGTGCGTCTCGCCCAGGTCATCGCTGAGCGTCCTAAACGCGAGAAGGCCGCCGTCTGGGTCGGTGCCCTCGGACAGCCAGGAAAGAAGCACCGGGAGCAACGTGCGCTGGATTGCTGCACGCCTCGACACCCCCTGGGTAAGAGCGCTGATGTGGTGGAGAGCGCCCTCTGGATTACGAAAACCAGAAGCTTGCAGGCGCAGCGTCGCCTGCTCGCTGGTTAGCTCAACCCCCGACGCCGGAAGCCCCGCGACGGCAGAGAGCAGTGGGCGATAGAAGAGCTTCTCGTGAAGACTTCGCACCGCTCGCTGAATTCCCCGCCAATGAGCCACTAAATCATCGGCATTGTCAGCGAGCTTGGTTGAGCGAGCGAGCACCCGAATGGCACTCTCGTGCCGAGGCATCAGGTGGGTGCGTTCGAGCTTGGAGAGTTGGATTCGGTGCTCCAGCAGACGCAGCGTGCGGTAGGCAAGGTCAAACTCAGCCGCTTCAGCTCGCCCCACATAACCGGCCTGGGACAGTGCTCGAAGAGCACCAAGAGTGTCGGCGAGGCGTACCGAATCATCGGTGGCGCCGTGAACCAACTGAAGAAGCTGAATGGTGAATTCAATGTCTCGAAGCCCACCCGGGCCTAGCTTGATCTGATAATCGACATCCTCAGGTGGAATATTTGCCGTCACACGCTCGCGCATCCGCTGCACCTGCTCGACAAAACCATGCCGCTGCGACGCTGCCCAAATCATCGGCTCCAGCGCCTCGCGATAACGCTGACCAAGGTCGTGATCTCCCGCGAGCGGACGCGCCTTAATCAATGCCTGGAACTCCCAATCGCTAGCCCAGCGCTGGTAATACGCGATGTGAGAATCCAGGGTGCGCACGAGCGCGCCGTCTTTGCCCTCCGGGCGAAGATTGGGGTCGACCTCCCACAGCCCAGGTTCAACGCCGAACTCCGTGATGCCACGCGCTGTCTCGCGAGCCAGCACCGTTGCGCCCGCCAGTACCTTCTCCTGGTCGTGGCCCTCTGGAACCTCGGTGACATAGATGACATCCACGTCGCTGAGGTAATTGAGCTCGGCTGCGCCCGCCTTCCCCATGCCAATGATGGCTAGGGGAACATCGCTCGCCTCAAGCTGGTGTCGGGCTCTCGCGAGCATGAGCGACACATCGACACAAGCGCCCGCCATATCGGCTAGAGCGCGGGCCACTCGCTCGACCACAGTGAGCGGAGTTGAGGCTTCGGAATCCCACAACGCCAGAGAACAGAGCGCTCGGCGATAAGCCACTCGCAGAGCGGTGATGGCCTCCTCGCCGGCAAGCCCTTCCACGGCCGCAGTAAAGACGCTCCGATAACCAGACTGATCTGGTGGCCGCTTGAGCGACGTCGTCACTAGATTCCACTGGTCAGGTCGTCGCAGCAGATAGTCCCCGAGACCGGAGCTGACACCGGTAAGGGTGATCAGGCGACGACGCTGAGCCTCTTTCGACCACAGGGCCTGAAAGCGCTTAGCGTCCTTGGCTCGAAGTGCCAGGAGGGTCTGGGCGGCAAGATCAGGATTTGCGGCATGGGCGAACTCCTCGGGGGACGCGTTGAGGCTCTCCAATGCGCTGGTTGCCTGGTCAAGGCTCTCGAACCCCGCTCGAGCCACGAGGGTGATGGCGGAAGGAGGCCTTCGCATGAGCGCTCGGGCTTAGAGAAGTTCGAGGTTGCGGGAGAGCTCGTAGGGAGTCACCTGCGCGCGATACTCCAGCCAGTCCCGTTTCTTGTTCAGCAACACATAATTGAACACTTGCTCACCCAGAGTCTCAGCGACTAGCTCACTGCCCTGCATTAGCTCGAGGGCCCTGTCCAAGCTGGCCGGGAGCGGTTCATAACCGAGCGCCATGCGCTCGCCCTCACTCAGCTCCCAAACAGTGTCCTCTGCCTCTGGTGGAAGTTCGTAGTTCTCAGAAATTCCTTTGAGGCCTGCAGCCAGAAGGACGGCGAAGGCCAAATAGGGGTTGGCTGCAGAATCAATGCCGCGATATTCCACGCGAGCGCTTTGACCCTTGCCAGGCTTATACAGCGGAACGCGTAACAGCGCAGAGCGGTTGTTGTGCCCCCAGGTGACGTAGCTGGGAGCTTCGTGCCCGCCCCAGAGCCGCTTATAGGAGTTCACAAACTGGTTGGTGATCGCAGTGAACTCAGGGGCATGGCGCAAGATACCCGCCACGAAAGACCGTCCCACTGCGGAGAGCTGATATTTGCCGGCTGGGTCGAAGAACGCGTTGGTGTCGCCTTCGAAGAGCGAAAGGTGGGTGTGCATTCCAGAGCCCGGGTGCTGGGCAAGGGGCTTGGGCATAAAAGTCGCATACACGCCTTGCTCAATCGCGACCTCTTTGATGACGGTGCGGAAGGTCATAATGTTGTCGGCTGTGGTCAGGGCGTCCGCGTAGCGCAGGTCAATCTCGTTCTGCCCGGGTCCAGCCTCGTGGTGACTGAATTCCACCGAGATACCCAGGTCTTCAAGCATCCGCACTGCACGACGACGGAAATCATGAGCCGTTCCACCGGGAACATTGTCAAAGTAGCCAGCAGAATCCACAGGCTCAGGCCCGTGAGGGCCATAAGAACTGGACTTTAGGAGATAAAACTCAATCTCGGGGTGGGTATAAAACGTGAATCCCAGACCCGCAGCCTTCTCGAGCTGGCGCTTGAGGACATAGCGAGGGTCGGAGACCGCGGGCTGCCCGTCCGGGGTTGTGATGTCGCAGAACATGCGCGCTGTTGGGTCGATTTCACCGCGCCAGGGCAGGATTTGAAACGTCGTGGGGTCGGGGTGGGCGAGAACATCGGCCTCAAACGCGCGGGTAAATCCCTCGATGGACGACCCATCGATACCGAGGCCCTCTGCGAAAGCGCCTTCCACCTCAGCGGGGGCAATCGCCACCATTTTGAGGGTGCCCACAACGTCGGTAAACCAGAGTCGAATGAACTTAACTCCGCGCTCTTCAATAGTGCGCAAAACGAAGTCTCGTTGTTTGTCCATCGTTCCCTCACAGCAGCTCCGAACTGGAGTAAATCCTAAGCATTAGGCTACTCGGTATGCCCCGTCTTCGCTTGGCTATGGCCCAAACTAACCCGATTGTGGGTGACCTTCGCGGCAACAGCGAGCGCCTTCTGGAATTGGCCACCAGCGCCTATGGCCACGGCGCTCAGGTTTTCTTGACCGGCGAACTAGCTCTCACCGGATATCCCATCGAAGACCTAGCTCTGCGAGACAATTTCCTGGCTAGCGCAACGCGCCACGTGGCTGAGTTTGCTCGCCTTCTCGAGGTTGCTGGCATGGGTGACCTCGTTGTTGTTTTGGGGCACCCCGATGGCCCCCACCCTGTGGCGAGCGACCCCACTGCCCCCCACCAGCCCGCCCGCGCCCACAATGCCGCCAGTGTGCTGTATCAGGGTCGCGTGCAGGCCACCTATGCCAAACACCACCTACCCAACTACGCCGTATTCGACGAATTCAGGACCTTCGTGCCTGGCAACCATAGCCTGATTATTCGGGTGGCAGGGGCGGACCTGGGAATCGTCATCTGCGAGGACCTCTGGCGCAACAGTGGACCCGTTTCTGCCCTCACCGGATATCCCCTGAGCGCGCTGTTGGTTCCGAATGCCTCCCCTTTCGAGCGGGATAAAGACTTGGTGAGAGCACCACTGGTAACGACCCGAGCGCGGGAGATGAACACCACCATCTGCTACGTCAACCTCGTCGGTGGCCAGGACGACCTCGTGTTTGATGGAGACAGCATGGTGATCACCCCTGCCGGAGAACGCATCGCCACGGGCGCTCGTTTTGATGAGGACCTCATCGTGGTCGATTTAGACCTAACAGACAGCGTCCGCGAAGCCGCCGTGCCGCCAGAGACAACGCGGGTTGCTCTCGAGGGCGGCCGAGCCGCACCGAAAACCGCCCTAGAGGCCCGTCCCCGCGAGCAGCTGGAGGACCTCGCAGTAATCTGGAAGGCCTTGGTCACAGGCACCAGGGACTACGTCACGAAAAACGGTTTCCCCGGCGTTCTGCTGGGCCTCTCCGGCGGAATCGATTCCGCCGTCTGCGCTGCAATTGCCGCCGACGCGCTCGGCCCAGACCGCGTGCATGGAGTCAGTATGCCAAGCGTCCATTCAAGCTCCCACTCTCAAGATGATGCGAGCGACCTTGCGCAACGAATCGGACTCCACTACCGCGTTGAACCGATTGCTGACCTAGTGGCACCGTTTGACCACCAGCTGGGACTGACGGGCCTGGCCGCGGAGAACGTTCAAGCCCGCGCCCGGGGCATGCTGTTGATGGCGCTCTCCAACTCAGAGGGCCACTTGGTCCTCACCACCGGCAACAAATCTGAGCTTGCTGTGGGGTATTCGACAATCTACGGCGACGCGGTGGGTGGCTATGCCCCTCTCAAGGATGTTCCCAAAACCATGGTCTGGGCCCTGGCCAGATGGCGTAACGAGGACGCGGCCCGACGTGGCGAGACAGCCCCGATTCCAACGAACTCGATCGAGAAACCCCCGAGTGCCGAACTACGACCCGGCCAGACCGATCAGGACAGCCTGCCCGATTATGAGGTGTTGGATCAAATCCTCGACCTGCTGATCGTCGAAGGGCTCGATGAGCCACAAATTGTGGCTCGCGGATTCCAGAAGGGCCTCGTGGGGGACATTGTCGCCATGGTCGGGCGCGCCGAATGGAAACGCCGGCAAGGAGCTCTCGGCCCCCGGATCTCGAGCGTTGCGTTTGGCCGTGACCGCCGGTTGCCGGTCACCCAGAAAATCACCGGAACCGACAGGCCCCACTAGGCTTTGGGCATGTCTGAGGCACCCAAACGAGTCAGAGTGCGCCATTTCGCCACGGCGAAGGTGGAGGGCATCCGAATTACCGGACTGACCAGCTACGACTTCCTGAGCGCCGGTATTTTTGATCGTGCGGGAATTGATTTTCTTCTCATCGGAGACTCAGCGGGCAACGCGGTCTTTGGCTACGACACCACGGTGCCCGTCACCGTGGATGAGCTGATTCCCCTGTGTCGGGGCGTGGCGCGGGCTGCGAAGCGGGCCCTGGTGGTCGCAGACCTGCCCTTTGGCTCCTACGAGGGTGGACCCGATGACGCTCTGCGCACCGCGGTGCGTTTCATGAAAGAAACGGGCGTCCACGCCGTCAAGCTCGAAGGCGGCGTCCGCTCAGTCCCTCAAATCGAGCGTCTGGTGGGAGCTGGAATTCCGGTGATGGGACACATCGGCTATACGCCTCAATCGGAACACGGGCTTGGCGGACACGTGGTCCAAGGACGCGGGGCCAGTAAAGACGCTCTGATTCGCGACGCTCTGGCCGTCGAAGCAGCTGGCGCCTTTGCTGTGGTCCTGGAGATGGTCCCCCGCGAAGTTGCCAAGGAGGTCACCGAAGCCTTGAGGATTCCGACGATCGGCATCGGCGCGGGCCCCGACACCGATGGCCAGATTCTCGTCTGGACAGACCTCCTGGGGCTCAACACCACCCGAATCCCTCGCTTTGTGAAGCAGTACGCGAATCTTGAAGCGACGCTCTTGGACTCGGTTGGCAAGTGGCGCGATGACGTCACGCAGGGATCGTTCCCGAGCGACGAGCACTCCTTCACCGACAACTAGGGGTTTGTCTCTTCTTGCTCCCATTCGCGCGAGCGTTCTCGAGCAATCTCTGGCGCTCTCGCGGCTTCCTCTTCGGAGCTAAAGGGCCCATCGCGATCCAGACCCAATGACTGCCGGCCTTTCTCGACCTGGCCGGTTTTGTGGTTGTACCACCACTGTTCTGGCTCTGCCACGTTGCGCTCCCGTTTAGACTGGTCGTGTGCCTCGCGATGCTTCAGGAAACATTACCCCTGGCGTCATGAGCCCCCCGCGAACTGTTCCTGACTCTATCGTCAGGCCCGAATATGTGGGTAAGCGCGCTCCCGCGGACCACGTCGGCGACGACGTGTATACGGCAGAGGAAATCGAGAGCATCCGCGCGGCCGGAAGAATCGCCGCGGGAGCAGTGGAGGCAGTGGGAGCAGCGATTGCTCCGGGCGTCACGACCGACGAGCTCGATGGAATCGCCCACGAGTTTGTTGTCAGTCACGGGGCCTACCCCTCAACGCTCGGCTATCGCGGGTATCCCAAGTCGTGTTGCACCTCACTCAACGAAACGATTTGCCACGGAATCCCTGACAACACGGTGATTGTTGAGGGCGACATCGTCAATATCGACATCACTGCCTTCAAGGATGGAATGCACGGAGACCTCAACAAGACCTTTATTGCCGGTCAGGCGAGCGAGGACGCCAGACTTCTGGTCGAGCGCACCGAGGAGGCACTGCGCCGGGCGATTATGGCGGTCGTTCCGGGCCGACAGATCAACGTTATCGGGCGCACCATTGAGGCCTACGCCTCTCGTTTTGGTTACGGAGTGGTTCGCGATTTCACCGGACACGGTGTTGGCTCGTCTTTTCACTCGGGGCTCATCATTCCCCACTATGACGCCTCACCACAGTTTGACCAGCTCTTGGTTCCCGGCATGGTGTTCACCATTGAACCAATGCTGACGCTCGGGACAATTGCCTGGGATTTGTGGTCAGATGGTTGGACAGTGACGACCAAAGACAAGTCGCTCTCCGCCCAATTTGAGCACACGCTCGTGGTCAGTGAAACCGGAGCGGAGATTCTGACTCTGCCATGACAGCAGCCATAGGAATCGATATCGGAGGCACTGGCATCAAAGGCGCCCGGGTGAGGGTTTCCACCGGTGCGCTGTTGAGCGAGCGCATCAAATACCCCACCCCGCCAGGGGGCCACCCGGGCGACGTTCTTGAGTGCGTCCGCCACATTCTTGACGATCTTGAGTCGTCAAGGGATGAACTTGTGGGTGTGTGTTTTCCCGGTGTGGTTCGTCACGGAGTGACCATGTCCGCTGCGAACGTTTCACCCGACTGGATCGGGCTCCCCGCTGAGCGCCTGTTCGCTGATTCACTGGACCGAGAGGTCCACTTCGTCAACGACGCCGACGCGGCGGGATTGGCTGAAGCCCGGCTTGGCGCCGCACGGAATGTCGCTGGTCTTGTCATTGTGGTCACGCTCGGAACGGGTATCGGCACAGCACTGATTTCTGATGGTGTTCTCGTCCCCAACGCTGAGCTCGGGCACCTAGAGGTCGACGGCTCGGAGGCCGAGCTTAGGGCCTCAAACGCCGCTAGGGAGCGAGAGGGCCTGAGCTTCGAGGCATGGGGCCAGCGGCTAACCCGTTATTTTGGCCATCTCGAGATGCTCTTCTCGCCGGACCTGTTTGTCATTGGCGGTGGGGTGTCAACGGAGCACGCCGAGTTCTTCCACTACATCGCTGTCAGCACTCCGATCAAGCCCGCAGAGCTGTTTAACAACGCGGGCATCGTGGGCAGCGCGCTGCTTGCAACCCTCAACCACTAGTTCGGCAGCGCAAACTGCTGGAGCTCCTCCAGCAATTTGGGCTCAACCAGGACTCGCATCTGCGTGCCGTGCTCGGTGTAGGACGTCTCTTGAATCACTGCGATGTCGTGCAGTCGGGCCACCAGGTCCCCTCGGTCATAGGGCACCATGATGTGCGCTGGCGCAGTGGGGTGTGGCAGCAGTTCATCAATGCGCGCCATTAAGAGATCAATGCCCTCCCCCGTTTTTGCAGAAACAAAGAGGGAATTGGGGGCAAGCCCGCGCAATTGCATGCTGACGCCGCCATCGACGAGGTCGGCTTTGTTAAACACGACGATCTCCGGCACGTCCGAGGCCCCCACGTCTGAGATGACATCGCGCACCGTGACGAGCTGGGCGCCAGGGTCCGGATGTGAGGCATCGACCACGTGGACGATCACATCCGCTTGCCCCACTTCCTCGAGGGTGGAACGAAAAGCCTCCACTAACTGGTGGGGCAACTGGCGGACAAATCCGACGGTGTCCGTCAGGGTGAAGTGTGTTCCCGAGGGTGCAGTCGCCTTGCGCACGGTCGCATCGAGTGTTGCAAACAAAGCATCCTCCACCAAGACACCCGCGCGGGTGATTCGGTTAAGCAACGAGGATTTTCCCGCATTGGTGTATCCAGCGATGGCGACGTTCGGGATGCCGGTGCGTTTGCGCTGTTGACGCTTGGTTTCGCGGGACGGACCGAAGGAGGCAATCTGCTTACGCAGTCTCGCCATCCGCGTGTTGATGCGTCGGCGATCGAGCTCAATTTTCGTTTCACCAGGCCCACGGCTTCCCATACCCGCGCTGGCGCCACCGACTTGGCCACCGGCTTGACGACTCATCGATTCACCCCAACCGCGAAGCCGTGGCAAGAGGTACTGCAGTTGGGCCAATTCCACCTGCGCCTTACCCTCCCGGGTTTTGGCGTGTTGGGAGAAAATATCCAAAATCACCGCGGTTCGATCAATGACCTTGACTTTCACCACATCCTCGAGGGCGCGACGTTGGGAGGGAGCAAGTTCGGTGTCAGCGACGACAGTGTCAGCACCCAATTCTGCAATCAGCTCTTTGAGCTCTTGTGCCTTGCCTTTGCCCAAATACGTCGCGGCATCGGGGTGAGGTAAGCGCTGAAGTAACCCATCCAGTACCTGGGCTCCGGCCGTTTCACACAGTGCCGCCAACTCCCGAAGCGAATTCTCGGCGTCGATAACAGTCCCTTGGCTATAGACCCCAATGAGCACAACTTTCTCCAACCGAAGTTGTCGATACTCGACCTCGGTAACGTCGTCGAGCTCGGTAGAGAGGCTGGCGACACGGCGAAGGGCCTGCCGTTCCTCCAAATCCATGTCGCCACGGGTGACACCTGACAACGGACTTAGCGACTGACCCGAGGTTCCTCGAAACACCGTGACCGGGGCGGATTCTTCCTCTGCAGCAGATAGAATTCTATCAACGTCATCCCTGTGCGCACTCGTGTCTGTGGTCATAGAAGTCCAAGCGTACGCCTGGGATGACCCATCGCGCTGGGAATCTAGGCAACGGGGCGTTTGTGCCCGTCATTGGCTGTTTTGGTGGCTAGCAAAACGATATCGATAATCCACCACAGGCCACCGCCACCCACACTCACCAGCTTCAGAAAGCCCAAGCCACCGCTACCGAGATAAAAGCGGTCGACACCGAAATACCCCAGGAGCACCGACAAGACAAGGGCCACTGTCCAGTTCTTGGGAGAGAAAACACCCGGAATCATGTGGGCAGGGAATTCATTGCCAGTGGCCACATCAACCACCGGTGTGTCCCTGCTGATCGTTCGGTGACCAGCAAGCTCTGCAAGCATCGCGGTATCAGCGGCCATCTCGGGCGAACCCGGAATCTTGACAATCCATGACGACATTGTGAACCCGTCCTCTCATCGCTCATTCCACAGTAGCTGTGGCCTCCGACAGAGACTTAGCGTTGTTCGTCAACGCGAGAAAGACGCTGGGAAATATAGACGGGAACCAGCGAGAGCAGAATCACAACGGTAGCCACTACATTGACCACGCTGGCTTGATTGGGCCTGGCCATTTCCTTCAAAATCCAGAGCGGGAGGGTGTCGACGCCAGGTGGGGCCGTAAAGATTGTGACGTACACCTCGTCAAAGCTCAGCGCGAAGGCGAGTAGTGCACCAGCGATAAAGGACGACCGAAACTGCGGGAAGGTCACCAACCGGAATGTCTCGAAGAGACCAGCCCCCAGATCCATCGAAGCCTCTTCGAGGCTCGGGTTCATGCGCTTTAGCCTCGCAAAAACATTATTGAAAACCATCACAATACAAAAAGTGGCGTGGGAGACAATCAATCCGAAATAGCCGATGCTGATTCCCAGGGGGCTCAAAAAATTCGAATACGTGTTGGAAAATGCCACACCGGTGACAACACCGGGAAGAGCAATCGGCAGAACAACCAAAAGGTTGATGGTCGAGCGTCCAAAAAAGTCATAGCGATTCAGAGCAAAAGCAACCAAGGTTCCAAGAATTGAGGCAATCACCATCGCCGCTGAGGCCACAATCACCGAGTTCAACAGGGCCAGGCGGATGGGCTCGTAGTCCACGGCAAACAGCCACCACTTGAGCGAAAACTCCTGGATAGGCCAGGACGACAACTGAGCGGTGTTGAAACTATTCAGCACCACCACAAGCAAGGGAACATACATAAAAAGCAGAACGGCGATCACGATTAATGCAAGGCCCCACCTGGCAACGCGCGACATCTGGAGCATGACTACATCCTCTCCAGCGATCCGGTCCGCCTAGCGACCATCAAATACATCACCACAAAGGCGATTGGAACCATCGAGAACGCAGCAGCAACGGGTGGGTTCAGGTTGATGTTGGAGGCGATGATGCTACCGATCATCTGCGTGGCGCCACCGGTGAAGCGGGCGGCCAAATAGTCACCCAAGCTGAGAGAGAAGGTGAATACGGAACCAGCAATGATCGCGGGAATAATCAGAGGTATCACCACACGCGTGATGGTCGCGAAAGATTTTGCTCCCATATCTGCAGAGGCATCGAAGAGGCTGTTGGGAATCTGACGGATGGCCGTGAAGACCGGCAGAGCCATGTAGGGGAACCACAAATAGGTCAGCGTAATGATTGCCACCCAAACATTGAATCCAGGGCTCTGAACTCCCAGTGGACCAAGAGCCCAGTTGATAAAGCCGTTTTCGGTGAACACGAGACGCATGGCGAGAATCTTGACAAGATAACCAGCCCACAGAGGCAGTGTGATCGCCACCGCCAGAATATTCCGCATCAGCGGCGAGGCCAGTTTTGCCATGTAAATCCCGAGCGGCACCGCAAAAACAACTGCAATCGCAGTCACCGCAAGCGCCATTCCCAGCGTGCGAAGCGACGTCGAGAGATAAGCGGGAACCGCGATGATGCTGATGAAGTTATCGAGAGTAAAGCCGGGGCTGACCCTGGAGGTAAAGGGGTTGATCACCCAGAACGCGGTGACGAGAAGAAGAAAAAGCGACACGATGTAGACGCCAACCAGCCAGGTCATTGGCAAGGCCAGAAGGCCAATGAGTCGAACCCTGGAGCGCTGAAACAGGTAAGTGGATGCCCGCTTGGTGCCCTCGGTGCCCACAGACGATGTCCCTGGCACCACGTGGTCGACCTTGCTCATGCTCACTCCTGAATAACGCGTGTGGGCTGGCCCCGAGGGGCCGGGCGGTGAACTCAATCTGAGCCCACCGCCCGGATAAGGGTTTTAGCCCTTAACCGTCAACCAAGCGTCGGTCCAGTCTTGGAAACTGGTGCACTTGACATCGGTGCGGCCATCGACACACTGCTCAATGGGGGTGGTCCACGGCCAGATCTTGGAGAAGAACTCCTCGTCCTCGGCTGCGAACTCGTCACAGTGAGCCTGTGCTTCTGGGCTAGTAGCGCAGAATGCGATGTTGGCAGGAGCCATACCGAAGTTCATGGCGATAGCACCATTCACATCGGCGCGGCTGGTGTAGTCCATCCATGCGTAAGCACAGTTGACGTTAGGGGTGGTCGAGCTGACCAACCATGCGTCGTACCAACCAGTCGAGCCCTCAACGGGGAGGGTGGTCTTCAGGTTCTCGCTGGCTGCAAACTTACGCAGAACTTCCCACGAGGTGCCCACCACGGTGTTGCCACCGACGAAGGAGGTGATCTGTGCCACAGGGTCTGACCAGTACTCACCGATGATGGCGTTCTGCTGCTTGAGCAGTTCCACCGCAGCGGCAAGCTGGGTCTCGTCCAGAGCGTAGGGGTTTTCGATCCCGAGCTCAGGGTTGTGGTACATCAGGTAGACAGCAGCGTCAGCGATGTAGATCGGTGCGTCATACGCGGTGATCTTGCCGGCGTAGGGGCTGTCGGACTCCCAGACAACATCCCAGCTCTCGGGAGCGCCACCAGTGACGTCCTCGTTGTACTGGAGAAGGTTGGCGCCACGACCAATCGGCACCCCGTAAGGCTTGCCGTTGACGGTGTCATAGATCTGACCCTTCATGCCTTCAGCAATGTCATCGCTGAAGTTGGGGATCAACTCAACATTGAGCGGCTGCACGTCGCCACCGACGATCAAGCGAAGCGCTGCGTCACCCGAGGCCGACACGATGTCGTACTCGCCGGTGCGCATCAAAGTCACCATCTCATCAGAAGTACCAGCAACACGGGGGTTGACCACACAGCCGGTGTCGGCCGTGAACTGGTCAGTCCATGCGGGCTCCACGAAGCCCGACCAGTTGACAATGTTCAGTTCGCCCTCGAACGCGCCCATTTCTTCGTGCATGGGGACGTCGGGAACGTCGAGCGTCAGCTCACCGTTGCCTGCGCAGGAGCTCAGAACAACGGCTGACGCGGCGAAGAGTGCCGCAAAAGCTAGCTTCTTGCCTCTCATCAGTTTCCTTTCACCTGGCCTTCGCCAGTTCTAGTGGGGAATTGTTGCGATGTGGGCATTTCGCCACAACGCAACAACCTTGTCGCCGGTCTGGAAGCTTTCGCCCACTCCCGGTAACTCTTCATTGAGCTTCGTCGAAATCAGTCGGACGCTCCCGGCCGTTTCGACGATGTAAATCGTGTTGGCACCGGTGTAAGCGACCTCGATGATCACGCCTGAGACAGCCATCTCATCTTTGCCCGGCTTAGCGCCGGGGCCCACCAGACGAATTCTCTCGGGCCGGATATTCACCAAACCAGTCCGCCCCACCACCGCCTGCGCCTTCTCGCCGGACATAAGGTTGGAAACCCCCAGGAACCCTGCGACAAAGGCGGTTGCGGGCTTCTCATAGACCTCGTGTGGGGTCCCCAACTGCTCGATACGACCCGCGTTAAAGACCGCGATGCGATCGCTCATCCGCATAGCTTCCTCTTGGTCGTGGGTGACAAAAATAAAGGTGATTCCTGCTTCGCGCTGGATGGACTTGAGCTCAACCTGCATCTCTTCGCGCAACTGCTTATCCAGTGCACCCAGTGGCTCATCAAGCAGCAGAACCTTGGGGCGAAGAACCAGTGCTCGAGCCAGAGCGATGCGCTGGCGTTGCCCGCCGGAGAGTTGGTGGGGCAGACGGCCGGCGAGGTGAGAGAGCTTGACCCGGTCAATCGCTTGCGCAGCTTGGGCAGCCCGCTCCGGCTTAGGAACCTTCCGGGTGCGCAGACCATACTCAACGTTCTCCTGGATGGTCATATGCGGAAAGAGCGCATAGTCCTGGAAGACAGTGTTGACCGTGCGGTCAAAGGGGGCGAGTGTGGTGATGTCCTCGCCATCAATCGAGATTGTCCCGGAACTGACAGTTTCGAATCCCGCGATGAGCCGCAACACAGTGGTTTTTCCAGACCCCGAGGGCCCGAGCATCGAGAAGAACTCCCCGGAGGCGATATCAAGATCAAGGTCAACAACCGCGCGAACGTCGTCGAAAGACTTCGAAACACCGCGCAATGAAACGTAAGCGTTGGACCCGTGTGACTCAGAGGATGAATCCACTCTGACTACTCCCTCGACGTTAGCTCCGTTGCTGACAACAGAAATACACTACACAGTTTCTGAATATCTTTTCGGCCTCCAAGAGTCTTATTCTGTGCACATGTGAGCACTCGCTCAGTTGCGCTCGTTCGGGGCGACTCCGGTGCGGTAGTTCTTGTTCAGCCCTGCAATGGACGCCAGGACTACGATGGTGGAGTTAGTCGAAGTTTGTAACCTGAGGAGAGTTGTTGGCTATGCCGATTGCCGTCGTTAACCCCACCACCGGAGCCATCGAAGAAGAATTCACCGCTCACACCCCAGCAGAGGTTCAGGACCGTCTCGCCAAAGCCCAGGCCGCCTACCAAGTGCTCCGGCGCACCCCCTATGGCCAGAGGGCGGCCTGGATGAACAAGGCCGCCGACCTGATGGAGGCCGACGTCGACACGCTTGCCGCGATGATCGTTCGTGAAATGGGCAAGCCAATCACTCAAGCTCGTGGCGA